>NZ_JBHJWQ010000004.1:0-413997 GCF_042266885.1 Streptomyces sp. NPDC056061 | reverse complement strand
GGCCGGGGCGGCGGTCGGCGGCGGGGGCGGGGCGGTCGGCGGCTTGGCGGCGGCACCCGCGGCGGCGGACGGCCCCGCCTTGGCGCTCCGCACGGAGCGCAGCGCGCCACGCAGCCGGTCCCGCGCGCCCTCGGCCGGTTCGCCGGACGCCGTGGCCGCCGCGGCGCCTCCGTCGCCCTTCCCGGGCAGCGCCATGATCTGCGTGGCCTCGACGGGCAAAACCACCGGGTCCGGTCTCTCCGGGGCGTGGATCACGTCGTTGAGCAGGACGCGCGCACCCGCGTCGTCGAGCCGCTGGTCGGGGTCCTTGGCCAGCAGGCCGTAGATGACGTCCGTGAGCGGGCCGGCGTTCTTCGGCGGGTCGAGCGGCTCGGTCATCACCGCCGTCAGAGTGGCGATGGCCGATCCCTTGTCGTACGGCGGGGTGCCCTCGACGCTGGCGTAGAGCAGTCCGCCGAGCGACCACAGGTCGGCGGGCGGTCCGGGCTTGTGCCCGCGGGCGCGTTCGGGCGAGATGTACGAGGGCGCGCCGACGAGCATGCCCGTCGAGGTGACGGAGGGGTCGCCCTCGACCTGCGCGATGCCGAAGTCGGTCAGCACGACCCGGCCGTCCTCGGCGATCAGCACGTTGGACGGCTTCACGTCGCGGTGCAGGATGCCCTCGCGGTGCGCCGACCGGAGCACGTCGAGTATCGCGAGGCCGACCTCGGCGGCACGTCTCGGCGTCAGCACGCCGTCCTCGCGGATGGCCTCGGCGAGCGACTTGCCCTCGATGAGTTCCATCACGATCCACGGCCGGTCGTCCTCGTCGACCACGTCGAAGACCGTCACCGCGCCGTTGTTCCGAATCCTGGCGATCGCCTTCGCCTCACGCAGCGTGCGCGTGATGAGACGGCGCTTCTCGTCCTCGTCGATGGCCGAGGGGAACCGCAGTTCCTTGACCGCGACCGTACGGCCCAGTGTCTCGTCGACGGCACGCCAGACCGTGCCCATACCGCCCCGGCCGAGCACCGCCCCGAGCCGGTACCGCCCCGCGAGAAGACGTCCGTCCTTGTCCCGTTGGGGCTCTTGTGCCTGCTCCGCCTCCGACATGCGTCCCCTCTGCGATCAACCCGCCCTGGCAGAGCGTTCATTGTCCCTCACCCCGGGACCGGCCATGGTGCCGGGTCCGCGGGCCCGGCATGATGGTGGCCCGGGAAAGGGGTTCTCCGCCATGCCGACACTCCGGGCACTGTGCGTCGCCCCGTTGCCTCCGGCGCTGTCGGGCCCGGGCACCACGCCCCTGCCCCGAGGACCACTTCTCACACCCGCAATGTCCTGCCTTCCCCGGTTCGTCACCGGGGCGGTGCGTCCACCGCGGCCCTGTCGGCCCCTTGTGCTTCCACCGCACCGTACGACACGTTCCGTTCGACGGGCCCGGGTATCCGCGGGGCGGACCGGTTCCGGGCGGGCAGCGTCACCGAGACCTTCGTCGCCGCCCTCGTGCTCCAACTCGCCGAAGAGGGACGCCTGTGGCTGTCCGATCCCGTCGACGGGCTGCTGCCCGATCTGATCCGGCAACGGCAACGGCAACGACGGCCGCCGCATCACGCTGCACGCCCTGCTCGGCCACACCAGCGGCCCGTACGACTACGCCGACGACACCGCCGCGCGGCCGGACTCCGCCGTCGGCGCGATCCGGCTCGTGCTCTCCCACCGCCCCACCGGCGTCCCCGGCCACCATTCCTGCTCCCCCACCGAATACGCCGTGCTCGGCCTCCTCGTCCGGTGCGTCACCGGGCACGACTACGCCACCGAGATCCGCCGACGCCTCATCAAGCCGCTGCACCCCACCGGCACCTCGCACCCGCGGCCGTCGCCGCCCGCCCGTCGCCCCGGACCATGCTGTCCTCCCCGCACGGCCCTGCGCCCGCGTCCGGTCCGCACGCGGGCGCAGGGCCGTCCCGCGCGGGCGCCCGCATCCGCGCAGCAGCCGTCACCGCCCGCCCCCTCCCGGTCTCCCGCCCGCCGTCCGGTGTTACAGCGGAACGATGTCCGGTGCGCCGAGCCGTGCCGCGTCCGCCGTGAGGTCGTCCGGCTGGCGCTGCGACTCCCGCTCCGCCTCCACCCGCTTGTCGTAGTGCTCGACCTCCCGGTCGATCTGCGGTTCGTCCCAGCCCAGCACCGGCGCCATCAGTTCGGCGCAGATCCGGGCGCTGCGCGTGCCCCGGTCGAAGGTCTCGATGGAGATCCGGGTGCGGCGGGTCAACACGTCGTCGAGGTGCCGGGCCCCCTCGTGGGAGGCCGCGTAGACGATCTCCGCCTTCAGGTAGTCGTCCGCGGCGGGCAGCGGCTCGCCGAGCACCGGGTCCGCGACGATCAGATCCAGGATCTGCTCCGTCATGGACCCGTAGCGGTTGAGCAGATGCTCCACCCGGGCGACGTGGAGCCCCGTCCGGGCCGCGATCCTCGCGCGGGCGTTCCACAGCGCCGGGTACCCCTCCGCGCCCAGCAGCGGGATGTCCTCCGTGACGCACTGGGCCACCCGCTGATCGAGACCGTGCACCGCCTCGTCGACGGCGTCCTTCGCCATCACCCGGTACGTGGTGTACTTGCCGCCCGCCACGACCACGAGGCCGGGCACCGGGTGCGCCACGGTGTGCTCGCGCGAGAGCTTGCTCGTCGCCTCCGACTCACCGGCCAGCAGCGGGCGCAGCCCGGCGTAGACGCCCTGGACGTCGTCCCTGGTCAGCGGCGTGGCCAGGACGGAATTGACGTGTTCGAGGAGGTAGTCGATATCGGCGCTGGACGCGGCCGGGTGGGCCTTGTCCAGGTCCCAGTCGGTGTCGGTGGTCCCGATGATCCAGTGCCGTCCCCACGGGATGACGAACAGGACGGACTTCTCGGTCCGCAGGATCAGGCCGGTCGAGGAGTGGATGCGGTCCTTCGGGACGACCAGGTGGATGCCCTTGGACGCGCGGACGTGGAACAGCCCGCGCTCCCCGATCAGGGCCTGGGTGTCGTCCGTCCACACGCCGGTCGCGTTCACCACCTGCTTGGCCCTGACCTCGTACTCCCCGCCCGCCTCGACGTCCTCCACCCGGGCGCCGACGACCCGTTCGCCCTCCCGGAGAAAGCCGATGACCCGGGCCCGGTTCGCGACGTGCGCGCCGTATCCGGCGGCGGTGCGCACCAGCGTCGCCACGTAGCGGGCGTCGTCCATCTGCGCGTCGTAGTACTGCAACGCCCCGACCAGGGCGTCCTTCCGCAGTGACGGGGCGACCCGCAGGGCGCGGCGGCGGGAGAGGTGGCGATGGACGGGCAGGCCCCGGCCGTGCCCCGAGGACACCGACATCGCGTCGTACAGCGCCACGCCGGAACCTGCGTAGAACCGCTCCCAGCCCTTGTGCTGCAAGGGATAGAGGAAGGGCACCGGCTTCACCAGGTGCGGGGCCAGCCGCTCCAGCAGCAGCCCGCGCTCCTTCAGTGCCTCCCGGACCAGCGCGAAGTCGAGCATCTCCAAATAGCGCAGCCCGCCGTGGATCAGCTTGCTCGATCTGCTCGACGTGCCCGAGGCCCAGTCGCGCGCCTCGACAAGACCGGTCGACAGTCCTCTCGTCGCCGCGTCCAGTGCCGTGCCGGCGCCGACCACGCCTGCCCCCACGACCAGTACGTCCAGTTCGCGCTCGGCCATGGCGGCGAGTGCCTCGGCACGCTCCGCGGGTCCCAGTGTCGCTGTCCTCACTGCTGCCTCCCGGGGTGGACGGGGTGGTCCGGCACGGGACGCGGCCCGACCGAGCGGTCGGACGTCCCGGCCCACCTCTCGATTCTGTCCGCCGTCCACGACTTCGGCCACCGCCTGTGGACAACACCCGACGGCACGGGCCCCGCAATGCGACACATAGGTCATATTTACGCCTAGTCTGACATTGCGCCGTGCCCAGCGGTTGCGCTTTCTGCTCTCCCATGGTCGTGTACCGGCCGGTTCACGGAGGTCGCCGTCCTCCGTGAACCGGCCGGTCCGAGGGAAGGACGGCCCATCCCCATGCCCGCAGACCTCGCTGTCATCGGACTCGGCCAGCTCGGCCTGCCCCTCGCCCAGGCCGCCGTCGCCGCGGGCGTCCAGACCGTCGGCTACGACACCGACCCGCGCGCCCACGCGGAACTCGCCGCGGGCCGCACCCCCGCCGAGGGCGCGCTCACCGCCTCGGCCGTGCGCCGCATGCTCTCCGCGGGTTTCCGGCCCACCACCGACCCGGCCGAACTGGGCCGGGTCCGCACCGCGGTGATCTGCGCACCCACCCCGCTCGGCGCCGACCGCACCCTCGACCTCACCGCCCTCACCGACGCCACGCGCGTCCTCGCCGCCCGGTTGCGCCCGCACACCACCGTCCTCGTGGAGTCGGCGGTCCAGCCGGGCACCACCGAGAACCACGTCCTGCCGCTCCTCGAAGCGGGATCGGGACTGCGCGCCGGGCGCGACTTCCACCTCGCCTACTCCCCCGGCCGCCTCGACCCCGGAAACCGGACCCACGTCTACGCCAACACGCCCAAGGTCATCGGCGGCCTCACGCCCGTCTGCACCGAATCCGCCGCCGCCTTCTACGGCCGGCTCACCGACAAGGTGGTCCGGGCCCGCGGCCCGCGCGAGGCCGAGATGACGAAGGTCCTGGAGACCAACTTCCGGCACGTCAACATCGCCCTGGTCAACGAGATGGCTGTGCTCTGCCACGACCTGGGCGTCGACCTGTGGGACGTGATCCGGTGCGCCGAGACCAAGCCCTTCGGCTTCGAGGCGTTCCGTCCCGGGCCCGGTGTCGGCGGGCACGGCGTCCCCGTCGACCCGGGCCGCCTCCCGTACCACAGCCGCACCCCCGGCCACCCGTTGCGGATGGTCTCGCTGGCCCAGGAGATCAACGACCGGATGCCGCAGTACGTGATCCAGCGCTGCGCCACCCTGCTGAACGAGCACGGCAAATCGGTGCGCGGCGCCCGGGTCCTGCTCCTCGGCGTCACCTACAAGCCCGACCTCGCCGACCAGGAGGCGTCGCCCTCCCGGGAGATCGCCTCCCGGCTGATGGACATGGGCGCCCAGATCGGCTACCACGACCCGCACGTCCTGGACTGGCGGGTGCGCGAACAACCCGTGCCGCGAGCCGACTCGCTGTACGAGGCGGCGGCCGGCGCCGACCTCACGGTGCTGCTCCAGCACCACCGCACCTACGACCTCCAGGGTCTCGCCGTGAAGGCCCAGCTGCTCCTGGACACCCGCGGCGCGACCCCGGCGGGAGCCGCACACCGGCTGTGAACAGAAGATTCCGGAGATTTTGGTGGGCGATGTCGTAGGTGGCTGCTAGCCTGCGGCGTCACATCTCGCACATTCGTGCGCTTCCGTTCCCAGGGGGATCCCACCATGAGCCAGCCCGTGCCGCCGCCGAACCAGCAGCCCGGCGGACAGCCCTTCGACGGCAACCCGTACGCGGGCGGCCAGCAGCCCGGCGCCCCCACCGGCAACCCCTTCGCGAACCAGCAGCCCGGCGCCCCGACCGGCAACCCCTTCGCGGGCGGCCAGCAGCCCGGCCCGTACGGGCAGCCCGCCCCCGCGTTCGGCGGCGCACCCTTCGCCCCGCCCGCCCCCGCCCGCGACAACGTGGGCCTCGGACTGCTGACGGCGCTGGTCGCGGCGGTCGTCGCGGCCTTCCTGTACGGCGTGATCGCCGGCGCGATCGAGCGCGAGATCGGCTACGCCGCCATCGGCGTCGGCTTCCTCGTCGGCTTCGCGGCGAGCAAGGTCGGCGGCCGCAACCCGATCCTGCCCGTGGTCAGCGCCGTCCTGTCGGTCGGCGCCGTCTACCTCGGCCAGCTCATCGGCGTCTCGATCATCCTGTCCGACCTGGTCAACCAGTCCGCGTCCGAGCTGTTCCTCGACCACTTCGACATGCTGACGAAGGCATGGGGCGAGGCGGCGGACTTCATGAGCTACGTCTTCCTGCTGCTCGGCGCCGTTGCCGCGTTCGGTGGCGCCAAGAAGGCCACCGGCGCGTAAGCGGTGTCCCGTCATCCCTGGCGGGCGCGCGACGACAGCTACGGCACCTCGCCGCGTTGCCGGAACGTCCACATACATCCGGTATGCGGACGTCCCTCCGCCTTGCGATGCACCGCATCTGACGCCGCGCGCCGACCCACCAGGGATGACGGGACACCGCTCAGACCCCGGCCGGGCCTTCCGGGCCCGGGTCCGGTCACGGGTCCGGACCTGGGTGAGGCGAGGCAGGACACAGCAGGTCAGGACATGGGCGAGGGCCCCGCAAACCGTCGGTCACGGTTTCCGGGGCCCTCGCCCATGTCCGGTGTGCCGGACGCGGTCAGCGGCTGTGCTGCGAGTCCGCCACCGTCACCTCGACGCGCTGGAACTCCTTGAGCTCGCTGTAGCCCGTCGTGGCCATCGCCCGGCGCAGCGCGCCGAAGATGTTCATCGAGCCGTCGGGAGAGTGCGAAGGACCGGTGAGGACCTCCTCGGTCGTGCCGACGGTGCCGAGGTCGACCAGCTTGCCGCGCGGCACGTCCTCGTGGACGGCCTCCATGCCCCAGTGCCGGCCGCGGCCCGGCGCGTCCGTCGCACGGGCCAGCGGGGAGCCGATCATCACGGCGTCCGCGCCGCAGGCGATGGCCTTCGGCAGGTCGCCGGACCAGCCGACACCGCCGTCCGCGATCACGTGCACGTACCGGCCGCCCGACTCGTCCATGTAGTCGCGGCGGGCCCCGGCCACATCGGCGACCGCGGTCGCCATCGGGACCTGGATGCCGAAGACGTTGCGCGTGGTGTGGGCGGCGCCGCCGCCGAAGCCGACGAGGACACCGGCCGCGCCGGTGCGCATCAGGTGCAGGGCCGCGGTGTAGGTGGCGCAGCCGCCGACGATCACCGGGACGTCCAGCTCGTAGATGAACTGCTTCAGGTTGAGCGGCTCGGCCGCGCCCGAGACGTGCTCGGCGGAGACCGTCGTGCCGCGGATGACGAAGATGTCCACGCCCGCGTCGACGACCGCCTTGGAGAACTGCGCGGTGCGCTGCGGGGAGAGCGCGGCGGCGGTGACGACGCCGGAGTCGCGCACCTCCTTGATGCGCTGTCCGATCAGCTCCTCGCGGATCGGGGCGGCGTAGATCTCCTGGAGCCGGCGGGTCGCCGCCTCGGCGGGCATCTCGGCGATCTCGTCGAGCAGCGGCTGCGGGTCCTCGTACCGGGTCCACAGCCCTTCCAGGTTGAGGACACCGAGGCCGCCCAGCTCGCCGATGCGGATCGCGGTCTGCGGGGAGACCACCGAGTCCATGGGGGCGGCCAGGAACGGCAGCTCGAAGCGGTAGGCGTCGATCTGCCAGGCGATCGAGACCTCCTTCGGGTCGCGGGTTCGGCGGCTGGGTACGACGGCGATGTCGTCGAACGCGTATGCCCGGCGGCCGCGCTTGCCGCGCCCGATCTCGATCTCAGTCACGATGGTGTGGCCTTTCCCTCTACGTCTGCGCTGTCCAGTATCCCCGACACATGCCGAAGGGGCGGTCCCGGGAACCCCCGCCCTGTCGGAAGCCGACAGTGCGGGAAGGCCCTGGCCGCCCCTCGGTCGCGTCGGTGCGCGTTACTTCCTGCTGTAGTTCGGTGCCTCGACCGTCATCTGGATGTCGTGCGGGTGGCTCTCCTTGAGACCCGCCGAGGTGATCCGGACGAACCTGCCGTTGGCCTGGAGCTCCGGCACGGTGCGGCCGCCGACGTAGAACATCGACTGGCGCAGGCCGCCGGTGAGCTGGTGGACGACCGCGGAGAGCGGGCCGCGGTAGGGAACCTGGCCCTCGATGCCCTCGGGGACCAGTTTCTCGTCGGAGGCGACGCCCTCCTGGAAGTAGCGGTCCTTGGAGAACGACTTGCGGTCGCCGCGGGTCTGCATCGCGCCCAGCGAACCCATGCCGCGGTACGACTTGAACTGCTTGCCGTTGATGAAGAGCAGCTCGCCCGGCGACTCCTCGCAGCCGGCCAGCAGCGAGCCGAGCATCACGGTGTCCGCGCCGGCCACCAGGGCCTTGGCGATGTCGCCGGAGTACTGCAGGCCGCCGTCGCCGATGACCGGGACGCCGGCCTCCTTCGCGGCGAGCGACGCCTCGTAGATCGCGGTGACCTGCGGGACGCCGATGCCGGCGACGACGCGGGTGGTGCAGATGGAACCGGGGCCGACACCGACCTTGATGCCGTCGACACCGGCGTCGATCAGCGACTGGGCGCCGTCCCGGGTGGCGATGTTGCCGCCGATGACGTCGACGCCGGAGGCGTTCGACTTGATCTTGGCGACCATGTCGCCGACCAGACGGGAGTGGCCGTGGGCGGTGTCGACGACGATGAAGTCGACACCCGCCGCGACGAGCGCCTGGGCCCGCTCGAAGGCATCGCCCGCGACACCGACGGCGGCGCCGACCAGCAGCCGGCCCTCCTTGTCCTTGGCGGCGTTCGGGTACTGCTCGGCCTTGACGAAGTCCTTGACGGTGATCAGGCCCTTGAGCACGCCCGAATCGTCGACCAGCGGAAGCTTCTCGATCTTGTGGCGGCGCAGCAGCTCCATGGCGTCCACGCCGGAGATGCCGACCTTGCCGGTGACCAGCGGCATCGGCGTCATGACCTCGCGCACCTGGCGCGAGCGGTCCGACTCGAAGGCCATGTCGCGGTTGGTGACGATGCCGAGCAGCTTGCCCGCGGCGTCGGTCACCGGGACGCCGCTGATGCGGAACTTGGCGCACAGTTCGTCGGCGTCGCGCAGCGTCGCGTCCGGGTGCACCGTGATCGGGTCGGTGACCATGCCGGACTCGGAGCGCTTCACCAGGTCGACCTGGTTGGCCTGGTCGGCGATGGAGAGATTGCGGTGCAGCACACCGGCGCCACCCTGCCGGGCCATGGCGATCGCCATGCGGGCCTCGGTGACCTTGTCCATCGCGGCGGAGAGCAGCGGGATGTTCACCCGCACGTTCTTGGAGATGTACGAGGAGGTGTCGATCTGATCGGGCGCCATGTCGGACGCGCCGGGCAGCAGCAGCACGTCGTCGTATGTCAGCCCGAGCGTCGCGAATTTCTCGGGCACTCCGTCGACGTTTGCAGTCATGACACCTTCCCCAAATGGCCTTGATCGGTGCGGATGTCCATGCTAACGGCCTTCGCGGGCGTCTCATTCCACGAACAAGATCACCTACGGTTTCTGGAGCTTCGTACAGAACCGGAAACGTGTGACCGTACGACACCGGAACGGGATGTCGCGGACGCGTGAACCCCTCGCGCTCCGACCGTGCGCGCCCCCGTCGGCCTGCGGCTCCGCCCTGTGCCCGTGCGGCCCGCCGGTGCCGCGCCCCGTGCCCGGCGCGAGTCCGTCACCGGGCACGGCTCACTGTTCGGCGAGCGCGCGCAATCTGCTCAGCGCCCGGTGCTGGGCGACCCGTACCGCCCCCGGCGACATGCCGAGCATCTGTCCGGTCTCCTCGGCGGTCAGGCCCACCGCGACCCGGAGCACCAGGAGTTCGCGCTGGTTGTCCGGGAGATTGGCGAGCAGCTTCTTGGCCCAGGCGGCATCGCTGCTGAGCAGCGCGCGCTCCTCCGGCCCGAGCGAGTCGTCGGGCCGCTCGGGCATCTCGTCCGAGGGCACGGCCGTCGACCCCGGGTGCCGCATGGCGGCCCGCTGGAGGTCGGCGACCTTGTGACCGGCGATGGCGAAGACGAATGCCTCGAAGGGTCTGCCGGTGTCCTTGTAGCGCGGCAGCGCCATCAGCACCGCGACGCAGACCTCCTGCGCGAGGTCCTCCACGAAGTGGCGCGCATCACCGGGCAGACGGTTCAGCCGGGACCGGCAGTAACGCAGCGCGAGCGGATGGACATGGGCCAGCAGGTCATGGGTGGCCTGCGCGTCGCCCTCGACGGCACGGTGCACCAGTGCACCGATCACCGTCGTCTCGTCGTCGCGCATCGGACCATGGTGCCTCGGAGTCTCGTCTTCCGCTCCGCCGCGTCCGTAGTTGTGCACCGAAGCGTTATGAGCGGGTGCGCCGGAAGTCATGTCCTGCGCCCTCCCCTTCCGCTCGACCGAATCGTTCCCGAGGAACTCCACATGTCAAGGATGCGGCATCGGCCGGGAAGCGTCACATGCCGTCGGCACGGCGGGCACCGCCGACGGAGCGGCGCCCGGCCCGCACGCGACGGCCGGGACCCCCCGTCCGCCGGATCACGGACGGGGAAGCGACCGGCCTCCGGCCGCAGCCGCAGGTCAGCGGACCAGACCCCAGCGGAAGCCGAGGGCGACGGCATGCGCCCGGTCCGAGGCACCGAGCTTCTTGAACAGGCGCCTGGCGTGCGTCTTCACCGTGTCCTCGGAGAGGAACAGCTCACGTCCGATCTCGGCGTTCGAACGGCCGTGGCTCATTCCTTCGAGCACCTGGATCTCCCGCGCGGTGAGCGTGGGCGCCGCCCCCATCTCGGCCGACCGCAGCCGCCGCGGGGCGAGCCGCCAGGTCGGATCGGCCAGCGCCTGGGTGACGGTGGCCCGCAGCTCCGCCCGGGAGGCGTCCTTGTGCAGATAGCCACGGGCACCGGCGGCGACCGCGAGCGCGACCCCGTCCAGGTCCTCGGCGACGGTCAGCATGATGATCCTGGCACCGGGGTCGGCGGAGAGCAGTCGCCGGACCGTCTCCACTCCCCCGAGACCGGGCATGCGTACGTCCATCAGAATCAGATCCGAACGGTCGGCACCCCAGCGGCGGAGGACTTCCTCGCCGTTGGCCGCCGTCGTCACACGCTCGACGCCGGGCACGGTCGCGACCGCGCGCCGGAGCGCTTCTCGGGCAAGCGGGGAGTCGTCGCAGACGAGGACGGATGTCATGGCCGCCCTCCGCAGCTGATGCGCGTCACCTTGAGCCTCCAGGCTGTTTACAAGTCGTCACCTGAGCGGTTGACGCTCTCGGACACCTGCCCGATCGCTTTTCCTGTCAACCGCCCCCGCCCTCTCAACGACGGTCACTCGAAAGAGTTACGGGTCGGACGGCCGGGTTCGGCACTCTACGTGAGGGTCCGTACACAGAGGAGAGTGACGCGGATCGTCCAGCCATCAACCGGATCTTCTGATAAACCCATGCCCCATTTAGCGGGTTTTCTTCCCTTTTCCTGGTGTCAGTGGCTAGATTCGCAATCAGTCATATTTACATCTACTTGCACCGTGGATGTGAATGTCATGAGCACAGTCAAACTCTTACGACACCGGACGACATCAGACGACATCGGACGACCACGACGTCTCCGACTCAGCATGGTTTCGAGGGGACAAGCAATGGCAGATTTCTCCCGCCTTCCCGGACCCAACGCCGATCTGTGGGACTGGCAACTGTTGGCGGCCTGCCGCGGAGTCGACAGCTCGCTGTTCTTCCACCCGGAGGGTGAGCGCGGGGCGGCACGCAGCGCCCGCGAGAACTCGGCGAAGGAGGTCTGTATGCGATGCCCGGTACGCGCCGAGTGCGCGGCGCACGCCCTGGCGGTACGCGAGCCCTACGGGGTATGGGGGGGACTCACCGAGGACGAGCGCGAGGAGCTCATGGGACGGGCCCGCAACCGTCTGATCGCGGCGGCGGCACCGTCGGGCGGCGTTCCGTCCCCGTCGGGGCACGGCTGATCCCGCCCGCCGCGCACCGACGCGATAAAACGTTTCTTCAGAGCCACCCGGCCGCCGAGGGGGTGCAGACCCAGGGCGCGTCCGGGCGGTCCCCGTTTCAGCGGGCGGCCGCCAGGGACAGCCGGTCCAGCGTGGCCGCCACGGCGGGCACCTGCGCCAGGTCGGGAAGGGTCAGGGCGACGATCTCGCGTTCGACGGCGGGTTCCACCGTCACGGTGCGGACCCCCTTGGCGCGGACCGACTCGATCGCCAGCTCCGGCAGCACCGCCACCCCCAGCCCGGCGCCGACCAGCCCGACGACCGCCGGGTAGTCGTCGGTGGCGAAGTCGATCCGGGGCGTGAAGCCGGACTCCTCGCAGACCTCCACCAGCTGGCGCCGGCAGCGCGGGCAGCCCGCGATCCAGGAGTCGTCGGCCAGCTCGGCGATGCCGACCGCCGTCGAGCCGGACAGCCGGTGTCCCTCGGGGACCAGGCCGATGAGCCGGTCGGTGAGCAGCGGACGCACGACCAGGTCGTCCCACTCCGTGCCGGAGGTGCCGTACCGGAACGCCAGCGCGATGTCGCAGTCGCCCTCGCGCAGCATCTCGACCGAACGCGGCGGTTCGGCCTCGACCAGGGAGACCCTGGTCCCGGGGTGGGCCGCGCGCAGCGCCGCGAGGGCCCCGGGGACCAGGGTGGAGCTTCCGCTGGGGAACGAGACGAGCCGGACGCGGCCGGCCCGCAGTCCGGCGATCGCGGCGACCTCCTCCTCTGCCGCGGTGAGGCCGGCGAGGATGCCCGAGGCGTGCCGCACGAGGGCCTCGCCCGCCTGGGTGAGCCGCATCTCGCGTCCGGTACGGATCAGCAGGGTGGTGCCCGCGGAGGATTCCAGGGCCTTCATCTGCTGGCTGACCGCGGGCTGGGTGCAGCCCAGTTCACGGGCCGCGGCGGAGAACGATCCGGTGGTGGCCACGGCGCGCAGAACGCGGAGGTGGCGGGCTTCGATCACCCTTCAACCATAAGCAGCTCTTGGGCGTGAAGCGAACGACCTCACTGCGTCTTTGAGGGGTTACGACGTGGGAGCAAGGCGGAGCGGGCTCCCCGTTGCTCCTCGGGTCGTTAGCGTTCTCCGCATGAATCCGATGGAACGAACGGCTCCCGGCACGGCGGCAGGAAGCACGGGCCCGGCACGGCCCGCGGAAGCGGTGGATCCCGCCGCGTCGGCCGGAACACCGGTGGGCGCGCGGGCGCCGATGACGGTGCTGACGGTGAACCTGGGCCGGGCCGAGGCGGCCGCGCACACGGATGCGCCCGGCGGCGCGACGGGGATCGGCAAGCGGCCGGCCGACGGGCCGGTGCGTGTCGAGGATCCCGGCCCCAAGGGCACCGGCGGCAGCGGTCTGGCCGGGGACGCGGTGTGCGACCTGCGCCATCACGGCGGCAGCGACCAGGCGGTGTACGCCTTCGCCCGCGAGGACCTCGACGGCTGGGAGCGGGAGCTGGGCCGGGCACTGCCCAACGGCGCGTTCGGCGAGAACCTGACGACCGCCGGGGTGGACGTGAACGGCGCGAGGATCGGCGAGCGCTGGCGGGTGGGCCCGGATCTGGTGCTGGAGGTGTCGTCGAGCCGGATCCCCTGCCGCACGTTCGCCGGTCATCTCGACGAGCGGGGCTGGGTCAAGCGGTTCACGCAAGCCGCCGCCCCGGGCGCGTATCTGCGGGTGATCGAGCCGGGCGAAATCCGTGCCGGGGACGTTGTCGAGATCGTGCACCGGCCCGCCCACGACGTCACCGTGCGGCTGGACTTCCTGGCGTCGACGACGCGGCGGGACCTGCTGCCGCGGCTGCTCGCGGCCCGCGACGCCCTGCACCCCGAGACGCTGCGGGCCGCACTGGCGTACGTCGAGCGGAACGCGGCCGACGCCTGAGCGCGACGGCCGGCGGGGCCCCGGCGCCCGTCCGGCCGTGATGCGCCGGGCAGCCGCCAAGGGCCCGGGGAGCAGTAGGGGGCGGGCTCGCGACGCCCCGCGACTCCGCATCCCGCGTTGTCTTCGGTCGCGAGGACTCCGCCCTCACTCCCCCTCTCCCTTGAACGCGAAGCCGCATGACGCCACTCACTGCTCCACCCCCTGTTGCTCTCCAGGCCGTAACGTGCCGCCCATGACGACTGCACTGATCACGGGCGCGACCGCGGGCATCGGTGCCGCCTTCGCGCGACGGCTGGCGGCCGACGGGCACAACCTGGTGCTGGTGGCCCGCAACACGGAGCGGCTGCGCGAGCAGGCGACCGAACTGCACGACCGGCACGGCATCGAGGCCGAGGTACTGACGGCCGATCTGTCGACGGACGAGGGGATCGGCGAGGTCGAGGACCGCCTGGCGGACCTCCGGCACCCGGTCGACCTGCTGGTCAACAACGCCGGGTTCGGCAACCGGGGGCGCTACCTGGAAGTGCCGATGGCCGATGAGCTGAGCATGCTCAAGGTGCACTGCGAGGCGGTGCTGCGGCTGACCTCGGCCGCCGTGCCCGGAATGCGGGAACGCGGACGCGGCGGGGTCGTGAACGTGGCCTCGGTGGCGGCGTTCGTACCGCGCGGGACGTACGGCGCGTCCAAGGCGTGGGTGGTGCAGTTCACCCAGGGGGCGGCGAAGGACCTCGCCGGTACGGGGGTGCGGCTGATGGCGCTGTGCCCGGGCTTCGTGCGGACGGAGTTCCACCAACGGGCCGGGATGGGCACCGGCAACATCCCCGGCTGGATGTGGCTGGACGCCGACAAGCTGGTGTCCGCCGCCCTGACGGACCTGGCGCGCGGCAAGTCGCTCTCGGTGCCCGATCCGCGGTACAAGGCGCTGATGGGGGTCGTGAAGCTGACGCCCCGTAGCGTGCTCGGAGGGGTCGCCTCCACCACGGGCCGCAAGTACGGCCCCCGGTGAGCCGCCCACCGGTCGCCGGGGGCCGGACGTGTCCGCCGGGCCCCCGGCGACCGGGAGGGCCGTCGCCGGTCACGGAGTGATGCGACTGGTGCCGGTCACGGCACCGGGGCGTGTGTCGAAAGTCCAGCCTGGCCGGGGCGTCCGGCCCCGCCTTCCGGGCGGACGACGCTGCCTTCGAAGCACGCCCCTAGCGCACCCCGTGGCCCGCGTAGGCGCCGATGTTGGGGGCGCCGGGCTTCAGCTTCTTGCCGAAGTAGTCCTTGCCGCCGTTGTCCTCGATCACGGCTCCGGCGGCGAGGGCGGGCGAGCCCGCGCCGAGCCGGAAGTCGGCCCGGAGCTTCGGGTCGTCCGTGATGCCACCGGGGTTCGGGCGGGTCATGTCGATGCCGTAGAAGGCGTTGTGGTCGAAGGAGAGCCCGGCTGTCGGGTTCTTGAAGGCGTACCCTCCGGTGCCCTCGCTCACGAAGACGTTGTTCGTGATGGCCAGTTCGTGCTGGGTGGTGGCGGGGCTGCCGGCGTCGTCCTGGACGAGGTAGCCGGGGATCTCCTCCTTGTTGTGGAAGGTGTTGTTGTAGATCTTCGTGTCGAGGATCGGGCCCCAGCAGTTCTGGATCAGGCGGGCGCCGTCGTTCCGGCTGACGTTGTAACGGGCCACCGTGCCGATCGTCTTGGCGCCGCTGTACGGGCAGACCAGCAGGAAACCGCCCTTGTTGTCATGGCTGTAGTTGTACTGGAAGACGGTGTTCTGCGAGGCGCCGTCGGCGTCGAAGGACATGCCGTCGTGCGTGTTCCCGCCGCCGGAGACCTCGTTGTACTCGATGGTGGTGTCGTCGGTGTTGAAGGTCCAGATGCCCGCGTTGGCGGAGGGCGAGCGGAGCTGGAAGCCATCGATCCGGTTGTGGTCGACGCGGGCGCCGCTGGTGGTGTCGAGCTTCATGCCGTCGCCCGCCAGGGACTTCAGCGTGTTGTGGTGGATGCGGACGCCGGTGCTGGGCGTCCACTCGCCCGGGTAGACGTTCGGATCCTGCTGCCGGCCGACCAGATCGCGCTTGGAGAACGTCGACTTGAAGTAGATGCCCTCGCGGTCGACGTCCTCGATGCGGTTGTGGCCGATGTCCAGGCCGTCGTACCAGCTTGCCTTCGCGGTGCCCTCGACGGCGATCTGGATCGCGCTGGAGCCGGAGACCGTCTTGTAGTCGCCGCCGCGCACGTCGTGGATGTACAGGCCGGAGATGTCGAAGCCGCGGGCGACACCGTAGTCGGTGAGAACGAGGCGCACGCCGTTGCGCTCGCTGCCCGGGTTGTCGGCGTTGGTGATCTCCAGGTTCTTGAGGTGCACGTACTGCGTGTCGGCGAGCAGCACCACGTCGTGGGCGCCCGCGCCGTCGAGCCGGGCGCGCGCCGGGGCGTTGCCGTAGTCGGCGATGGTGAACGGGGCACGGGCGGATCCGGAGCCCTTGGGGGCGAGGGTGCCGGTGCAGGTGGTGCCGCGCTTGAGAAGCAGCTGGTCGCCGGGGCCGTAGGTGTGGGCGCCGGCCTCGGCGAGCGTCGTCCAGGGGTGCTGCTTGCTGCCGGTGGCACCGGTCGGCGCGGCGGCGCAGTCGACGTGGAAGGTGCGGCCGTTGGGCACGGCCTGCGCGGCGGTCTGGCCGGTGACGGTCAGACCGGCGGCCGTCAGGGCCGCGAGCGTCGCGGCGGTGACACGATGTCTCACAATTCCTCCGTACGAACAGTCGTGATGGGGCGAGCGGTCGGGGGCGGGATCGGGCAATCGGTCGGGAACGAGGGCGAGTCCGAGGTCGGCCACGGGGGCCATGTGATCGGATGGTCGGACGGTCCGGATCGGCCGAACGGACGGGGCATGCCGGACCGGACCGACACGGGACGGGTCGGCACGGCACGAACCGGCACGGGCGATCCGGTGTCGTTTCCCGTAAGCGGACTGCCGGAATCCTGGACTCGGATTGATCGAACGTCAATGGATCACGCTTGAATGATCGAAACTGCCGTCGTTCGATCACGTTGGTCTAGGGTCGGAGAACAGCCCGGCACCGGCCGGTCCGGGAGCCGGGCCACAACACTGCGAGGGGACTGCCGCTGTGCGCGAAAGTGCTGCTGAACGTCATGACCGCCTGCTGGGGCTGGTACGGGAACGGGGTTCGGCCCGGGTCTCGGACCTGGCCTCGCTGCTGGGGGTCTCGCCCGTCACCGCGCGCCGGGACGTGGAGGAGCTGGCCGGCCGGGGTCTGCTCGACCGGGTCCACGGCTCGGTCTCCTGGCCCCGGGACGCCGCCGCGCCCGCCGCGCCCGCCGCGGGCCCCGGCGGCAGCGGCCTGGTGATCGGCATGCTCGCGCCCTCGTCGACGTACTACTTCGCCGAGGTGATCCGCGGCGCCCACGAGGCCGCCGCCCGTGCGGGCGCCCGGCTGATCCTGCGGATCTCCGACTACCGGCCGCAGGAGGACCAGGACCGCACCGAGAAGCTGCTCGCCGCGGGCGCCGAGGGGCTGCTGGTCGCGCCGGGCTGGCAGCACCCCGGCGACCCCGCCGCGTTCGGCGACTGGATCGCCTCGCTGCCGGTGCCGACCGTGCTGCTGGAGCGCACGCCCGCCGTCGGCTCCCCGCTGGACGGCCTGGACCGGGTCTGCTCGGACCACGCGCACGGGGTGCTGCTCGCCCTGCGCCACCTGGTGGGCCTCGGGCACGGGGCGCCGCTGCTGATGGCCCGCGCCGACTCCCCGACCGCCGTGGCGGTGCGGTCCGGGTACACGGAGGCACTGGACGTGCTCGGGCTGCGCGCACCGCGGGAGGCGATCGACTCCGTCCCGGCCGAGCTGGCCCCGGACGCGTTCGAGGAGGCCGTGCAGGCCCTGCACGCGGCGGTCCGCGGCGGGATCGCCACGGCCGCACTGATCCACAACGACGTGGACGCGATCCAGGTCGTGCAGCGCCTGGCCGAGCTGGGGGTGCGGGTGCCGGACGACCTCGCGCTGATCGCCTACGACGACGAGGTGGCGGCGCTCGCGGACACCCCGCTCACCGCGGTGGCCCCGCCCAAGCGCGAGGTGGGGCAGCATGCGACCGAACTGCTGGTGGAGCGGCTCGGCAGGCGCACGGCTGGGCCGCGGCGGCATCTGACGCTGCTGCCGCAGCTGCGGGTCCGGGAATCGTGCGGCGCGCCGCACGCGCCGACCGGCGAGCGTTGAGGGGCGGCGGGACGGGGGACGGATTCGGGGTGCGGGAGGCAGGCCCGGGGCCCGCCCCGGGGCGCGAGAGGCAGGTACCGGGTGCGCGGAGGGTGCGGAGCCGATCGTTCCGCCATCCGCCACGCCACCGTAACCCAGGGCATTCCCACCGCTTCCGTACGTAAATTATTCGATCTTTTTTCGATCAATCGCTCTTTCGCTCTTGACTTCGGTCACGGCTGGTCCAAGGATCACGGCCAACGCCAATGTCGTCGCCAGTTCAGGAGCCTCGCTGTGAGCCGCAGTTCGAGCAGAACGTCCCTCGCCGTCGTCGGCGCCGCCACCGCCCTCACCGTTCTCACGGCCTGCGGCGGCAGCGGCGACGACAACGCCTCCTCCGGAAGCGACGGCAAGCCCGTCAGCATCACCTTCTGGGGCTGGGCCAAGGGGTCCAAGGAGGTCGTTGACGCCTTCAACGCCTCGCACAAGAACATCAAGGTGGTCTACGAGGAGATCCCGTCCGGGAACGCCGGCGGCTACGCCAAGATCTCCAACGCGGTGAAGGCGGGCAACGCCCCCGACCTGGTCTCCATCGAGTACCCGCAGCTCCCCGAGTACGTCAGCCAGGGCGCGCTCCAGGACATCGGCAAGTACTTCACCGACGACATCAAGAAGAAGCTGCTCCCGCAGGCCGTCGAACTGACCACGCTCGGCGGGAAGAGCTGGGCCGTCCCGTTCGACGCCTCCCCGCAGGCCTTCTACTACCGCAAGGACCTGTTCGAGAAGTACGGCGTCGAGGTCCCCAAGACCTGGGACGAGTTCCGCAAGGCCGCCGAGAAGGTCAAGAAGGCCGACAAGAAGGCCCGGATCGGCACCTTCTTCCCCGACGACCCGACCACCTTCCAGGCGATGGCCTGGCAGGCGGGCGCCCAGTGGTACAAGCCCGAGGGCGACACCTGGAAGGTCGGCACCGCCGACGCGGCCACCAACAAGGTCGCCGACTACTGGCAGGGCCTGCTCGACGACGACCTGATCCACGCGAACGCCTCGTTCAGCCCCGAGTGGACGAACTCCCTCAAGAACGGCGGCACCGTCGGCTACCTCGGCGCCGCCTGGGGCGCGGGCGTCCTCAAGGGCACCCTGCCCGAGCAGAGCGGCAAGTGGGCCGTCGCCCCGATGCCCAGCTGGGACGGCAAGCCCGCCGGCGGCATGCTCGGCGGCTCCACCTTCGCGGTGACCAAGACCAGCAAGAAGGCCGAGGCCGCCGTCGAGTTCGCCACCTGGATGTCGACCACCGAGGAAGGCATCAAGGCCCGCATCGAGTCCGGCACGTCGAGCGCCTTCCCGGCCGCGGCGGCCCTGCGCCCGGTGGCCAAGAAGTCCTTCGACGCCGGGTTCTACGGCGGCGAGGACATCTACCAGGTGTTCGAGGACGCCGCGACGTCCATCGGCCAGAACTGGAACTGGGGCCCGACGACCGGCACCACGAACACCACCATGAAGGACCAGTTCGGCAAGGTCGCCAGCGGCTCCACCACCATCAAGGACGCGGTGAAGGCCGGGCACGACGCCACGGTCGCCGAGCTGAAGAAGCGCGGTCTGAAGGTCGAGGACGCAGGCTGATGAAACGCGCCCGGACGACCAGAGCCGCCGCCATCCTGCTGGGGCCCTTCTTCGTACTGTTCACCCTGGTCATGGTGCTGCCGATCGGATACGCGGTCTGGCTCAGCCTGTTCACGGAGAAACAGTCCGGCCTGGGCTTCGGCGGCACCGAGACCGTCTTCAGCGGACTCGACAACTACATGGCGGCCCTGGGCGACCGGGCGTTCCGCGAGGGCTTCGGCGTACTCCTCGGATACTGCCTGATCTACATTCCGCTGCTGCTCATCGGAGCCCTCGCCCTCGCCCTGCTGCTGGACTCCACGCTGGCCCGCGCCCGCCGCTTCTTCCAGCTCGCGCTGTTCCTGCCGCACGCGGTGCCCGGCATCATCGCCGCGCTGATCTGGGTGTACCTGTACACGCCCCAGCTCAGCCCGGTGGTCAGCGCCATGGAGTCCGGCGGCATCGGCTTCGACTTCTTCTCCCCCGAGGGCGCCCTGCCCTCCATCGTGAACATCGCGCTGTGGGAGTGGCTCGGCTACAACATGGTGATCTTCTACGCCGCGTTGCAGGCCATCGACCGCTCCGTCCTGGAGGCGGCGACCGTCGACGGGGCCGGTGCCTGGCGCATCGCGGTCGGCATCAAGGTGCCGCTGATCCGCGCCTCGGTCGTGATGGTCGCGCTGTTCACGGTCATCGGTTCGCTCCAGCTGTTCACCGAGCCGCTGATCCTCAACAAGGGGACCGGCTCCGCCGTCACCTCCACCTGGACGCCGAACATGTACGCGTACACCGCGGCCTTCGAACGCAACGACTACGGTCTCGCCGCCGCCGCGTCCATCCTGCTCGCGCTCACGGCCGCGCTGCTGTCCTTCGTCGTCACCCGCTTCACCGGCCGGAAGGGCAAGAAAGCATGAACTCCCCCGCCTCCCGCAGCCGCTGGATGTCGAAGGCCGCCGTCAACGGCTTCCTCCTGCTCTCCGTCGCCTACATGCTCTTCCCTCTCGTCTGGCTGGTCACCGCCGCCACGAAGGACACCGGTGGTCTGCTCGCGGGCAACGCGTTCTCCTTCGACGGCTTCAACCTCGGCGAGAACCTGTCGAACCTCGCCTCCTACGGCGACGGCGTCTACTTCCGCTGGTACCTCAACAGCCTCCTGTACGCGGGCGGCGGGGCGATCGTCTGCTCGCTGATCTGCGTCGCCGCGGGGTACGCCTTCGACAAGTACGAGTTCCGGGGCAAGGAGAAGCTGTTCGGCCTGGTGCTGATGGGCGTCCTCGTCCCGACCACGGCGCTCGCCCTGCCGATGTACCTGCTGGCCTCCAAGACCGGCCTGGTCAACACCTACTGGTCGGTGCTGATCCCGGTACTCGTCAACCCGTTCGGCGTGTATCTCGCGCGGGTGTTCAGCACCGGCTACATACCGAACGAGGCCCTGGAGGCCGCCCGTATCGACGGGGCGGGCGAGCTGCGCGTCTTCTGGTCCATCGGGCTGCGCATGATCATGCCGGGCTTCGTGACGGTCTTCCTCTTCCAGTTCACCGCGATCTGGAACAACTTCTTCCTCCCGCTCGTGATGCTCTCGGACCGCAAGCTCTTCCCGCTGAGTCTCGGTCTGTACTCCTGGAACACCAACACCCACGGCGAGCCGAGCTTCTACCCGCTCGTCGTCACCGGTTCGCTTCTCGCCGTGATCCCCCTGATCGTCGCCTTCGTCTCGCTCCAGCGGCACTGGAAGGCCGGAATGACCGCCGGCAGCGTCAAGTAGCACTTCCCACGAGCCCCCCACGAGCCCCCCACGAGCCCCGAGGAGTACGGGTACCACCATGCCCCACGCCACTGACAACCGGCCGACGGCCCTGCTCGCGATGGGTCCCGGCATAGCCGACCGCCTGCTCACCGACCGCCACCGCACCCGGCTGGCCGCCCTCACCCGCACCGACCCGCACCTCGTCGCCCACGACCTGACCGACCCGTCGCCCGAGGTGGCCGCCGCGCTCGCCGAGGCCGAGGTCCTGTTCACGTGCTGGGGCGCGACGCCGCTCACCGCCGAAGTGCTGGCGGCGGCGCCGCGGCTGCGGGCCGTGGTGCACGCGGCGGGCTCCGTGAAGCACCACATCACGGACGCCTGCTGGGAGCGCGGCATCGCCGTCACCTCGGCGGCCGGGGCCAACGCCCTGCCGGTCGCCGAGTTCACGCTCGCCGCAATCCTCCTCGCCAACAAGCGCGTGCTGCACTCCGCCGATCGCTACCGGGCCCTGCGTGCCGAGCACAACTGGCTCGCGGAACTCGACAGCTCCGGCAACTACCGCCGCACCGTCGGCATCATCGGCGCCTCCCGCATCGGCAGGCGCGTCATCGAACTGCTGCGCCCCTTCGACCTGGATGTCCTGCTGTACGACCCCTACGTGGACGGCCCGGAGGCGGAACGGCTCGGTGTGCGGCTCGCCCCGCTCGACGAGCTGTGCGCGCACAGCTCGGTCGTCTCGGTGCACGCCCCGCAGCTCCCGGAGACCCACCATCTCGTCGGCGCGGCCCAGCTGTCGGCCATGGCCGACGGGACCACGCTGATCAACACCGCGCGGGGTTCGCTGGTCGACGAGACGGCGCTGCTGCCCGAGCTGACGTCCGGCCGGCTGCACGCGGTGCTGGACGTGACCGACCCCGAACTCCCGCCCGCCGACTCGCCGCTGTTCGAGCTGCCGAACGTGCTGCTGACCCCGCACGTGGCGGGCTCGCTCGGCAACGAGCTGCACCGGATGGCCGACCAGGCGCTCGACGAACTGGAACGGTTCGCGCAGGGACTGCCGTTCGCCGACCCGGTCCGCGCCGGCGTGCTGCCGCGCTCGGCCTGATCCCACTGCCCCGTACGACGGGCGCGCCTCTCGAAGGCCCGCGGCTCCGGCCGCGGGCCTTCGCGCGTCCCGGAGCACGCCCCGGAGCACGCCCCGATGCCTGTGCCGAGGCCCGTCCCGGAGCACATCCCGGGAGACATGCCGGAGCACATGCCCGAGGCCGTCCCGAAAGACATGCCGGAGGCCCGGTACCCCGCGACGGGGTACCGGGCCTCGACAGCTGGACGCGGAGGCGTCAGTGCGCGTGGCCGTGGCCGCCGTGACCGGCCTCGGCCTCCTCCTCGGCCGGCTTCTCGACGACCAGGGTCTCGGTCGTGAGCAGCAGCGACGCGATGGACGCGGCGTTCTCCAGCGCGGAGCGGGTGACCTTGACCGGGTCGATGACGCCGGCCTTCACCAGGTCGCCGTACTCGCCGGTCGCGGCGTTGAAGCCCTGGCCCTTGTCGAGCTCGGCGACCTTGGAGGTGATGACGTAGCCCTCCAGGCCGGCGTTCTCGGCGATCCAGCGCAGCGGCTCGACGGCGGCGCGGCGCACGACCGCGACACCGGTGGCCTCGTCGCCGGACTTGCCGAGGTCGCCCTCCAGCACCTTGACGGCGTGGACGAGGGCGGAGCCACCACCGGAGACGATGCCCTCCTCGACCGCGGCGCGGGTCGCGGAGATGGCGTCCTCCAGACGGTGCTTCTTCTCCTTGAGCTCCACCTCGGTGGCGGCACCGACGCGGATGACGCACACGCCGCCGGCCAGCTTCGCGAGGCGCTCCTGGAGCTTCTCGCGGTCCCAGTCGGAGTCCGTGGCCTCGATCTCGGCCTTGATCTGGTTGACCCGGCCCTTGACGTCGCCGGGCTCGCCGCCGCCGTCCACGATCGTGGTGTCGTCCTTGGTGACGGTGACGCGGCGGGCGGTACCCAGCACGTCCAGACCGGCCTGGTCGAGCTTGAGGCCGACCTCCTCGGCGATGACGGTCGCACCGGTGAGGGTGGCGATGTCGCCGAGCATGGCCTTGCGGCGGTCGCCGAAGCCCGGGGCCTTCACCGCGACGGCGTTGAAGGTGCCGCGGATCTTGTTGACGACCAGGGTCGACAGGGCCTCGCCCTCGACGTCCTCGGCGATGATCAGCAGCGGCTTCGAGCCACCGGCCTGGATGACCTTCTCCAGCAGCGGGAGCAGCTCCTGGATCGCGCCGATCTTGCCCTGGTGGATCAGGATGTACGGGTCGTCGAGGACGGCCTCCATACGCTCCTGGTCGGTCACCATGTACGGGGACAGGTAGCCCTTGTCGAAGGCCATGCCCTCGGTGAAGTCGAGGTCCAGACCGAAGGTGTTGGACTCCTCGACGGTGATGACACCGTCCTTGCCGACCTTGTCCATCGCGTCCGCGATGAGCTCGCCGACCTGCGGGTCCTGCGCGGAGAGCGCGGCCACGGCGGCGATGTCGGACTTGTCGTCGATCGGGCGGGCGGTCGCGAGGAGGTCCTCGGACACTGCCTTGACCGCGGCGTCGATGCCCTTCTTCAGGGCGGCCGGGGAGGCACCCGCGGCGACGTTGCGCAGGCCCTCGCGGACGAGCGCCTGGGCCAGCACGGTGGCGGTGGTCGTACCGTCACCCGCGATGTCGTTGGTCTTGGTGGCGACCTCCTTCACCAGCTGGGCACCGAGGTTCTCGTACGGGTCCTCGATCTCGACCTCGCGCGCGATGGTGACACCGTCGTTGGTGATGGTGGGGGCACCGAACTTCTTGTCGATGACGACGTTGCGGCCCTTGGGGCCGATCGTCACCTTGACCGTGTCGGCAAGCTTGTTGACGCCGCGCTCAAGGGCGCGACGGGCGTCCTCGTCGAACTTCAGGATCTTCGCCATGGGAGCTGAGCTTTCCTCTCGAAACGAACTGCGCCCCCGACCGCCCGGCTGATCATGACGCACGGGGCCAGGGGCGCAGAACGGAAAAACGTGGGTGAATTACTTCTCGATGATCGCGAGGACGTCGCGAGCCGAGAGGACGAGGTACTCCTCGCCGTTGTACTTCACCTCGGTGCCGCCGTACTTGCTGTACAGCACGACGTCGCCGGTCTTGACGTCGAGCGGAAGGCGCTCGCCGTTCTCGAAGCGGCCCGGGCCCACGGCCAGGACGACGCCCTCCTGGGGCTTCTCCTTGGCGGTGTCCGGAATGACCAGGCCGGAGGCCGTGGTCTGCTCGGCGTCGAGCGGCTGGACCACAATGCGGTCCTCGAGCGGCTTGATCGCAACCTTGGAGCTGGCGGTCGACACGATCCGGTCTCCCCCTTCGGAGATCTCACGGGGTTAAGAGTCTGTGGGTGGCGACCAGGTGGATCCGTCGTCGCGGGTGCCGGACCTGCCAGTCGCACAGTACTGCTGGCACTCTCCAGGGGTGAGTGCCAGCACCGAGACTATGACCGCGATTAGCACTCGGTCAAGCGGAGTGCCAATTCAGCCAGTCGTGGCGCCGGGACGCCGTCGACGCGGGGGCGGCGGGACTGCCCCCGACGGACCGGACACCTCCTCGTCCCCTCGCCCGCGTCGGCATCGGCATCGGCATCGGCACGGCGGTCCGCCCGTCCGCCGTCGTGCCGTCGTGCCGTCGTGCCGTCGTGCCGTCGTGCCGTCGTGCCGTCGTGCCGTTCCGTGAACGCCCGTCGCGGGCGGGGGGTTCCGGGGCGTGGCCGTGCGTGTGCTGTACGCCGTGGCCGCGCGGGCCCGGCACGGCGACTACCGCCGGTCGCACCCCGGGCCGGTGCCCGTCCCCGCGTGCGCCCCCGGCCGGTCCTGCCGCCCGTGCCCGTGCCCGTGCGCGGGCAGTGGCGACGGCGACGGGGGCCGGGACGCGGGCGGCCGGGGACAGGCGACGACGGACCGTGGTCCCGGTGTTCCGCCGCTGCCCGGAGGTGTCCGGGGGTGCGCGGGCGGGCCTGCGGCGGGTTCCGGCCGCGGGTGGACGATGTTCCGGGCGGCCTTGCGGCCCAGCCGTTCGATCGGGTCGACCGACTGCGCACAGCCGGTGGTCGCGGTCAGCAGCGCCCCGGCCGCCAGCACCCCGGCGAGCGCTCGGCGCGCGGGGCTCATACGTAGTCCTCCAGCCGGGCCACGGCGAACCCCTGGTCCGTGATCGTCCGCATGACGGAGCGGACCAGGTCGGTCATGCCGACGCCCCACTCGTTCCGCCCCCGGAAGTGCGTGAGGATGATGTCGCCGGGGTGCAGTTCATGGTCCCCCCGCCACTCCATGCGGTCCGGGAACGCCTCTGCGTTCCAGAGCGGAACTGCCGTGATGCCGCAGGACTTCGCGATCCGGAGCGTGTCGCCGTTGTAGTTGCCGTACGGCGGACGGAACAGTGCGGGCCGCTTCCCGAGCCGCTTCTCGATGACGTCCTGCTGGCCGCAGATCTCGCGCTTCTGCTCGTCGTACGAGAGGCCCGGGAGGTAACGGTGGTGGAGCGTGTGGTTGTTGGGGGTGACGCCCAGCCGCTGCGCCTCGCCGAAGTACCCGTAGTCGTCGCCGACCTCCTGGTCGGTGAGGAACGCGCTGTACGGGATGGCCAGCTCGTCCATCATCCGCAGCAGTTCGGGGTCCTTCTCGGCGCCGTCGTCCATGGTCAGGAAGACGACGCGGTCCTTGGTCGGGACGGTGGTGAAGACCGGCGGAAGCCCGTCGTCGCCGCCCTCGACCTCGAAGCCCTCACGGGTGGTGGGGCGTGTCCTGACGGCGGGCGGCGGGGGCGCGGTCAGCGGGGCGCGGACCAGCCCCCACTTCTTCGCGAGGGCCGTCCGAACGGCGGGGGCGAGCTGCGCGTTCTCGCGCGCGGGGGCGTCGGCCGGCCTGCGCCCGGGGGCCTCGGGGCGCACCCCGGGCCACCCGTTCGGCTGTCCGGCGGCGGGCGGCGGGGCCGAGCGGTCGAGGCCGCCGTCCGGCCGTTTCCCGGCCCCGGAGGCGCAGCCCGAGCCGACGGCGGCGACCAGGAGACCGGCCAGGACCGCACGGGCACCCCGCCTGCCACCGGACGGACGCGCACGCGATTCGCACCTCAGCATGACTAATTCCCCTTTTGTCGTACAAATGGCGGGGTGTCGCATACTGCCAGCGCCGGACGGGTGGACCGGCCCGACACCGCCGCGGGTCGGCCCGGTCGACCCGACTGGCCCACAATGGGGCGGGTGAATGCTCTCGCCCCGAACGACCCGCCCGAACCGTCCGAACCGCCCGAACCGCCCGCCCCGAGCGACCCGTCCGGACCGAGCGACCCGTCCGGACCGGACGAACCGCTCGCCGCCTTCCTCGCCCTGCGTACGCCCAAGGGGGCGGCGCTGCTGGAGGAGCTGCGGTCGTACGACCCCGCCCGGGAACTCGCCGTCGCCACCCGGCTGCGCCGCAGCCACCCGGCCGGACTGGTGTCGGCGGCGCTGGGGCAGGCGCGGCTGCGGCAGCGCGCGGTGGCGAAGTTCGGTGCCGAGGACGCGCACCGGATGTTCTTCACGCCGAACGGTGTCGAGCAGGCCACCCGTACCTCGGTCGCCGACCACCGGGCGCGCAGGCTCGTGGCGGCGGGCGGGGTGCGCCGGGTCGCGGATCTCTGCTGCGGGATCGGGGGCGATGCGATCGCGTTCGCGCGGGCGGGCATCGCGGTCCTCGCCGTGGACCGGGACCCGCTCACGGCCGAGGTGGCACGGGCCAACGCGGCGGCGCTCGGCCTGGCGGAGCTGATCGAGGTGCGGTGCGCCGATGTCGCGACGGTCGACACCACGCCGTACGACGCGGTCTTCGTCGACCCGGCCCGGCGCGGCGGCCGGGGCAGGATCTTCGATCCCGAGGCGTACTCGCCGCCGCTCTCCTGGGCGACCGGGGCCGCGCTGCGAGCGCCCCGTGCCGCACTCAAGATCGCCCCCGGCATCCCGCACGACGCGATCCCGGCGGAGGCGGAGGCCGAGTGGATCTCGGACGGCGGCGACGTGAAGGAGGCGGTGCTCTGGTTCGGCGAGGGCTTCGCCCCCGGTTCGTACCGGGCCACCGTGCTCCCGGCGGGGGCCGGTCTGTGGTCGGCGGCCCCGCTGCCCGCCCCGCCGGTCGGCCCGGTGGGGCGCTATCTGTACGAGCCGGACGGCGCGGTCATCCGCGCCCATCTGGTCGCCGACGTCGTGGCCCGGTGCGGGGGCCGGCTGATCGACGAGACCATCGCGTACGTGACGAGCGACCGGCCGTACACGTCCCCGTACACCACCGGGTACGAGATCACCGACCAGCTGCCGTTCGGCGTGAAGCGGCTGAAGGCACTGCTGCGGGAGCGGGAGGTCGGCGTCCTGACGGTGAAGAAGCGCGGCTCGGCCGTGGAGCCGGAGGAACTGCGCCGCCGGATGAAGCTCCGGGGACCGAACGCGGCGACGGTCTTCCTGACCCGGGTGGCCGGGGCCCCGACGATGCTGATCGGCCGCCCGATGGCGGACCCGGACTGACGGACCCGGACTGACGAGCCCGGACCGGCGGACCCGGACCGGCGGACCGGGACCGACAGGCTGCCACGACTGGCCGCCACGACTGGCCCAGGCCGGGTCGATCGAGCCAGCTCGGTCAGACCCGGCCGGTCAGGCCAGGTCGGTCAGGTCGTCGGCGTACACCTGCGAGAGCGGCTGCGGGCCCACGTACTGCTGGCAGTTGCACTGCCCCGGCTCGAAGCGGATTGGTTTCTTGGCCTCGTCCCAGGCCGTCGGCACCTCGACCCGCTCGTGGCACCTGCCCTTCTTGTCGTGCTTGGCGAGGTGGTGGGTGCAGCCGCAGACCGGCTCCGGCGGGCGCTCGGCGGCCTCGACGGCGAGCCGTTCCTGCCGGGCGGCCTCCAGCAGCTCCAGCTTGCGGGTGTGCCGGTTGCGCAGCGCGGTGCGGACGTTGTCGACGGCCCAGCCGAAGCCACCCGTCCAGAAGATGATCAGCACCCACCAGTACCACGCCATGAAACGCCTCCCCCGGTGTCCGGTCCTCGCGTCCGGCACCCGTGCCCGGCCCGCGCGTTTCGGCCAGGATAAGACCGTGCGGTCAGCGGTGGGCGCCGCCTCCGACGGAGAACAGCGGTTCCGGCGCGGGAACTCCCACCAGTACCCGCGCCACCCAGCGGCGGTGGGCGAACGCCTTGACGATCCCGATCAGTCCGATGATCCAGGCGATCATCCCGAGCCCCATGACCAGGGCGGCGAGTCCGTAGGTCGCCCCGAGCCCCTCCTCGGTCGCCGGGACGGCGATGCAGGCGTACAGCCCCAGTGCGCACAGCGCGTAGGACAGCAGCAGCCAGAACAGGGCGGCACCTGGCATCCGCAGCCGCGCGTCCCGCACCGGGTCTCGCGCCAACTCTCCCCAGGCGTACAGCAGTCGGCGGATCTCGCGGTCGCGGCCGATGCCGACGGCGACGAGGGCGACCGCGGGCACCAGGCAGGCGATCCCCATGACCGCGAGGATCAGCGCGAGTGCGACGCCGAACAGGTCGTCGGTCTCCTGGAACGTGACCATCGCCGCGCTGATCAGCGACCAGCCCGCCGCGCCGAGCACGCCCCACAGCCACAGCAGTGCCGGCCGGCCCGGCGAGACGTGCCGGCGCACCAGCTCGCCGAGCACCACGGCCCGGTCGGCGAGCATCGCCTCGTGATCCGGCCAGGTGCGTATCTCCACGGGCGGCGGGGGCGGGGGCAGTTGGCTGCGGTGGGACATGGCCCGACCCTACCGAGCGGGGGTTCCGGCCCCGCGAGCGGCACGATGCGCCGGGGCCGTCGGGATGCCATGCTGGACTCGGACACACGGAGGTTCGCGATGGGGTTCTACGCCGAACGAATCGTGCCCCGGGTCGTCGACGCCGTCGGCGGGAGGAAGTCCGCCGAGCCGTTGCGGCGCCGGGTCTGCGAGGGCCTGTACGGCGAGATCATCGAGATCGGCTTCGGCTCCGGGCACAACGTGCCCTTCTACCCGGAGGCCGTCACCGACGTGGCCGCGGTGGAGCCGTCCGACCTCGGCTGGCGGCTGGCCCGCGACCGGATCGCCGCGGGATACGCCGCAGTGCGGCGCGTCGGGCTGGACAGTCAGTACCTGCCGTTCGACGACGCCACGTTCGACGGCGCGCTGTCCACCTGGACGCTCTGCACCGTTCCGGACGCCGACGCCGCGCTGCGTGAGGTGCGGCGGGTGCTCAAGCCCGGAGCGACGCTGCACTTCCTGGAGCACGGGCTGGCGCCGGAGGGGGACGAGGGCGTCCGCCGTTGGCAGCACCGGCTCGATCCGCTGGAGCGGCGGCTCTTCGCGGGGTGCCGGCTGACCCGGTCGGTCGCCGAGATGCTGACGGCCGCGGGGTTCACCGTCGTCGACATCGACGAGTTCTACGAGAAGGGCGCGCCGCGGACGATGGGCGCCGACTCGCTGGGCGTGGCGCTGCGCTGACCTCCCGCCGCCCCCGTTCCCCCGGTCGGCGCGCTCGCGACGGTCCGGCCCCGGCCTCCCCGGCCGCCGTGCTCCCCCGGTCGGCCCCGGCCTCCCGGCCCCGCCCCGGCCTCCCGGTCGGGGCGCGGCTCCGGCGTTGCCTCACGGCTCAATCGGTTGCGTCGCAACTCGGACATTGCGTCGCGGCTCAGGCGTTGCGTCGCGGCTCAGGCGTTGCGGCTCCAGATCGCGTCTCGGCTCAGGCGTTGCGCAGCGCCTCGACGTCGAGCTTCCGCATGCCCAGCATGGCCTTCATCGCCCGTTCGGCCTTCGCCGGGTCCGGGTCGGCCAGCGCCTCCTGGAGCCCGCGCGGGACGAGCTGCCACGACAGGCCGTACCTGTCCTTGAGCCAGCCGCACTGCCCTTCCTCGCCCCCCTCGGTGAGCCGGGACCACAGCGTGTCCAGTTCCTCCTGCGTGGCGCAGTCCACGGACAGCGAGATCGCCTCGGTGAACGGGAACTGGGGGCCGCCGTTGAGCGCGACGAACTCCGTGCCCGCGAGCCGGAACTCGACGGTCATGACTCCGCCGGTCTCGCCGGGCCCGGCCTCGTTGTAGTACGTCGTGTTCAGCACCCGCGAGTCGCCGCCGAAGACGGAGACGTAGTGGTGCGCGGCCTGCTCGGCCTCATGGTCGAACCACAGGAAGGTCTTGATCTTCTGCATGGTCTGCTCCTGTCCGGGTGGTCCGGGGCCGGGCGCCCGGGCTCCGCCCCCGGACCGCACAGGGTGGACCGGCCGCAGGGCCGGAACTCATCGGTCGCGACGCCGGAGGCGCGACGCCGCCGGGCGTGGACGGCGCCCACCGCTCATCCCCGCGTCGGACGGGAGACGGCGGGCTCGGCGCCCTCCCCGGGACGGACGGCGGGCTCGGCGCCCTCCCCGGGACGGACGGCGGGCTCGGCGCCCTCCTCCCCGGAATTCTTCTGGGAATCCGCCACCGCGGCGACCGGAGCGATCCGTTCCCCTCGCGGGAGCAGCACCAGGGCGGCCAGCGCCGCCGCCGCGAGCAGGCCCGCGCAGACCCAGAACGCCGCCACGTATCCGGCCGCCAGATCGGCGGGGCGCCGTCCGTCGCCGGTGACCTGCGCGGCGACGGTGACCAGGACCGCGAGCCCCAGGGAGCCACCCACCTGGCGTGCGCTGTTCAGCAGTCCGGAGGCCATGCCGGTCTCCTCGGGCGCGACATCGGTCGTGGCGGCGGTGCCGAGCGGTACGAAGCACATGCCGATGCCGACGCTGCAGACCAGGGACGGCACAAGGATCGAGAGCAGGAATCCGCCGTCGGCCCGTGCGGTCGCCGCGAACCCCGCGAGGCCGACCGCGGCGAGAAGACCACCCACCGCCAGCAGCCGCCTGGTGCCGAGCGCCGCAACCGCGCGGGGGGCGACGATCGAACCCGCGATGACGCCCGCCGAGAACGGCAGGAAGGCGGCACCGGCGGCGGTCGCCCCGTAGCCGAGCACCATCTGCATGTAGAGCGAGACGAAGTAGAACGCGGCGAACTGGCCCGAACTCAGCAGCAGGGTGAAGAGATTCGCGGTCAGCACCGGCCGCCCGGCGAGCAGGCCGAGACGGAGCAGCGGGGTCGTGGTCCGCAGTTCGACGGCGACGAAGGCGCCCAGCAGCAGCACGGCGGTGCCGAGCGTGCCCAGCGTCCGGGCCGAGCCCCATGGGTGGGTCGAGGTGCCGACGAGCCCGAGGACGAGCAGGGTGGTGCCCGCGGTGGCCAGCAGGGCCCCGGTCACGTCGAGCCGGGCGCCGGTCCGGCCGGTGGCGTCGTGCAGCCCGGTACGCGCGGCACCCACCAGGGCGAACAGCACGATCGGCACGTTCACCAGCATCACCGCGCGCCAGCCCGCCGCGTCGGTGAGCAGTCCCCCGGCGAGCACGCCCACCGCGCCGCCCGCCGCGCCCGCCATGCCCCACAGCCCCAGCGCGCGGGAGCGGGCGGGCCCGGCCGGGAAGGCCAGGGCGACCAGCGCGAAGCCGACCGGGGCGAGCGCGGCGGCGCCGACCCCCTGGACCGCTCGTGCGGCGACCAGCGCACCGGGCGACTGGGCGAACCCCCCGGCCAGGCTCGCGACGCCGAACAGCGCCAGACCGGCCGTCAGTATCCGGCGGCTGCCGATCAGGTCGGCGAGGCGCCCGCCGAGCATCAGCAGGCCGCCGAAGGCCAGCGCGTAGGCGTTCACCACCCACAGCAGCCCGTCCGGCGTGAAGCCGAGCCCGCGCCGCATGTCCGGCAGCGCGACGTTCACCACGGACATGTCCAACGCCACCAGGAACTGCACGGTGAGCGCCACCGTCAACAGCCATCGCACCTGTCGTGACTGGATGTTCACGACTTCCCCTTTCCTCCGTCTGCCTCCCCGGATCACCCGGGGAGCAATTACTATACGCGTATAAAAAACGATCTCCCGATGTCGGGGAACGGGGACGAAAACGGCCGGGGGACAATGCGGTGGTGCCAGGGACGACAGAGGACGCGCCGGAGCCGGAGAAGACTCCGAAGGCGGAAGAAGCTCCGAGGGCGGAAGAAGCTCCGAGGGCAAAGCAGGCCCAAGGTGCGGAGAAGGCTCCGGGGGCGGAGCAGCGGGCGGCGGGCGGGAAGCGCCCGGCGACGCGGAAGCGGGCCGTCGGACGGCCCCGCCGCCTCGACCCGGACGCGATGGTCGCCACCGCGCGCCGCATCATCGAGGAAGAGGGCGTGGACGCCCTGAGCATGCGCCGGTTGGCGAAGGAGCTCGGCTCCACGCCGATGGCGCTCTACCACTACGTGCGGGACAAGGACGAGCTGCTGATGCTCACCCTGTCCGGCACCGCGGACACCTTCCCCCGCCCCGAACTGCCCGAGGACCCGCGCGAGCGGCTGCTCGCGGTGGCGGTGCACCTGCACGGCATCCTGGCGCGGATCCCCTGGGTGCTGGACGTGCTGGCGCTGGGCGAGCTGACCGACAAGAACGCGCTGTGGATGGTCGAGGAGATCGTCGACTCGGCGATCGCCTGCGGACTCTCCCCCGCCCGCGCGGTACGCGCGTACCGGACGATCTGGAGCTACGTCTACGGTGACCTGGTCTTCCGCAGGGCGGCCGGGCGGCGGGCCGAGAATCCGCCGAGCACGCGGTACTTCCCCGAGATGATCACCGAGGAGGACGCCGGGACGCTGCCCCGGCTCACCGAGATCAAGGACCGCTGGCGGGAGTACGCCGCCGCGTACGAGGCGGCCGAGCAACTCGACGCGATCATCGACGGGCTGCTCCGCCACGGGGCCCGGCCGAGCCGGTCGGCCGACTGACCGGGCCAGGCCGACCGGCCTGGGGAGCCGGTGCGGGACCGGGGCGCGGTGGGCATCGGCCGCTCCGGCGGACTCCGTGTCGCGATACCGCCGGCCCGCCGGGGGCGGGCCTTCGAGACCGGGAGCCGTGACCACGTACACGGCCCTTCCCATTCCGCCCGACGCGCTCGCGGAACTCCGCGCCACCGACGACGCCGGCCGTCCCCTGCGGCCGTACACCGCACGCGAGGACGGCGTTCCCATCGACTCCGTGGGCAGTCCGCTGCGCTGCTGTCTGCGCCCGATCGAAGCGGGCGAACGGGTGGCGCTCGTCTCGTACGCACCGCTGCGGCGCTGGGCCGCGGCCACGGACGCCGACCCCGGGGCCTACGACGAATCGGGGCCGGTGTTCATCCACGCCGAGGAGTGCGAGGGGCCGCGCGGCGCCCGCCCCCGCTGCCCGTTCGCGCGGGCGGGCGCACTGCGTACCCTGCGCCGCTACGACGCCGCGGGACATATCGTCGGGGGCCGCTGCTTCGAGATCCCCGAAGACGCCGAGGAGGGGTTCGACCAGGCCCTCGCGGAAGCCTTCGCGGACCCGGAGGTGGCGCTGGTGCACGTGCGCGCCCTGGAGTACGGCTGCTTCCCATTCGAGGTGCGGCGCCTGTAGGGAAGCGCCGGGCGGCGCACGCGGGCGGGCGGCGCGGCGACTGGCTCCCGGCCGTCGACGGCCGTTGCGACACCCGACTCCCGACCGTCGGCGGGCGTCGCCACGACAGGCTCTCAGCCGTCGGCGGGCTCCACCGCTCCCAAGGACTCGAAGCGCCAGCGGTGCACCGGCCGGGTGACGAGATCCGGTGCCGGCTCGGGGAGTTCGGGCAGCTCCGCGGCCGGGTCCGCGTCCCACCAGGTGATGACCAGGACCCGGTCCTGCGGCGCGCGCAGGATCTCCCGCCGCAGCGGCTCACCGGCGAGTACGGCCGCGCGGGCGCGCGCCCACTCCAGGAGTTCGGGGCCCCGGCCCGCGGCGGCGCGGGCCTCCCACATCAGCGCGGCCGTCGTACCGCCCGCGCCACGCGCACCGCCCGTATCGTCCGTGCCGCTCATGCCGTCGGTGCCGCTCATGAGTACAGATTGTCCTTGCTGATCTCGTGCACGTGGTCGTGATCGTGGGCATGGCCGTGCGCGTGGGCCCCGGGAACATGGGTGTCGGTGACCGGCAGCGACGAGTCCGCGGACAGTTCCAGGTCCGAGGCGGACCTGTTCCGGGCCACCATCTCGGCGCCCAGCGCCGCGACCATCGCGCCGTTGTCCGTGCACAGTCCCGGCCGCGGCACCCGCAGCCGGATCCCGGCCCGTTCGCACCGCTCCTCGGCGAGCGCCCGCAGCCGCGAGTTGGCCGCGACACCGCCGCCGATCATCAGGTGGTCGACGCCCTCGTCCTTGCAGGCCCGCACGGCCTTGCGGGTGAGCACGTCCACCACGGCCTCCTGGAAGGACGCCGCCACATCCCGTACCGGCACCTCCTCGCCCGCCGCCCGCTTGGCCTCGACCCAGCGGGCCACCGAGGTCTTCAGGCCGGAGAAGGAGAAGTCGTACGCGGGGTCGCGCGAGCCGCTCAGCCCGCGCGGGAACGCGATGGCCGCCGGGTCGCCCTCCCGGGCCAGCCGGTCGATCACCGGGCCGCCGGGGAAGCCGAGGTCCAGCACCCGGGCGATCTTGTCGAATGCCTCGCCCGCCGCGTCGTCGATGGTCGCGCCCAGCGGCCGCACGTCCGCGGTGATGTCCGGTGCGAGGAGCAGCGAGGAATGGCCGCCGCTGACCAGCAGCGCCATGGTCGGTTCGGGCAGCGGGCCGTGCTCCAGCTGGTCGACGCAGATGTGCGAGGCCAGGTGGTTCACCCCGTAGAGCGGCTTGCCCAGCGCGTACGCGTACGCCTTCGCCGCCGAGACGCCGACCAGCAGCGCGCCCGCGAGTCCGGGCCCGGCCGTGACGGAGATCCCGTCGAGGTCGCGGGCGCTGATCCCGGCCGTCTCCAGGGCGCGCTCGATGGTGGGGACCATCGCCTCCAGGTGCGCGCGGGAGGCGATCTCCGGGACGACGCCGCCGAAGCGGGCGTGCGTGTCGACGCTGGAGGCGACGGCGTCGGCGAGCAGGGTCGTGCCGCGGACGATGCCGACGCCGGTCTCGTCGCAGGAGGTCTCGATGCCGAGTACGAGCGGTTCGTCAGCCATCAGTCAGTCTCTGTTTCCCGTGCGGTCTCTGTTTCCCGTGCGATTCCCGCCGCGGGTCCGGTGACGTCCTCGGTCAGGCTCAGGCGCATGACGAGCGCGTCGACGTTGCCCGGCTGGTAGTAGCCGCGACGGAAGCCGATCGGCTCGAAGCCGAAGCGTTCGTACAGCTTCTGCGCCCGGGTGTTGTCGACCCGTACTTCGAGGAGCACCTCGGCGCATTCGAAGGCCGTGGCGTGCTTCAGCAGGTCGGTGAGGAGCGCGGAGCCGAGGCCGCCGCCCCAGTGGTCGCGGCCGACGCCGATGGTCTGCACGTCGGCGAGGTCACCGGCCGCGGCAAGTCCGGCGTATCCGGCGATCCGGCCGGTGGCGGGGTCCTCCGCGACGACGTAGCGGCGGGTGGCCCGCGAGCCCCGGGAGTGCGCCAGCTCGGACCAGAACATGCCGGCCGACCAGGCGTCGTCCGGGAACAGCTCGTGTTCGAGCTCCAGCACCGGATCGATGTCCCACCAGCGCATCTCGCGCAGTACGGCAGTCGTGCTCGTCACTTCGGGGTGACCACCTTGTAGTTCTTCGGGACCTGGGCGTCGGGCCTGCGCAGGTAGAGCGGCTGCGGGGGCAGCAGCTCGGCACCTGCGGCGAGCCGCTCGGCGGCGAGCGCGGCGAGCGCGCCCGCGGACACGTGCTCGGGGCCCCGGGCGTCCGCGAACGCCTCGGGGTAGAGCACCGCGCCCGCCCCGACGACGGGGAGTCCGGCGAGCCGCTCGGCGATGTCGGCGGGACGGTCGACGGCGGGGCCCTCGGAGCGGGTGCGGGAGTCCTCGTACCGCGCCCAGTAGACCTCCTTGCGGCGGGCGTCCGTCGCGACGGCGAACGGGCCCTCCAGACCGGCCTGCCCGGCGGCGTACGCGAGACCGTCCAGGGTGCACAGCCCGTGCACCGGCACGGAGAGCACCGAACCGAAGGTCGCGGCGGTGACCAGACCGACCCGCAGCCCGGTGTACGGGCCGGGGCCGACGCCCACGACCACGTCCGTCACGGCGTCGAGCTTCGTCCCGGCCTCGGCCAGGACGCGGTCGACGGCGGGCAGCAGCAGTTCCCCATGCCTTCGGGCGTCGACCTGCCCGTACTCGGCGACGACAGAGGTTCCGTCGTGCAGGGCGACGGTGACGGCGGGGGTGGCGGTATCCACGGCGAGCAGGAGCACGCAAACAGCCTACGGCTCCCGCGACCCGGGTACCGCGCCCGTCCGGGCGTCCCGGTACGACCGGCCCCGGCTGCTACCGTCACCGTGCACACGCGTGTACGACGTAACGACCTACACGCTTGTACTACGGACGCAGGTACGTCGGACGCAGGGCGAAAGGGGCTCGCACGGTGGCTAGGGGCAGCTCGGGAATCGTGGCCGGGCTCACCGCGGCGGCACTCGCCGTGGTCGGCGTCCTGGCGTACCAGGCATCGGCGAACGCCCCCGACTCAGTCGCCGCACCCGGCCCGGCGGCCTCCGTCACGGCCACCGGACAGGCGAAGCCGACGAAGAAGGCGGAGCCCCCGGCCGTGCTCCCCGCCGATTCCGGGACCGGCAAGCGCGTGGTGTACGCGCTCGCCGACCGCCGGGTGTGGCTCGTGGACGAGGCCGGGAAGGTGCTCAGGACGTTCCCGGTCATGCCGAGCGCGCTGAATCCGCAGCCCGGCACGTACCGGGTGGCCACGCCGCGTCAGGGACCGGCCACCAAGGGCTCGGACGGCGTGATGATCGAGCACGTGGTGCGGTTCGCGACGGTGGACGGGGTGTCCGTCGGGTTCAGCGCGGCCGTGGACGGCTCGATGAAGAGCCCGGACCCCTCGTTGAAGACCGGCGGAGTGCGGATGTCCCGGACCGACGGAAACGCGATGTGGGACTTCGCCGCGGTGAGCACCGCCGTGATCGTCGTCCCGTAGCGCGCAGCCCGTAACGCGAAGCCCGTAGCGCGAAGCCCGTAGCGCGCAGTTCCCCGGCCCCCAGCTCCCGTACCGGCAGTCCCGCAGTCCCGCAGTCCCGACAGGCCCCGCAGTCCTCGTAGGCACCGCGGTTCCGCGGTGGGACGACGGGTTGGTCCTCGGCCCGGCGCCGGGCGTCGCCGGTCGGGCACCGAACGGCTTCGCCGCGTATCCCGCCCGGTCGTCAGCGCGCCTGGTTGGCGGGCTCGGTCTCGCGCTCCTCGGCGGCGGACGGCGTGGCGGTGTCCGGCGCGGGGTCCTCGGAGGGCGGGGGCGGGGTCGAGACAGCCGTGGCCGCGGCGCAGGCCGCCAGCAGGTCGCCCATCGACGGCGACGGCACTTCGCGTTCGGCGGACATCGTCATGGATGCCTCCTGAGGCTCCGGTGACATGCGCGAGTTAGGCATGCCTAACTCACTCTCGTCCTCCATGGGACCACGGTCTCCCCGCCCGGCGCAACACTATGCCGACACGCTGTCGGAAAGTTCGCGCCGCCCCGGCCGACGCGCACCGCGCTCAGCCCTCCAGCGCCTCGCGCGCCTCCCGCAGCCCCGTCCAACGCGGCCCGACACCGACCAGGGTCACCGAACGTTGTTCGTCGTCCGTGTCGCCGACCGCCCGGTGGATCAACACCCGCAGCCGGTCCCCCGACAGCTCCTCGACCTTGCCGTCGCCCCATTCCACGACCACCACCGACTCGGGCAGCGACACGTCGAGGTCCAGGTCCTCCATCTCGTCGAGTCCGCCGCCCAGGCGGTACGCGTCGACGTGGACCAGCGCCGGACCGCCGGTCAGCGAGGGGTGGACGCGGGCGATCACGAAGGTCGGGGACGTGACGGCGCCGCGCACGCCGAGCCCCTCGCCGAGCCCCCGGGTCAGCGTCGTCTTCCCGGCACCGAGCTCGCCGGTGAGCATCACGAGGTCGCCGGGGCGCAGCATCCGGGCGAGCCGACGGCCCAGGGCCTGCATCCGTTCGGGGGAATCGACGGACAGGGAGACGGTGACGGCGTCCGGTCCGGCGTCCCCGCCCGCCTCGGCCACCGGGCTGTTGTGCGGTGCTTCCATGTCCGCCAACGTTAGACCAACCGGCGGACCTCGGGAGGCGGCATCGCGCCCGGCCCTTCCAGTTGCCGCCCGGCCCTTCCGGTTGCCGCCCGGCCCTTCCGGTTGCGGCCCGGCCTCTTCGGTCGCCCGCTGCACGCAGCCGCCCCCGGTCCCTTCAGTCGCCGCCCGGGTGCCGGTCGGTCCCGGTCGCCGCGGGCACCGCACCGGCGCGCACCAGCAGGTCCGCCAGCCGGTCCGTGACCGTCTCCGGGTGCTCCAGCATCACCAGGTGGCCGCCGTCCGGGACGATGACCAGTTCCGCGTCGGGCAGCTGGTCGGCGATGGCCTCGCTGTGCGAGCTGGGCGTCACCAGGTCCTTGTCCCCGGCCAGGATCAACACCGGGATGTCGCGGAACGCGGGCAGCACGCCGCTCTTCTCGTGTTCGGTGAAGGCCGGGTAGAACTCGGCGACCACGTCGATCGGCGTGGACTCGATGAGCCGTTCGGCGAACCGTTCGACCGCCGGGTCGACGTCCCGCGATCCGAACGAATACTTCTTGATCAGTCCGGCGAACAGGTCGGCGGTGGCCCGTCGGCCGCGCTCCACCAGTTCGGCCTGGGAACCGAGCGCCCGGAGCACCCCGGGCAGCACCCGCCGCACCGCGTTGACGCCCGCGACCGGCAGCCCGAAGCTGACCTCGCCGAGCCTTCCGCTCGACGTGCCGACGAACGCGACGGCGGCCACCCGGTCCCGGAAGAACTGCGGGTACTGGTCGGCGAGCGCCATCATCGTCATGCCGCCCATCGAGTGCCCGACCAGCACCAGCCTGCCCTCCGGGGCGGCGGCGTCGATGACCGCCTTCAGGTCCCGGCCGAGCTGGTCGATGCCGACCGTCACCCCGTCCGCCTGGGCCCGGCCCCGCTCGGAGCGGCCGTGGCTGCGCTGGTCCCAGTGGACGGTGCGGACCAGGCCGCGCAGCGCCGCCCGTTGGAAGTGCCAGGAGTCCTGGTTGAGGCAGTAGCCGTGGCTGAAGACGACGGTGACGGGCACCGGCGCCTTGCGGCCGAAGAGCCTGCGGCGGCGGGTGCCGTTGCCCGGGGCGGCATCGGTGCCGCCCATGCCGTCCGCCCCGGCGCCCGTGCCGCCGTCCGGTTCGACCTCGTCGACCTCGTAGTACAGCTCGGTGCCGTCGTCTGCGGCGGCCCTGCCCGGCAGCCCGCGCAGCGAGCCGTACGGCCCGGAGGCGTCCAGGGCCAGCCTGGCCCGTCTGCGCATGCCGCGGCCCACGGTCAGCCGTTCGACCGCGACACCGGCCGCCGCGCCCGCCGCGAGCACGCCTATGGCGGCCCCGGCGATCCCGGCCCGGCGCCAGCCCACCGCCGTGGCGGCCTCCGCCACCGCGTCACCCGCGCTGATCTCGCTCACCGTGCCGCGCTCCTCGTCGGTCGTGGTCGGTCATGTCCGCCGGGCCGGGTTCGGCCCGTCCCGCCGTGCTCGGATCGTGCCCGGTCGGCGGTGCCGGATCGGTCAGGACCCGGCCGGGGCGGCGTGCAGATGGACCCGCGGCACCCGGGTACCGATCCGGGTGACGATCTCGTACGCGATCGTGTCGGCGGCCTGCGCCCAGTCCTCGGCGGTCGGCTCGCCGCGGTCCCCCGGGCCGAAGAGAACGGCCTCGCTGCCCGCCTCGACCGTGTCACCGTCGAGGTCGACGACGAACTGGTCCATGGCCACCCGGCCCGCGACCCGGCGCCACGCACCGCCGACCAGGACGGGTCCGCGGCCGGAGGCGTGGCGCGGAATGCCGTCCGCGTAACCGACCGGCACCAGGCCCAGGGTGGTTTCGCGGGGCGTCGTGTAGTGGTGGCCGTAGCTGATGCCATGACCGGCCGGCACCTGCTTGACCAGGGCGATCGACGCGGCGAGCGTCATGACGGGGCGCAGTCCGAAGTCCGCCGGGGTGCCCAGCTCGGGGCTCGGCGAGAGGCCGTACATCGCGATTCCGGTCCGTACGAGGTCGAAGTGGGCCTCGGGGACGGTCAGCGTCGCCGGGGAGTTGGCGATGTGGCGCACCTCGGGGTCGACGCCCTCCTTCTCGGCGTAGCCGACCATGTCCCGGAAGGCGGTCAGCTGGGCGGCGATGGAGGGGTGGCCGGGCTCGTCGGCGCAGGCGAAGTGGGACCACAGGCCGGTGATCCGGATGGTGCCCGCCTCCTCGGCGGCGCGGGCGGCGGAGACCAGCTCCGGCCAGTCGGCCGGCTGGCAGCCGTTGCGTCCGAGGCCGGTGTCGGCCTTGAGCTGGACACGGGCCGGAATCCCGGCCTCCGTGGCGGCGGCGACGACCTCGCGCAGCGCCCACATCCCGCTGACCGACACGTCGATGTCGGCCTCGATCGCCTCCCGCCAGGGCCCGCCCGGCGTCCACAGCCAGCACATCACCCGGCCGCCGAGTCCGGCGGCCCGCAGGGCGAGAGCCTCCTGCGGTGTGGCGGTGCCCAGCCAGGTCGCCCCGGCCTCCAGCGCGGCGCGGGCGCAGGGCACCGCCCCGTGCCCGTACGCGTCGGACTTGACGACGGCCATGAGGTGCGCACCGGCCGCCCGGGCGCGCAGTACGCGCACATTCGCACGCAATGCGGCGAGGTCGATCTCGGCTCGGGCTCTCAAGGACGCTGTCTCGTTCATCGCGCCCAGTCTCTCAGAGCCGTGCGCCGGGCCCCTCGCACGGCCGTCACGGAACGTGCGGCGGCCCCTCCCACGCCCCGTCTCCCACGCCCCGGCGCCGGACGCGGCCGGGCCCTCAGTGGTGGTGACGCAGTTCGTGCTCCGGATGGCCGACGAGGACCGGGGCGTGGCTGTGCGGTGCGCCCTTGACCGCTGTCACCAGAGTCACCGGTCCGCCCTCGCGGACCAGGCCCACCAGCCTGTCGACGGCCGCCGCGCGGACCGGGTCGGCGAGCTCGGCCCGGTAGCGGTCCGCCAAGGCGTCGCAGCGGGCGCCGGTGCGGTCCTCGTGGTGCCAGGAGCGCAGTTCCTTCGACGGGGTGATGTCCTTGGGCCACTCGTCGATCCCGGCCTGCTCCCTGGACACGCCGCGCGGCCGGAGCCGGTCGATGAGGACGCGCGTGCCGCCGTCGTTCCGGTGTCGGGTCCCCTCCCGTCGCCCCGTGCGCCCCGTGCGCCCCGCGCGCCCCGGATCGCTCAGGCGCGCACGTCCCGCCACGCCGCCGGAAGCGCGTCCGCGACATCCTGTGCGGCGACGGGCGCCCCGTCCGCGGCGTGCCGGGCGGCGAGGCCGTGCAGGTACGCGCCGACGGACGCGGCGTCGCGCGGGGCGAGGCCCGCCGCGAGCAGGGAGCCGGTCAGTCCGGAGAGGACGTCACCGCTGCCCGCCGTGGCCAGCCAGGACGTGCCGGTCGGGTTGACCCGCGCCGGGATGTCCGGGTCGTCGTCGGCGACCAGGGTCGTCGACCCCTTCAGCAGGACCGTGGCCCGGTGCCGGGCGGCGAGTTCGCGCACGGCGGCCAGCCGCCCGGCCTCGACCTCCTCGCGGGGGACGCCGAGCAGGGCGGCGGCCTCACCGGCGTGCGGGGTCAGAACGGTCGGCGCGGTGCGCGCCCGCACGGCGTCGGGGTCGAGCAGGCGCAGCCCGTCCGCGTCCACGAGCACCGGGACGTCGGTCGCCAGCACGTCGCGGACCGCGTCCGCCGCGTCCGCCCCGTCGCCGAGCCCGGGTCCCACCACCCATGCCTGCACCCGGCCCGCCCTCGACGGGGGGCCCGCGTGCACCAGCGTCTCCGGATGCGCGGCGATCACCGCGCCGCCGCCCGGACCGACGTACCGCACCGCCCCGGCCCCGCCGCGCAGCGCCCCGGACACGGCGAGCACCGCCGCCCCCGGGTAGCGGGCCGACCCGGCGACGATGCCGACGACGCCGCGCCGGTACTTGTCGCTCTCGGCCGCGGGCACCGGGAGCAGCGCGGCGACGTCCGCGTGCTGCAACGCCTCCAGGTCGGGCACCGCGGGCAGTTCGGGCCCGAGCCCGATGTCGACGAGGCGCAGCGCGCCGGCCAGCCCGGCGGCGGGGTCGACGAGCAGCCCCGGCTTGTACGTGCCGAAGGTGACGGTCGCGTCGGCGTGCACCGCGTCGCCGAGCACCTCACCGGTGTCGGCCTCCACCCCGCTGGGCAGGTCCACGGCGACGACGGCCGCACCGGTCGCCCGGAAGGCCCGCACCAGCGCGGCGGCCCCGGGACGCAGCCCGCCGCGCCCGCCGATGCCGGTGATCCCGTCCACGACGAGATCGATGTGCCCGCCCCACATCGCCGCCACCACCGCGTCCACGGGTGTCGGGCCGCCGTCGGCACCCGTCGTGTCCGGGTCCGGGTGGCCGGTCCGGGTGGCCGGGAGCCCAAGGCCGTCCCCGGTGGCCGGGAGTCCGTGACCGTCCCCGGCGCTCCGCTCCCCCTGCCGCGCCTCCACCACGCGTCCGCCCGCCGCGAGCAGCGCGGCGAGCCCGCCCGGGTGGGCTCGGCCCGGCGAGGTGAGCACGGCGCGCACCCCGGCGCCCCGGCGGGCCAGCCGGGCGCCCGCGTACAGCGCGTCGCCCCCGTTGTCGCCGCTGCCGACGAGCAGCACGACCCGTGCCCCGTACACCCGCCCGCGCCGCCGCAGCACGTCGCCGCAGGCCGTCGCGAGCCCCGCCGCGGCACGCTGCATGAGCGCGCCCTCGGGCAACCGGTCCATCAGGGCCCGCTCGGCGGCCCGCACGGTCCGAACGCTGTAAGCGGTGCGCATGTCCTCCACCCTCCTGACCCTCCGGTGCCGTGCGCAACGCCCGTCGGCGCACCCGTGGGCGCCGGGCGCGACACCCTCCTGTGCCGAGCTCGACACCCTCCAGTGCCGTGCGCGACACCCTCCTGTGCTGTGCTCAACCCTCCGCGATCACCACGGCCGACGCCACCCCCGCGTCATGGCTGAGCGACACGTGCCAGTGCCGCACGCCCAGTTCGGCGGCGCGCGCGGCGACCGTGCCCCGGACCCGCAGCCGGGGCTGCCCGCTGGCCTCGACGTACACCTCGGCGTCCGTCCACAGCAGGCCGCCCGGGGCGCCGAGCGCCTTGGCGATGGCCTCCTTGGCGGCGAACCGGGCGGCGAGCGAGGCGATGCCGCGCCGCTCGCCGCCGGGCAGCAGCAACTCCCGTTCCAGGAAGAGCCGGTCGGCCAGGTGCGGCGTGCGCTTCAGCGCCGCGTCGAACCGTTCGATCTCGGCCACATCGATCCCCACCCCGATGATCACACGCGTTCCCTCATCACTCGCTCGTCCGCCGCCGTTCGTGGATGCGTGCGTGATCGAACCGGCGATCACGCACGAAAGAACGCTAGCGGGCTACTCCACGGTCACGGACTTCGCCAGGTTGCGCGGCTGGTCCACGTCGTTGCCGCGGGCCGTCGCGAGTTCGCAGGCGAAGACCTGCAACGGCACGGTCGCCACCAGCGGCTGGAGCAGCGTGGGCGTCGCCGGGATCCTGATCAGGTGGTCGGCGTAGGGGACCACCGCGTCGTCACCCTCCTCGGCGATCACGACGGTACGGGCGCCGCGGGCCCGGATCTCCTGGATGTTCGACACGATCTTGTCGTGCAGTACCGACCGGCCGCGCGGCGAGGGCACGATCACGACGACGGGCAGCCCGTCCTCGATGAGCGCGATCGGCCCGTGCTTGAGCTCGCCCGCCGCGAAGCCCTCGGCGTGCATGTAGGCGAGTTCCTTGAGCTTGAGCGCGCCCTCCAGGGCCACCGGGTAGCCGACGTGGCGGCCCACGAAGAGCACCGTGTCGTGGTCGGCGAGGGACCGGGCGAGCGCCCGGACGGGTTCCATGGCCCCCAGGACGCGGGCCACCGAACCGGGCATCTCGGAGAGCTGGCGCACGACGGTGCGGATCTCGTCGCCCCATTTGGTGCCGCAGTTCTGGCCCAGGTACAGGGCGACCAGGTAGCAGGCGACCAGTTGGGTGAGGAACGCCTTGGTGGAGGCGACGGCGACCTCCGGTCCGGCGTGCGTGTAGAGCACGGCGTCGGATTCGCGCGGGATGGTGGAGCCGTTCGTGTTGCAGATGGCCAGGACCTTCGCGCCCTGTTCGCGGGCGTGCCGTACGGCCATCAGGGTGTCCATCGTCTCGCCCGACTGCGAGATGGCGACGACCAGGGTGCGGGGGCCGAGGATCGGATCGCGGTAGCGGAACTCGCTGGCCAGCTCGGTCTCGCAGGGAATCCGGGTCCAGTGCTCGATGGCGTACTTGGCGATCATCCCGGCGTGGAACGCGGTGCCGCAGGCGACGACGACGACCTTGTCGACCTCGCGGAGTTCGTGGGGCGCGAGCCGCACCTCGTCGAGCCGGAGGGCGCCCGAGCCGTCGACCCGTCCGAGGAGCGTGTCGGCGACGGCCCGGGGCTGCTCCTCGATCTCCTTGAGCATGAAGGAGGCGTGGCCGCTCTTCTCCGCCGCGGAGACGTCCCAGTCCACGTGGTAACGGCGGACGTCGGCGGGCCGTCCATCGAAGCCGGTGACGGTGACGCCCTCCCGACGCAACTCCACCACCTGATCCTGCCCCAGCTCGATCGCGGAGCGGGTGTGTGCGATGAACGCGGCGACGTCGGAGGCGAGGAACGACTCGTCCTGCCCCACCCCCACCACGAGCGGCGAGTTGCGCCGGGCACCGACCACCGTGTCCGGCGCGTCCGCGTGCACGGCGACGAGCGTGAAGGCGCCCTCCAGGCGCCGACAGACCTGACGCATGGCCTCCGCCGGGTCCGCGCACGACGAGAACGCCTCGGCGAAGAGGTGGGCGACGACCTCGGTGTCGGTCTCGGATGCCAGGTCGTGGCCGCGCCCGGCGAGTTCGGCGCGCAGGGCGGCGAAGTTCTCGATGATCCCGTTGTGCACGACGGCGACCCGACCCGCGTTGTCCAGGTGCGGGTGGGCGTTCACGTCGGTGGGTGCGCCGTGGGTGGCCCAGCGAGTGTGCCCGATCCCGGTGGTCCCGGCCGGGAGTGGGGCCTCGGCCAGCGCCTTCTCCAGGTTGACGAGCTTGCCCGCCCGCTTGGCCGCGGCCAGCCCGCCGTCCGCGAGCACGGCGAGGCCAGCCGAGTCGTAGCCCCGGTATTCGAGGCGCTTGAGCCCCGCGACGACGACGTCCTGTGCCGACTGCCCACCGACGTAACCGATGATCCCGCACATACCGTTCCCTTCCCTGCCCGCCGATACGTTCTGCCGCGTTCACCCCTTTTCTCCGCATCGTCGCAGAAGCCGGGAGGTGCGGCAGGGGAACCACGGTCGAGGGAGGGGCGGGGCCGACGAGGGCGGCAGCAGCCCGAGCGCCTGCGCGTTCCGCGTGCCCGGCAGGGTCGCCCGGGACGGCCGGGCCCCTGGGGCGGCGGACCGGCGGCGCGGGCGGGCCCGTTCGGGTGAGGCGAGGGAGCGTGGCCGGGCGCGGCCGGGCGGGGGCCGGTTCGGGGCCCGGCGGGGGCGGTTCGGGGTGAAAATCGCCCGCCCCGTCCCGGAAGGAACAGGGGACGGGGCGGGGCGGAGGTCGGACGGCGTGGGCACCTACCGCTGGGTCGTGGAACGCGCCTTCGCCCGGCTCCACGGTTTCAAACGCCTCCGCACCCGCTGGTAACGCCGAGCCGACGTCCACGAGGCCTCAAGCTCGCCTGTTGCCTGATCACCCACCGACAGATCAACTCATTGTGTTACTAGCCGTTGTTAGTTCTAGAGTTTGGGCTATTCGCATAGATTTGGGCTATTCGCATAGATGTTGACAGAGCAGTTCGATCGACGTCATGCCCTCTCCTGCGGGTGGGCATGATCAGGCGTCCGTACCCTGGTCGGCAACTCGGGCATGCTGCGATCCCGCCCGGATCCATCGTCGGCCGCACCTGGTGGCTGCGGCCGACGATGGATCCGGAGATTGTCAGGCCGCAGCAGCGGCCTCTCGCCCCCTTCGCGTCCGACGGTGGAGGATCTCGTCGAAGGTGGCGCGGGCGCCCGTGGGGTCGATGTAGTGCATCGCCAGGAGGGCTGCAATGACGGCGCCGACCAGGTCGTTCTGGACCTCGGACCAGGTGTGGTCGTCGCCGCAGGTGGTGAGGCCCTTCAGGCCGTGAAGGGCGTGCATGGCCTCGCCGGCTTCCTCGGCGACCTTGCCGACCTGGAGTGCCTTGAGCTCCTCGTCGGGGAGATGGGCGCCTGCTGCTCGGCAGACGGCGGAAAGCTTCTCGATGTTGTCCCACAGGGTGTCCACGTCGGACCTCCGATCGATGGATGGGTTCGGCTATTCCTGTGCGGGCCGTCCGAGCTGGCGTACGGTCCATCCGGCCATGCGCCAGGCGTCGGCGTCGATGAGGTTGCGGAGGTCGACGAGGACCTGGTCCGCTACCAGAGGGGCGAGTGCCTTGGGATCGGCCTCGCGGAAGTGGGGCCATTCGGTGGCCAGGACGATCAACTCGGCTGCCGCAAGGGAGCCTTCGAGGTTTTCGCAGTAGTCGAGTTCGGGGTGGCGGCGCAGTGCTGTGGGCACGGCGTGCGGGTCGTGGACGGTGACGGTCGCGCCGCGCTGGTGCATGAGCGCGGCGATCGCCAGGGCCGGGGATTCGCGGACGTCGTCGGTACCGGCCTTGAAGGAAGCACCCCAGACGGTGACGCGTACGCCGTCGACGGGACGGCCGAGCGTCTGCTCGATGAGCCTCAGCGCGGCGGTGGGGCGGGATTCATTGACCTCCTCGGCGGATCGCAGAAGAGTGGCCGCTTCGGCGGCTCCGAGGGTGCGGGCGGAGGCGGTGAAGGCGCGGACGTCCTTCGGGAGGCAGCCGCCGCCGTATCCGGGGCCGGCGTTCAGGCCGCCGCGGCCGATGCGAGGGTCCAGGCCGATGGCCTCGGTGAGCTGCTGGACGTCGGCTCCGGCGGCGGTACACATATCGGCGACGCCGTTGATGAAGGAGATCTTCATGCCGAGGTAGGCGTTGGCGGCGCCCTTGATGAGTTCGGCGGTGGCGGGATCGGTGACGAACAGCGGGATGCCGTTCGCCAGGAGGGGTGCGTAGACCTCACGTACCGCGTCCTCGGCGCGGGCCGACGGCACGCCCACGACGATGCGGTCGGGGCGCAGGGTGTCGTCGATGGCGTGGCCCTCGCGCAGGAACTCGGGATTCCAGACGACCTCCACGTCGTCACCTGCCGGGGAGAGCCGGGCGAGGAGAGCACCGAGGTCGCGGGAGGTGCCGACGGTGACCGTGGACTTGCCGACGATGACGGTCGGGCGGGTCAGGTGCGGGGCGAGGGCGCGGGCTGCGCCGAAGACCTGTCCGGTGTCGTAGCTCCGTCCGTCCGCGTCGATCGGCGTACCCACGGCGAGGAAGTGGATGTCGGCGAACTCGGCCGCCTCTGCAAGGCTGGTGGTGAACCGCAGCCGTCCAGTGGCGGTGTGTGCGCTGAGGAGTTCGGGCAGGCCGTCCTCGTAGATGGGGCACTCGCCGGCGTTGAGGCGGTCGATCTTCGCCCGGTCCAGGTCCACGCCGATGACCTCGTGGCCGATCTCGGCCATGGCAGCGGCGTGGGGGATGCCCAGGTGACCACAACCGATGACGGATACGCGCATGGGGCCGACGCTCCTTTCCTTGCCTCTCGCCCGCCCGGGAAGTCAGGGCCGGCCGGGTGCGTCACGCTAGCGCCAACACCCGGCAGGGCCCTCTTCGTGCAGGTGGATCAACCAGCCTGCTGCTTCAGCAGGTTGACGAGTGCGGGCAGCGCCTCGGCGGCGGTTGCCCGGCACACCAGGTCGCCGTCCTGGGGCCCTTCCAGCGGGTACGGCATGAACTGGCCGTCGCGCCAGAAACCCTCCGGGTCCAGGTAGACGACCTGCATGCCACGAGCGCGGGCGCGGGCCTGGACCTTGCGGCGGTCGGCGTGCAGGCCGACGACGAGAAGGGCCTTGGCACCGTCGACCCACTCGACATCGGGTACGGCCTGGTCGTACCGGCGCATGAAGCACTCGTCGAGCCCGGCGCGCGCGGCGAGCACGTCGAAGTTGTTGGTGATGACCGGACCGACGAGGTGCCCGGCGTCCTTCAGTTCCTTCAGCGCCCACATGGCGGGGGTCGGCTCGGCCAGGAAGCAGGCGCGGAACATCTCCACGAATTCCGCAGTCTTCTCCTCCGGCTCCGTCAGAACCTCGTGGAGGAGCGTGTCCGCTGTCGGGGAGAGGGTGAAGCGGTGCTCCCGAGGCTCGTGGCCCTGGCGGTCGGTGACCCGGTAGATCTCGTGGAGCCGGTGCAGGGGCGGAATACCCGCCTCGACCGACGTACCGCATCCGATCTCCACCTGGAACGGCAACAGGTGCGAGGACGGACAGGTCCGGGACGCGGGTCGGCGTACCGGGGCGGTCCTTGCACCGGATTCCGGTGGAGAGCACGTTCCACGGCAGCTGCCGGACAGTGGGCGGCGGTGCGTAGGACACCGAGGCGATCTGTACGTCCAGGCTCCGGTAGCCGACGGGGAGGGTGCGGCCCGCAGCGGCGTCCTGGGGGTGGACGTCGTGCTCGGTGATGCGGCACTTCAGATCCCGCCGTGTCCATAAGAATCCGCCGGGGGCCTCTTTCCAGCCGCCGGTGGCGAGCGAGTCCCACAGGGCGTCGTGGTGCGCGTCGATCTCGTCCGCTGGAGCGGTAGCGGAGTGGTAGAGGTACAGGTCGGTCAAGCCGATGGCCGGCGCGGCGGTGGTGGGGACCAGGCCGTACCGGTAGCGGTAGTGGATGATCCGCCGCCGGGCGTCGTCGGCAGCCGTCCAGCCGCTCTGTTCGGCCGTGGCCTTCTCCTGCGTGCGGCGCCAGATGCCCTCCTCGATGTAGCGGGGGCGGTCGGCGTCACCGAAGTAGGTTTTCCAGACCTGCTGTTGGTCGGGGGTGAGCTGGTCGATGACGATGTACGGGATGTCCACGATCTCTCCCTGAAGAATCACGCCTGGATGTTCCGGGTGCATGGCAGGCTCCGATGGCCGGGAACGTGGGGTGAACGACCCGGAAAGCGGAGCGGAGTCAGTGATCGGAGGGCGGGCTCGCGTCCAGTGCAACGGCGGAGGGCTGGTGACTGAGGCCGTTGAGGAGCGGGGCGGCCTGCTCACGCAGTGCCCAGGCCGGGCCCACCAGCCCGGCGACGGCCAGAAGCGTGAGCGCGATGCCTCCGCCTTCGGGGCGTACGAAGCGCGGCGCGGCCTTTCGGGCGTGGCGTCGCCGAGACCCGGTCACGGGGTACCGCCGAGGGCACGTTCGTGCGCGTCGACGAGGCGGCTGGTCTGCTGGTGCAGCCACTCCAGCTCGACAGAGGTGAGGATGAGTGCGCCATCAAGGGTCGAGCCGTCATCCAGGTGGAACTCGATGGGAACCGATCCCTGCCGGGCACGCGGGTCGTAGACCGCGTCCCGTCCGGCCAAGATGGTGGCGTGGGTGGCCTTCACCGGTACGGGACTGAGCGTCGTCCCGTCGGCGGGCGCGGACCACGGGGCCCCGCCCCTGGGCGGACGCAGGTGGTACGTCGTAGCGGAGCCCTCACCGGGGAGGGCGACCACGACCCCGACTCGGTCATCGCGAGCGCTGTCCGTGGCGAGGTCGCCGAGCCGTGGAACGAACGGTGCTGCCGTACCTAACCCGGCTCCCTGCGAGGGAAGATGAGAAGAACGTCGTCGCGTCATGTCCCGAAATTAGGGACAGGACAGCCCTCGAATATGAGCCGGAGGAATACGACCCCTATCCGTCCAGGTGAAAGCGGTCGGACATGTGCCGCAGCTTCTCCCTCGTGGCTGCTCGTTCCGCGTAGACGATGCTGCGAAGCGTTGAACGGGCGATGGGGTGGTTGCGTACGAGCTGCGGCGCGATCCGCTCAGCCGTCTCCAGCTCGGTGAGGGCCTTTGCCCGGTTCCCGTCCCACAGCCAGGCCCGCGCGACGTCCATGTGGTGGTGACCCTGACGTGAGTTGGGCAGTGACCCGACCAAGCTCGGGCTGGTGCGGCGGTTTATCTCCAGAGCTTTGCCCTGCTTGCCCATTTCCAGGGCCACGCTGATCGCGTGGATCTGCACGTTCCCGGCGGAGAACGTCAGCGAATGCCGGTCGTACACCGGTGCGCCGACGTACGCGTCCATGCGTTCGGCGGCGTCCTTCGCGTGTCCGATCCGGTCCTCCGCTTCCGATGGGCGGTTGGCCCGAGCGGCGGAGACAGCCGCCCGAAGCTGAAGCGTGCCCCAGGCCCGCACGGCCAGCTGATCACCATGCTCGTAAGGCTGTTGCACCGAGGCGATCGCCTTGTCCGAGAGGGTCAGAGCGTCGGTCCAGTCAGCCGTCGCCCACATGTCCCAGACGCGCATCCAGTCGGCGACGGCAGGCAAAACCGGATCTCCCGACAACCTGGCTGACCACGCGGCCCGCTCGCACGCCATGGCCACCAGCTCGGGGTGTCCGAGGGCGTGCGCGGCGGTGTGCGCGAACTTGCAGCACACGGCGTAGACGGCGTACGCCTCCTCCCGCTCGTGCCCCTCCGAGTCCTCCGCCAGAGCGCGCGCTTCCCGGAACAGATCCGGGAGAACTCGGAGAATCGCGACGTTGGAGGCGGTGTCCCGCAGGCGGTGCAGCCGGGTCACCTCACGCCATAGCTGTGATGCCGGTCGCGGAACCCCATCGAAGACGGGGACGAGGTCGTAGCGGCGCAGCTCGCGCAGGATCGACGAGGCGGCGATCTGCCACTGGTTGTCGTCGGGGGAGTTGCTGTACGGGCGTCCGATCAGGTCGTTCGGATGGACGTGCAGCTCTGCGGCCACCTGATTGAGCAGCCCGACCCGGTCCAGCTCGATCAGGCCACGCTCCATCTTCGACACCCAGCCCTGAGACTTCCCGAGGGCCGTCGCCAGGTCTGCCTGCGGCATACCCAGCCGCAGCCTCGCCCTGCGAGCGCGCTTGCCGATCTCCTCGGCTTCCTCCAGCATCAGGACACCTCCTGGCCGCCGGACGATCCGGCGCGACCGCCGGTCTGTCCGTACAGAGTTCGTCTCCGGCACGGTACCCATGACGCGGCTCCAGCGTGAGACTCGCTGCCCGGACAGTGGGGGCCACGGCCCCTGTACCGCTGTCCCGTCCTGAACGGCCATGGTCCGCCCCGGCTCCGCAGTCGTCGACCGGTGCCGTTTTCGGCCAGCCGCCAGGCGAGGGGCGTGCGACACGGCTCTATCTCGCAGGGGCCGACTCTGCCGTCGAGCTGGTGGCGTCGCTGTTCACGGACTCTGCCCTGCACGTGTGCCGGGTCGGCGACACACCCGGTTCCGCTTCCGCTCTGAAGATGGCCTTTGCCAGCTACCAGAAGGCCGCTCGCACCCTCGCCGGCGTCGCTCACGCGCTCGCCGACGCCCATGGAGTCGGTGATCAGCTCACAGCCGAAGCCGAGGTCATGGTCTCCACGATCCTCTCCGATCCGGGCTATCTGCCGAGTGTTGCAGCCCGAGCCTGGCGCTGGGCACCCGAGATGGAAGAGGTCGCCGATACTCTTCGCGCGGCTGACCTGCCCACGGACATGGCCGAGGCCACGGCTCGGGTGCTCGCTTACTGGGAGCAGGACAAGGACCGGTACGACCAGCCGGTTGTGCATGCTCTCTCCCAGCTCCGGTCAGGGAGGAGCGCGTAGGCAGGTCCAGGCAACAAACAAGACCCTGGTCTCTGACCAGGGTTTTCATCGTGGAGCGGGTGACGAGATTGAACTCGCTCTCTGGGCTTGGGAATCAGCGATCCTTGAGCGGTCGTTTCGGATTTGACCTGCACGGTTGGCCGAGACGCGTAAGGTCGGGTCGGCCTCCAGGCTCCGTACCTGGCCGCTGTTGTGCGCTCTGCTGTGTACGGATGAGGCACGGGGCTCATCCAACCAACCGGTCTTCTTGTTTATCTGGTTTGGCGGGCTCTGACGGCAGAAATTGGCTGCTGCACAGGACCGAGGGACTTGATGAACTCAGCCAGTCGCATGGCCCTTACTCTGGAAAATCCGCTGGCGAGCCATGCGTGCCGCTACCAAACGGTCGATCTGGTCCTCGGAGTAGGCCGGGCGTCGCTCCGCGTACAGCACCCGTGCAAAGTCCTCGGTCTGAAGCAGTCCATCCACAACACCGTTGGTATACGACCCGATCTCGACCGCCGTCCGCTCCAGGTTCGCCAGGCCCCGGACCTTCTTCGGGTACCGCGCCTCCTCCAGGTCCTTCTTCATCGCGGCGATCTTGCCGCCCGCGCGCAGGACCCGGTCCGCGCCCTCCAGGAACTCCGGCTTGGGGATGCGTGTACCGGACCCGACCTTGTAGACCTGGTTCTCGCCGTAGCCGATCGCGGCGCCCAGTTCCTTCGCCCGCATCCCCGCCGATTCACGCCAGAGCCGGATCTGTCGGCCTACCGCCGCGATCACCGGTCCCGAGCCGTCAACCTGGTCGAATTCCCGCTCGGCGTCCTCCGCCATCTCGTCCGCCGAGCAGTTCTCGCCTTGCTCGTCCGCGTCCACGTCTGTCATACGCCATCCGCCTTCGTTCCGCGCCCGCGCCGTTGCGCGCCCGGCTCCGTACTGGGTGGGCGGGCCCGCGCCACCGCCGGACGGTCACTGCCCGTACCCATTACTTTGCGGTTCAGCGGGCAGCGACGGACGCGCGGTACGGCGCGAACCGGGAAATCACCCAACCGCGTGGCATCGGTCCCGAGTTCGCAGCCGCCCGCCCGGCCCGTCCTACCGGTGGCGCGTCGCGCGGCCCACGCTCATGTACGTGAAGCCCGCGTCCAGCATCGCCGCGGGCTCCAGCAGGTTGCGGCCGTCGAGGAGCAGCGGGGTGCGCATGCGGCGGGCGGCGGCGGACCAGTCGACGTCCACGAGTTCGGGCCACTCGGTGACGAGCACTGCCGCGTCCGCGCGCGAGAGGGCCGACGGCACGTCCGGGTGGCGGGTGGTCGAGCTCCAGGGCTCCACCGGAGCGGGGCGGGCCATCGGGTCCCAGCAGGTCACCTCGGCGCCCTCGGCGAGGAGGCGGGAGGCGATGACGGCACTGGGGGCCTCGCGCATGTCGTCCGTGCCGGGCTTGAACGTGAGGCCGAGCAGGGCCACTCGACGGCCCCTCAGGCCGCCCAGCTCGGACTTGAGCCGCTGGATGGCGCGCCGGGGCTGGAGTTCGTTGACCTCGATGACGGCGTTGAGGAGCTGGAAGGGGTAGCCGGAGTTGCTGGCCATCGCCCGCAGCGCGCGGGAGTCCTTCGGGAAGCAGGAACCGCCGTATCCCAGACCGGCGTTGAGGAAGTGCGGGCCGAGCCGGTGGTCCCGGCCGACCGCGCGGGCGACGTGCTCGATGTCCGCGCCGGTCGCCTCGCACACTGTCGCGATCTCGTTGATGAAGGTGATCTTGGTGGCGAGCAGGGCGTTGGAAGCGAGTTTGACCATCTCGGCCGATGCGACGTCCATGATCTCGACCGGTCCGTCCACCCCCGCGTAGAGCCCCTCCACCCAGCGGGCGGTGGTCTCGTCGGAAGCGCCGATCACCACCCGGTCGGGGCGCAGGAAGTCGTCCACCGCGCTTCCCTCGGCGGTGAATTCGGGGTTCGAGACGTAGCCGACGTGGTGCAGCCCGGCCTCGTCGAGGGCCGCCCGCACCCGGTCCCCGGTGCCGACCGGCACCGTGCTCTTGACCACCACCGCGACCAGGTGCGCGGCGGTGTCCTTGAGCGCCTCGACGACGGCCCAGACCCGGGACAGGTCGGCGTCGCCGGAGGCCGTGGGCGGGGTGTCGACGCACACGTAGACCACTTCGGCGTCCCGGACCGCCTCGCGCACGTCGAGGGTGAACGAGAGCCGCTCCTTGTTCCGGAGGATCAGGTCGCCGAGGCCGGGTTCGAAGAACGGGACGTCGCCGGAGCGCAGCAGGTCGATGCGCTCGGGCAGGATGTCGCGGACGACCACCCGGTGGCCGAGGTCCGCGAAGCAGGCCCCGGTCACCAGGCCGATGTAACCCGCGCCGAACACGGCGATCCGGCGCGGAACGAAAGAAACAGGAACGGAAGGAAGGGATGTGGAAGGGACAGCTTCGGTCGGGACGGGTGTGGTCGGGATGGGTGTGGTGTCAGTCATGGCGGGTGCGTGTCCTTCGGCCGACGCACGGGGCCTCAGCCACGGCGTCGTTGGTTTCTCGGATGGTTGCGGGCGGTGCGTTCGTTGCCGAACTTGTAGGAGCCGGTCCAGCGGGCCATGACGGCCTGTTCGTCGCCGGCGGCCACCTCGTCGACGAACCTGGCGGCGCGGTCGCCGCGCAGGGTGGTGGCCTTCCGGCCGCGGTGCGTGATGACGACCGTGCCGTCGGCGCGGGTCTCGTAACTGAATCCAGAGGGTGCGGGCATGCCGGGACTGTGCCTCATCTCGGTCGGTGCCGCCAGGCGAACGGCGGCGACCGCGTGTCGGTTCGCGGATCGGTCGACGGATCGGTCGACGGGTCGGTCGGCGGGTCGGTCGACGGGTCGGTTCGCGGATCGGTCGACGGGTCGGTCGGCGGGTCGGTCGACGGCTCGGTCGACGGGTCGGTCCACGGGTCGGTCGGCGGGTCGGTCCACGGGTCGTCCGCAGGTCGTCCTCATGCCGGTTCGTGGATCGGCTCGCGGATCGGCCCGCGGTCGGTCGTGGCTCGGGCTCGCGCAACGTGCCCGGCATGCGTCGGTCCGATGACGGGGACGGGCCGGTCCGGGCGGCGGGGTGCGTCAGTTGGCGTGCTCGGCGCGCATCCGGGCGGGGCGCAGCGGCAGTGGCAGCGGGACGCCGCCCTCCTCGCGGGCCAGCAGGTCGCGGGCGAAGCGCCGGACGAGGGGGTGCAGCCGGTAGCCGGGTCTGCCCCCGAGGTCGACCGGTTCGGTCCAGTGCGCCGCGGCGAGCCCGGCGAGGAGGTCCTCGGCCCGTTCCGGACAGACGCCGAGCGCGCGGGCGGTGGCGTCCGGCGGGACGGGGTGCGGTCCCAGCGCCGACTGGAATCGCAGGGCGCGTCGGCTCGGCGGGTCGAGTCGGTGGTAGCCGCCCATCAGGCTCTCGCGCAACGACAGGTCGGCGAGGTCGAGTTCGGCGAGGGTGCGGTGGGGCGCGGCGAGCCGGTCGGCGAGCTTCGCCAGGGGCCACAGCGGTTGGGCGGCGGCCCGCAGTCCGGCGATGCGCAGGGCGAGCGGCAGTCCGGCGCAGGTCTCCACGACGGCTGCCGTGGCCCGGGGTTCGGCGGCGGTGCGGTGGCGGCCCGCGAGTGCCTCGAACAGTTCGTGGGCGTCCGTCGCGGGCAGCGGGCGCAGCGGCGTGCGGCCCACCCCCCGGAGGGCGTGCAGCGCGTTGCGGCTGGTGATCAGGGCCGCGCACCCCTCGGTAACCGGCAGCAGCGGGCGCAGTTGGCGTTCGTCGGCCGCGTCGTCGAGGACGAGGAGCAGGCGCCGGTCGGCGATCCGGGTGCGGTAGGCCCGTACTCGTTCGTCGAGGCCGGTGGGTATCCGGTCGGCGGGTGTGCCGAGCAGCCGGAGCAGTGCGGCGAGCGCGGCGGCGGGGTCGAGCGGCGCAGGTCCGGATCCGCGCAGGTCGAGGTGGACCTGGCCGTCCGGGTAGCAGTGCCTGACCCGGTGCGCGGTCCGCAACGCCACTGCCGTCTTGCCGACGCCGACCATGCCGGTCACGATGTGCGCGGCCGGTTCGCCGCCGTGCGGGCGGTGGTCGCTCAGGGCCGTGCTCAGCCGCATCACCTCCTGGTCGCGCCCCACGAAGTCGGTGGGTGCGGGCGGAAGTTCGGCGGGCGCGGGTACGGCGCCGCCGGATGCGGCGGTGACGGATGCCGTGCCGCGCGCGGGGCGCGGGTGCAGGGACGGGTGCCCGGTGAGCAGCGCCTGGTGCAGCCGCTGGAGCTCGGCGCAGGGGTCCAGTCCGAGTTCCTCGGCGAGCGTGGCGCGGGCGGCCCGGTAGGCGGCCAGCGCGTCTGCCTGTCGTCCGGAGCGGTACAGCGCGGTCATGAGCTTGGCCCGCAGTCCCTCGCGGAGCGGGTGGGCGGCGATGGCCGCGATGAGCTCGGGGATGAGCTCGGTGTGCCGCCCGAGTTCCAGGTCGGCGTCCATCCGCTGTTCGAGCGCGACCAGCCGTTCCTCCTCCAGCCGGACGCGCTCGACGTCGACAAGTGGTTCGCAGACCCCGCCCAGCGCCTCACCCCGCCAGCAGTCGAGGGCGTGGCGCAGGCTGTCGGCCGCGGTCCGCGGATCGCCCGCGTCGAGCGCGGCGGCGCCGCGCGCCGCCCGTTCCCGGAAGGCGAGCAGGTCGACGTGGACGCCGTGCTCCGGCAACCGGACGAGGTAGCCGGGGCGGCGGCGCTCCACGTCGATCCCGGCGCCGAGCAGGCGGCGCACCCGGGAGGCGTACGTGTGGATCTGGGCGGCGCAGGTGGCGGGGGGACGGTCGCCCCACAGCAGTGCGGTGAGTTCGGTGTCGGCGACGACCCGGCCCCGGGCGATCAGCAGGGCGGCCAGGACCGTCCGGGGCTTGGCACCGCCCAGATTGAGGGGGGTGCCGTCACGGTGGGCCTCCACCGGCCCGAGCAGGTTCAGATGCAGGATGTCCGTCGCGGCCACGGGGTCACGGGCCCCAGATGTTGCTGTCCTGACGGTCGTGGCCCTCCGGGAAGTGTCCGCCGGGCGCCTGGCCGACCGCGGTGACCGTCCCGCCGTGGCGCCCGTCGGCGGCCTGGGCGGCGACGCCGGTGTGGACGGCGACGACGGCCAGCGTGGCGGCGAGCAGGGCCTTGCAGGTGGTTGCGTACGGCAGGTTCATCGTGTCCCCCAGGTGTGCACGGGGCCGGTTTCCGGTCCCGTGAGCGATCTCCCTTGCCGGCGCCGCGGGCCCTCGCATGGTCGTACGAAGGGTCCGCCGTGGCGCCTCGCCGTTGTGGCGCGGCACCCTGGCCGGTGGGATCACTGTGGTCGACGGGCAGGGCGCTGCCCAGGGCCCACCGCTGTCAGGGAGTTGCAATGGCAGGACCGTGACAAGCACAGCCAAGCACAGCCAGGCACAGCCAGGCACAGCCAGGCACAGCCAGGCACGGACAGGCACGGACAGGCACGGACAGGTGAGGCCGGGCGGCCCATCCGTGCGGAGCCGGGGGCTCCGTCCGTCGGCCCGCGCGGCGGGCCGGGGGAACCCGGGCGGGGTGCGCCGCCGGTGCCGTCGGTGCGGTCAGCCGTGGTTGCTCTCGTGGGAGAGCAGTTCCACCAGCATGGTCAGCGGGACGGCGGAGCCCCGCACGAAACGGACCGCGCACCGTGACAGGAGGTCGTCCGCGGCCTGTTCCGCGTCGGCCAGGGTGGGTTGGGCGAGGAAGAGCACCGCCGCGTCGGCCGCCGGTGGCTGGGTGTAAATGTGCTCCACCCGGTGGCCGGGACGAACCGCCGCCCGGAGTTGGGCATCTACCTCGGCGGGAGAACGGGGAAGCGGCGGGTCGGCGTGAATGTTCACGAGGTACACGACGATCGCCCCGCAGAAGTCACGGCTGATTCCATGGATCTCGTGTGAACTTTCGGCCATCGAATATGGTGTGGGCTCACATCGGTCGCACAGCCCATCCAGGTGGGTGCTATGTACGGCTTGTGGCGCTTCTGCCTTTGGGGGAGGGATGGATGCTGCGTCAACTGGGCCTCGGTCCGGATGAGGAAGCGGTGTACCGCGCGATGCTCGCGGGCGGTACAGGGGGCGTTTCCGGTCTCGCTGAGCAGTTGGGCTGGACAGAACAACGCTTTCGTGCCGCGCTGGACCGGCTGGCCGCGCTGTCGCTCGTGCGGCCGTCGGCGAACGGCGGTCCGGGCCGGCCCGTGGATCCGGAGCTGGGGCTTACCGCGCTCCTGATGAGCCAGGAGGAGGAGGTCCTCGAACGGCAGCGTCAGATCAGTGCGAGCAAGCTCGCCATGACCCGGATGCTCGCCGACATCCGGGCCTCGGGCGGGCAGATGGCCACCGAGGTGCAGAAACTCGGCACGCTGGACCAGATCCAGTCGAAGATCGAGCATCTCGCGAACACCTGCACCACGGAGGTCGCGGCCTTCGTGCCGGGCGGCGGGCAGAACGCGGAGAGCCTGGCGGCCGCGCGTCCGCTGGACCGGGAGACCACCGGCCGGGGTGTGCGACTGCGGTACGTGTTCCTCGACAGCGCCGCCAATTCGCCGGCGACCCGGGAGTACGTCAACTGGCTCACCGAGCGCGGCGGTCAGGTGCGGACCGTGCCCCGGCTGCCCTCGCGGATGCTCATCTACGACCGCCGCACGGCGATCGTGCCGGTCGACCCGGCCGCCGCCGACCTCGGCGCGCTGGTGCTGCACGGTACGGGGGCGGTCGCCGCGCTGCTGGCGTTCTTCGAGCACACCTGGCATCAGGCCCGGCCGCTCGGCGAAGCCATGGTCCGCGACGACGACGATCCGCTGATGCCCCAGGAACGGACCGTGCTCGAACTGCTCGCCCAGGGAATGACGGACGAGTCGATCGCCCGCCAGCTGGGGGTGTCGGTGCGCACCACCCGGCGCATCACCGCCGACCTGATGCAGCGCCTCGGCGCCCGCAGCCGTTTCGAGGCGGGCGTTCTCGCCGCCGGCCGGGGCTGGCTCGACGTCCCGGGGGTGTCCCGGAAGTGACACCGTCCGTCCGGGCGGCGGCGAGGGGGGCATCCGCCCGGACGGCAGGACCAGGACCGGGACCGGGACCGGGCACCGCCGCCCGGACGGCGGACCCGGGACCGGGAGCGGTCCCCCGGAGGGCAGGACCGGGCGAGGTGCCCCGGGCCGCGGGGCCGGGGGCATCCGCCCGGACGGGACTTTCGAAACGCTCCCCAGGTCCTGGGCCGACACGGAGATTCCCCTCGTTGTGCGACTGCCCGTCCAGGGTGCCGGTGCTCCCTACAAATCCTCTGCACCGGCCAATTGCAGGTGCGCGTGCCCGCCCTGGAGCCGGTCGCGGAACCATGCCACGGTCTCGGCGAGTCCGCGTGCGGTACTGACCCGCGGCTGCCAGCCCAGGTCCTCGTGAGCCCTGGTGGTGTCCGGGCGGCGGACGGACGGGTCGTCCACGGGCCGCGGCACCTGCACGATACCGGAGGCGGACGCGGTGAGTTCACGGATCCACTCCGCGAGCCGGAGCACCGAAATCTCTTCCTGGTTACCGAGGTTGACCGGCCCGGCGTGGGTGTGGCCGGCCATCCGCACCAGTCCGTCGACCAGATCGGAGACGTAGCACAGCGAACGCGTCTGCGAGCCGTCACCGGCCACCGTGATCGGCTCGCCGGCGAGCGCCTGCCGGATGAACGTGGGTACGGCACGGCCGTCGTTGGCCCGCATCCGGGGCCCGTAGGTGTTGAAGATGCGGACGATGCCGGTGTCGACGCCATGGGTGCGCCGGTAGGCCATGGTGATCGCCTCGGCGTACCGCTTGGCCTCGTCGTAGACGGAGCGGGGTCCGACCGGGTTGACGTTGCCCCAGTAGCTCTCGGGCTGCGGGTGCACCAGCGGGTCGCCGTACGTCTCCGAGGTGGAGGCGAGCACGAACCGGGCGCCCTTGTCGCGGGCGAGGTCCAGCAGATGGCGGGTGCCCTCGGACCCCACCCGCAGGGTTTCCAGCGGCAGTTCGAGGTAGTCGACGGGCGAGGCGGGCGAGGCGAGGTTCAGCACGGCCGCGATCTCGCCCTCGACGGTGAGCGGACCCGCGCTGACGTCTGCCTCGATCAGCCGGAACCGGTCGTCGGCGGCGAGGTGGGCCACGTTCCGTGGATCGCCGGTGCTGAAGTTGTCGACGCAGACGACACCCCAGCCGTCCGCGAGCAGTCGCTCGCACAGATGCGAGCCGAGAAAGCCCGCCCCACCTGCCACTACAGCTGTCCTGGCCATTTTCGTTCCCTCCCTGGAATCGCATGGCGTACCCGCACAGGAATGTCAGGACGATCCCCGGGGCGCATTGGAATGTGGCAGGAGAAAACCGGTTCCCGCAAGGGTGTGTTTCTCATGGTCCGACCCGGCATGAAGATCTCACATGCGATATGAGTTCCTCACACCGGGCTACCGGCGGGATTTGTTCACGTCGAATCGGTGAGCTGAACACTACCGGTGGCGACATTCCCCCGAGCAGAATCCAATGCGTCAACAGCGGCCGGAGGAGGTCCCGCCGAAGGGACCGTCAACTGAATTCCGGCAGCAGTGATCCGGCAGCAGCACAGTGGAGGAGTCGCACGCCATGACGGAGAACGCCATCACCGCGGCCAACGTGGAAGAGCTGATCGCGAAGAACCTCTCGGAGCGCTTCAGCGACGACCACGAGGTCCTCAAGCTCTCCCAGCACTTCCGCCGGGAGGGCTATGTGAAGCTTCCCGGCCTGGTCTCCGAGGAGGTCTTCGCCGCGGTCGCCGACGAGACGCACCAGCTGATCGACACCCACCAGAAGCGCATCGACATCCGCCTCAAGGAGACCGGCGACTCGCCGCGCTACATGTCGACGGTCGGCCAGAAGGCGATCGCCACGGACGGCTCGCTGATCCCCGCCGTCTACGAGTCCCCCGCGCTCAAGGGCTTCCTGTCCCGCCTGGCCAAGGAAGAGGTGATCGGCTGCCCGTGGGACGAGGAGAAGTACATCATCACCCGCCAGCACCAGAAGGGTGACACCCACGGCTGGCACTGGGGCGACTTCAGCTTCACGGTCATCTGGCTGATCGAGGCCCCGTCCCTGGAGTTCGGCGGCATGCTCCAGGCCATTCCGCACACCGACTGGAACAAGGACGACCCGCGCGTCGAGGAGTACCTCCAGGAGCACCCGATCCGCTCCTACGGGCACGCCAAGGGCGACCTGTACTTCCTGCGTTCGGACACCACCCTGCACCGCACGGTCCCGCTGAACGCGGACAAGACCCGCATCATCCTCAACACCTGCTGGGCGAGCGACGCCGACCTGTCGAAGACCGCCACGCACGAGACCATGACGGCGATGTTCGACTAGGAGGCCGAAAATAACGAGAGCAGAGAATGATGGCCAGGATGCCTGCCACGCTTTCGATCACCGCGATGGTGCCCTGTTACAACGAGGAGGAGTGCATAGAGCAGGCATACCTGGAAATCAGGAAGGAGATATACCGGTACGAGGATTCCGAAATCCTCTTCGTCGACGACGGAAGCACCGACCGCACCCTTGAGATCATCAAGCGGATAGCCGAATCGGACTCGCGCGTCAGCTACGTCTCGTTCGCCCGGAACTTCGGTCTCGAATCCGCGTTCACCGCCGGATTCGCCTATGCGTCGAAAGAATGGACGGTCCAGCTCGACGCCGACCTCCAGTCCCCGCCGGCCGAACTCCACAAGCTCGCGCAGCGGGCCGTGGAGGGCGGGTACGACGCGGTCTTCGCGGTCCGCACGGCGCGCCGGGACCCCTGGCACCGGCGCCTCGGCACCCGGGGCCACCAGGCCATCGCCACCCGGATCCTCGGCATCGAACTTCCCGTCCATGCCTCGGTGTTCCGGGTGGTGCGCACCTCGGTGGCCCGCAAGGTCGCCGAGTGCAAGGTCAGCACCCCGTACTTCATCGCCACCCTGCCGCTGATCGGGGCGCGCTACACCACCGTGGAGACCGCGCACTCCGCGCGGAGCGCGGGCCGGGGCAAGTGGTCGCTGGGCAAGCTGTTCGGGCACGCGATCGACCTGTTCGTCGGCTTCTCCTACCGGCCGCTCGTCCTCGTCTACCTGGCGGCGGCGGGTGCCGCCGCCGCCGCGGCGGGCCTCGTGCTCGGCCACGGCGACGCCCGGCTCCTCACCGCCGCGTCCGTGGTCCTGCACGCCGTCGGCCTCGGCACGCTCGCGCTGTTCGCCCGCTACCTGGTGCGCATCATGCGCGGCAGCGCCGGCCTGCCGCGCTACCAGATCCGTGAGGCCAACGTCCCCGTACGGCCGGACGACGACCTCTACGCGTACCGACACGAGTCCACCGGCCGGGCGACCCCCGGAACGGTGCTGCAGACAGGGAATCTGCCATGACCAAGTCCCACATCCTCGTGCTCGGCGGGGGCGAGGACCAACTGCCCGCGTACCACGAGGCCCGCCGCCTCGGCTACGGCGTCATCGGCGTCGACCAGCGCCCCGACGCGCTCGGCGCCGCCGCCGCCGACCTGTTCCTCCGCATGACCACCCGGGACCCGCAGCGGATCGCCGCCATGGTGGGCCACCTCGACGTCGCGGCGGTGATCTCACCGGCCAGTGACGCGGCACAGGAATCGGTCGCCGAGCTGAGCCGCATCCTCGGGACCCCGCACCAGCCGGCCCCGGACGCGGTCCGGGCCTCCGTCGACAAGGGCTACTTCCACTCCGTCCTGGAGCGGCTCGGACTGCCCACCTACCGCCACGTCCAGTCCGCCGACCCGGACGAACTGGCACGGGCCGCCGCCGAACTGCCGCTGCCCGTCATCGTCAAGCCCAGCGACTCCTCCGGCAGCAAGGGCGTCCAGGTCGTCGCCGACCCCCTGGCCCTGCCCGCGGCGCTGGACGAGGCGCGGCGCTACTCCTTCTCCGGGCGGGTGATCGTCGAGGAGATGCTGCTCGGCAGGCACCTGTCCGCCGAGGCGTTCCTGCGCGACGCCAGGCTCGGCACCGTCGCGGTGACCGAGCGCACCACCACCGGCGCCCCCCGGATGATCACCACCGGGCACACGGTGCCCGCCGAACTGCCGCCCGCCACCGAGATCCGGCTCCGCTCGCTGATCATGGACATCTGCGGGGAACTCGGGCACGTCGACGGGCCGGTCAACTTCGACTTCGTCGTCGACGACCGCACCGAGGAGATCCGCTTCATCGAGATGGGCGCCCGGCTCGGCGGCAACGGCATGCCGCTGCTGGTCAAGCACGCCTACGGCATCAACACCTACGAGGCCGCGCTGCGCCTCGCACTGGGCGAGGACTTCGATCTGGCGCCCCGCCACAACAGGAAGACCGCCCTGCGGATACTCACCAGCGACACCGACGGCATCCTGCGCACCGTCGAGGGCGCCGACGCGGTCCGCGCCCTGCCGCAGACCGTCGAGCTCCAGATCTTCGCGAACCCCGGGAGCCGGGTCCACCGCTACACCCAGGCGGGCCACAAGCTCGGCTACCTCCTGCTCGTCGCCGACAGCCACACCGAACTCCGTGAGGCGCGGACCCGGGCCGAGACCCTGCTCCGCTTCGGCGTGGAGGCCGACCCGCCGCACGCCCCGCGCACTCCGCCCGTCAGCCCCGAACTCCTTACGGAGAAGACCCCGTGAACACCGTCCGGCGCAATGCGCCCTTCCTGATCCTCTTCGCGCTCGCCGCCGTCTTCGCGGGCATCGTGTGGTTCGTCATGCCGCACGACCGCGAGGTCAAGAGCCTCGGCGTCCTGCTGTTCAAGCTGGTGCCGTTCATCCTGGCCACCGAGGCCGTCGCCCAGCTCGACCCGGCGTGGGCCAAGAAGATCCACTTGCACCTGGCGATACCGCTGTGCTTCCTGCTCTACTTCGTCTACTTCGTGCCGAAGATCTTCTTCGTCGCCGAGGTCCACCCGGAGCTCTACTACTACATCCTGACGCTGACGCCGTTCCTCGTACTGAGCTTCGTCTTCTCGTTCCGCGTCGGCGGCGGCGCCTCCCACCTGGTGCGGCGGCTGTCCTACGCGATGATCCTGCTGATGCTCTCCGGCGTCGAGGACTTCGCCTACCTCACCGTCAACGACCACACCGACCCGCAGTGGCAGACCATCCCCGAGGTGTGGAACTGGGCCTCGCACATGACGGTCTTCATCGGCCACGCGCCCAGCAAGTACGAGGCGTACGCCTTCATCATCACCCACCTCGTGCTCGTCGTGTTCGTACTGTTCGCCCCCACCCGCTGGTTCGCCCCGGTCACCCGGCTCTTCCGCCGCTCCGGCACCCGGGTCCCCGAGGCCGGCTGACGGCCGGCCGCGTCGAGGAGACGACGACGATGTTCCTCCGAGAGGCCTGGTACGTGCCCGTCACGTACGCCCGCCAGTACGGCACCCGGGGCTCGCTGCGGCGCCGGCAACTGGCCCAGCTCAACGCGATGCTGGCGCACGCCCGCACCCGGGTGCCGTACTACCGCGACCACCCGGACTACCGCACCGGACCGCTGCGCACCCTCGCCGACGCGGCCCGGCTCCCGGTCCTGAACAAGGAGGTCCTGCGCGGCAGGCCCCTGGAGGACTTCCTCGCCGACGGCGTGACCCCCGGCACCCTGCCCACCTTCCGCACCAGCGGATCGACCGGGCGCCGGGTCACCGTGGTGCACGACCAGCGCAGCCACGACTACCACATGGCCGCCTGCGTGCGCCGCTTCCTGGCGACCAACCGCTACCTGCCGACCGACCGGCTCTCACACATCCGGCCCTTCGCCCCGCCCTCGCGCGGCTTCGAGAAGGCCAAGCTGTTCCGGCGGCACGTGCTGCTCACCGACCGCCCGATGGACGACATCAAGGCCGAACTCCTCGCCGAGCGGCCCCGGGTGATCATCGGCTACCCGGTGCACCTGCGGGCCCTGCTCCGGGCCCTGACCCCGGCCGAACTCACCGTTCTGCGCCGCACCCTGCGGCTGGTCATGACCGAGTCCGAACTCCTCGTCGACGCCCATCGGGCGCTGTTCGAGAAGGAGTTCGGGGTGCCGGTGCGCGACGAGTACTCGGCGTTCGAGGTGCTCAACGTCGCCTACGAGTGCACGCACGGCCGGGCCCATCTCGCCGAGGACCGCCTCCTGGTGGAGATCCTCGACGAGCAGGACCGGCCGCTGCCGGACGGCACCGAGGGGCGGGTGGTGGTGACCGCGTTCATGGAACGCGCGATGCCGCTGATCCGCTACGACCTCGGCGACGTCGGCAGGATCGAGACCCGGCCCTGCCGGTGCGGGCGGCGCTTCCGCACCCTGCGGCTGACCGTCGGCCGGGTCAACGACTCGGTCCTGCTGCCCACCGGACGCCACCTCTACCCGGACACCTTCCTGCACCTGGCGGCAACGTTCCCCGGCATCGCCGAGTGCGCCGTCCACCAGGACCGCGAGGGCGCCGTCCGGCTGGACGTGGTCCCGGCCGAGCCCCTGGACGAGGACGCCTGGGCCGAACTGTGCGCGGCGGTGGCCGAGCGGCTGCACACCGTGGCGGAGTGCGCGTTCCCGCTCCGCGTCGTGAAGACCGACCGGATCGAGATCACCGCGGGCGGCAAGGGCCGCTTCGTCACCTCCGAGGCGGTGGCACCCGGGCCGGTGCCGGCCGACGCCCCATGACGGCCGACGCCCCGGCACCGACCCCTGCCCGGATCCGGCCGACGGACGGGGCCGCCTCGCGGCGGCCCACCGCCGGGCTGCTGACCTCGCTGCTCGCCGGACGCGCCGCGTTCCGCCTCGCCCTGCTCGGGGCGAACACCGTCCTGCTGGCGAGCTGGGGCCAGGGCCCGTACGCGCACTACGCCGGGGCCATGGGCACCGCCCAGGTCCTCACCACGATCACCTCTCTCGGTATCGAGAAGTCCGCCCTGAAGCTGGTCCCCCGGGCCCGCCGCACCGGCGGGCAGCTGATCAGCGTCTTCCTGACCTGCGCACTGGCCCTCGCCGGCGCGGTCGTGCTGTGGCTGGGCTGCGCGACGGTGTTCACGGCGGGCGACGACCACCGGATGGCGATGCTGCTGGCCGGCCTGTACGCCGCCCTGCTCGGTCTGAACACGGTCCTCGTCGGCCTGTGCCGGGCGCTGGGCCGCGACCGGGCCGACATCGCCAACTTCGCGACCCTGTCGCTGATCGTCGTCACCGGGACCGCCCTCACCGCCCTGCTCGACCGGGGCCCGGTCTTCTTCATCGGCTGGCTCCTCGGCGGGACCGCCCTGCTCAACCTGGCCCACCTGCCCGCGCTGTACCGGGCCGCCGCCCGGCCGGTGCGCCGCACGGTGGCCGTGCCCGCCGTCACCACTTCCCTGCTCATGGCGGCCGGGGACGTGGCGGCCTCCGGCACGCTCAGCCTGCTCTTCGCCCTGCTCGGCGCCTCCCGCCACCACGAACAGAGCGGCCACCTCTACCTGATGGTGCTCGCCTCGTCCGTCCTGCTGAACGGCTTCGGCTACCTCATGCGGCTCTTCCAGCCCCACGTGTCGCTGACCCTGCGCACCGTGGAGGCGGACCTGCTCGACCGCCGGGTGGTGCGGCGGCTGCCGCAGATCGCGGTGGTCGGAACGGTGTGGACCGTCCTCGCGCTCCTGCTCACCCATCACGCCGAACGCAGCGGCCTGGTGTCGCCACCGGTCGCCGTCCTGCTCCTGTACGTCCTGTGCGTACCGATGTTCTTCGCGGTCGGCAGCGTCAACTACCTGCTGGAGAACGCCACCGCGCGCACCCTGCGGGTCACCGCCGCCGGCTCGGTGGCCGGGCTGGTCTGCGCGGTCCTGCTCGGTCTGGTGCTGGTGCCCGCGCTCGGCGCGCTCGGGGCGGTCACCGCCCTCGTGACCGGGGAGATCGCCCACGCCCTGGCCGCCCGCCTGCTGCTGCGGACCACCGCGCGACCGACCACCGCTCCGGCCCCGTGACCACCGCGCCCCCGCGCGCATCCGACCCACCTGGGGAGCCCACCCGATGAACGACCATCCTCGGACCGGCCGCGGTCCCACCGACGGCCGTCCCGCCGAAGCCCGCCCCTCGGACGACCAGCGCACGGACGACCGCGCCGCGGACCAGCACCGGGAGGACGACCGCCGGGAGGACGGGCACCGCACGGACGGGCGGACCGCCTGGCGCGGCATCGTCTACCCGCTGCTGATCTCCGTCCTCGCCCTGGGCGCGCTGTTCGCCGTGCTCGGCCTCGGCGTCGGTGTGCCCGACGACCTTCCGGCGGGCTCCACCGCGACGCCCCCGGCCGAAACCGTGCACGCCAGTGAGACGCTGCTGCGGATGGTGGCCGCGCTCGCCGCCGTCGCCGCCGTCGCCGCCGCGGGCGGCGCGCTCGCCCGCCGGCTCGGCCAGCCGCCCGTCGTCGGCGAGATCGCGGCCGGTCTGCTGCTCGGCCCCTCCTGCCTCGGCGCGTTCCTCCCCGCCTCGAAGGAGCTGTTCTTCCCGGAGACGGCCGGGCCGGTGCTCAACCTGCTCGCCCAGGTCGGCCTGATCCTCTTCATGTTCTCCGTGGGATCCGAGTTCGACCCCTCCCAACTGCGCCGCAGCGGACGCGTGGTGGGCGCGGTCAGCCAGGGCAGCATGATCATCCCGTTCGTGCTGGGCGTGCTGTCCTCGGGACTCGTCTACCGCGAGTTCGCCGCCGGGCACGTCGGCTTCCTGCCCTTCGCGATCTTCCTCGGCACGGCGATGAGCATCACCGCGTTCCCGGTGCTCGCCCGGATCGTGCAGGAGTCGGGCCTGTCCCGCCACCCGCTCGGCACCATGGCGATGACCTGCGCCGCGGCCTGCGACGTCATCGCCTGGGGCGCCCTCGCCACCGCGATGGCCGTGGCCGGGGCGGGCAGCGTCTGGGGCGCCGGCGGAACGGTGCTGCTGGCCGCCGCCGTCGCCGCCGCCGTGCTGCTGCTGGGCCGCCCGCTGGTGCGGGCCGTCGAACGGTGGTCGGACCGGGTCGGGCTGCCCTCCGCCGCCCGGCTGGTGTTCCTGCTGCTGCTCGTCTTCTCGCTGGCCTGGCTCACCGACCTGATCGGCGTCCACTCCATCTTCGGCGCGTTCCTCGCCGGTCTGCTGCTGCCGCACCGCGCGGGCAGCTCGCTGACCGCGGTGCAGACACGCGTCGACTCCCTCAACCGGCGGCTGCTGCTGCCGCTGTTCTTCCTGTCCGTCGGCATGACCGTCGACCTCACCGAGGTCACCGGGCACGCCGGGCTGCTGCTGGCCGGCACGGTCGCCGTCGTCACCGCGGTGGCGGGCAAGCTCGCCGGAACCGCCGTCACCGCCCGTGCCGCGGGCCTGTCCTGGCGCTACTCGCTCGGACTCGGCGTGCTGCTCAACGCCCGTGGCGTCACCGAGATCGTCGTGCTCCGGGCCGGGCTCGACGCCGGGCTGATCAACCAGAACGCGTTCACCGTCCTGGTCGTGATGGCCGTCCTCACCACGGTGATGACCGGCCCCGCACTCGCACTGCTCGGGCTCTCCGGCCGGCCCGCGTCCCCCACCCCCGCGCACCCAGAACCCGCCCCCAGAGAGAAGGAACCCGCATGACCACCAGCGCCCCCACCGCCCCCGTCTCCCTCGTCACCGGCGGCGCCGGCTTCATCGGCTCCCACGTGGCGCGCGAACTCCTCGCCGCCGGCCACCGGGTGATCGTCCTCGACGACCTCAGCGGCGGTGTCCGCGGCAACGTCCCCGCCGAGGCGGAGTTCCGGCACGGCAGCGTCTGCGACCCCGAGGTGGTCGACGCCGTGTTCGCCGCCCACCGCGTCGACTACGTCTTCCACCTCGCCGCGTACGCCGCCGAGGGCCTGAGCCACTTCATCAAGCGCTTCAACTACATGAACAACGTGGTCGGCAGCGTCAACCTGATCAACGCCGCGGTCAACGCGGGCTCGGTGAAGTGCTTCGTGTTCACCTCGTCCATCGCCGTCTACGGGGCCGCACAGCTCCCGATGCGCGAGGACCTGGTGCCCGCGCCCGAGGACCCGTACGGCATCGCCAAGTTCTCCGTCGAGCAGGAACTCCAGGTCACCCACCGGATGTTCGGGCTCCCCCACATCATCTTCCGGCCGCACAACGTCTACGGCGAGTACCAGAACATCGGCGACCGCTACCGCAACGTCATCGGCATCTTCATGAACCAGGCGCTGCGCGGCGAGGAGTTCACCGTGTTCGGCGACGGGGAGCAGACCCGCGCGTTCAGCTACATCAAGGACGTGGCGCCCGCCATCGCCCGCTCGGTGGAGATCCCGGAGGCGTACAACGAGGTCTTCAACGTCGGGGGCGACCGGGTCTACAGCGTCAACCGCATCGCGGCGGCGGTCTGCGACGCGATGGGCGTGGAACTGCGCGTCAACCACCTGCCGGAGCGCGACGAGGTGCGGGACGCCTACGCCACGCACGACAAGGCCCACAAGGTGTTCGGCGTCCCCGAGCACCCGGTGGACCTGGAGGACGGCATCGGCAGGATGGCCCGCTGGGTGAAGGAGGTCGGCCCGCAGGAGCCGTCCGTGTTCTCCGGCATCGAGGTCGTCCGCAACCTGCCGCCGTCCTGGCGGGCCGCCCTGGAGGAGCGCCGCTCGATCTGACGGCCGGGGGCCTTCGGCGGCGGCCCGGCCGGGCCGCCGCCCCGGGGATCAGCCGCGCGCCCCGGACCGCGCCTTCACGAGCTTGACCTTGCCGTTGCGCTCCGGCGCGATGAACGGCACCGGGGTGACCGTCACGTCGAAGCCCGGCACCGCCTCGCGCACCGACGCGGCGATCCGGTCCACCACCGACACATCGGCGTGCGGCTCCAGCACCACCGCGACGGTGACCTGGGCGGGCCGCTCCTGCACCAGCTGCATGCGGGCCACCTCGCGGAAGTCCTGCACCTTGTAGGTGAGGAAGTCGGCGTAGAACTCCCGCCCGTCCGCGTCGCGGAAGCGGTCCTCGCTGCGCCCCTGCACCCGCAGCACCACCGGGGTGCGGCGCCCGCAGCCGCAGTCGGCCGGGCCGATCGTGACCCGGTCGCCGAGCCGGTAGCGGATAAGCGGCATCGCCTCGCTGTACAGCCGGGTCACCAGGATCTCGCCCTCCACCTCGCGGCTGCCGTCGGCGAGGACCGCGGTCCCGTCGTCCTGCTCCACCTCGACCACCACGTCCGCGCTCCGCAGGTGCAGCGAACCGCGCCGGCAGGTGCGGGCCACCGTGAACACCTCGACCGAGGCGTACACCTCGTGGCAGCGCGCCCCCAGGTGTCCGAGCACCCGGGCCCGCGCGGTCGGGGTCAGCCGCTCGCCGCCGAACAGCACCCGGCGCGCCCCGGTGTAGCGCGTGCCGCGCCGCTCCAGCTCGTCCACGACGGAGGCGATCACGTGCGGGAAGCCCACCAGGAAGGTCGGCCGGGCCGCCAGGAACGCCTCCACCTGCTCGTCCAGGGTGGCGCTGGTGTCGATGTGGAAGGTGCGCAGCAGGCCGAACCGTTCCAGCGGGTGCCGCAGGAACGGCTTGACCCGGAAGTACGCCATCCGGTCCCACGGACGCAGACCGGAGACCAGCATGTCGTACAGGTACGAGGCACGCAGATACCCCAGGTCGCGCTCCGAGTTGCGGATGGTGATGGGAATGCCGGACGAGCCGCTGGTGGTGCCCGGTTTGGTGGTGGCGGTGGTGAACCCGGCCGCGAGCAGTTCCTCGGGCGGGCAGGAGTGCAGGTCCGTGCGGTCCAGGACCGGCAGCGACGGCAGGTCCCGCGGGCCGCGGAAGGCGGCGGCCGTCGCCGGGTCGATCAGTTCCCGGTAGCGCGGCACCCGCGCCTGCGCGTGCCGCACCAGCCGGACCAGCAGCCGCCGCTGCTCCTCGGCGAGCCGTTCCGGGGAAGCCCGGTCGAGGCGTACGGTCCGCACCAGGTTGCGCAGCACGGGGCCGAGCTTCATGACGGGTGAGAGTCCTGGGGTCATGGTGTTCTCCGCAAGATGGGGGTGCCGTGCACGGGGCAGCGCCCCGGCCGGAACGACTCCGCCGCGTCCGGACGGGCGTGGACGAGGGTGGGAAGGCGGCTGCGCAGCAGGGTCAGCACGGTCGCGCCGCCGATGAGGCGGGCGTCCACCCGGCCGGTGCCGAGGTGCAGTTCCCCGCAGGACGGCGGCACCGCCCCGAGGTGGCCGAGCCACGGCTCGTACCAGAGCGAGCCGGGCAGCGGCCCGGACCCGGCGATGTCGGCGAGGCTCGTGCGGGCCACCCGCACGTGGTCCGGGCCGCACGGCGTGCCGGGGTCCCCGACCACCAGCGCGGGGCCCTCGGGCAGGGTGCCGGTCGGGCTTCCGGGTTCCGCGTACGGGTCGGTGCGGGCGTCGGCGGTGAGCACGACCCGCCAGGTGGAACCGTGGGCCCGCACCGGGTCGCGCAGGCCCCGGGCCGCCTCGTACACGTCCAGGCCGCGGGTGCGGTGGCCGGCCAGCCGGAGCGCCCGGTGGAGCTCGTCGACGTATTCGGCCGCCGGGCGGCCGGGCTCCCGGCGGGCCGGTGGCGCGGCGCCCAGCGGCATCAGCAGGTGCCGCCGCTCCTCCGCCTCGGCGCGGGTGAGCGGCGGCAGGGTCCCGGTGGCGGCGTACCGCTCCCGGTAGTGCGGAACCGTGCGCACCGCGCGTCGCACGGTCCGCGGATAGGTGTGCGGTCCGCCGCCCATGTCAGCAGAGGGTGTTCTGGTCGTGGACGAGCAGCCACCGGTCGTCCGCGCGGGCGAAGACCAGGCTGAGCAGGTAGGACAGCCGGTAGGGCTCGCCCTCCGCATCCAGGTCGCGGTAGTCGACGCGGAGCACGGCGACCGCGGTGTCCCGTTGCACCACGGAGCTGGTGAGCTCGGTCTCCATCGTCCAGTCGGGGTCCTGGAACCAGTCCCGGTGGAAGGCCCGCACGTCGGCGGCGCCCGTCACGGTCTTCCCGTTGGGCAGGATGCAGGTCGCCTCGTCGTGGACCGTCTCCATGTACGCGTCCAGGTCGCGGGCGCCGATGGCCGCCAGGTGACGGTCGAGGGCGGTGGTGAACTCCATGCGGGGTCCTGCTTTCTCGGCGTGGTGCCGTACTCGGTCCGGCGCGCGTGTCCTCGCGGGCCGGGAAGGGGAGGTCGTGCGGGTCGGGGAGGAACTCAGAAGGGGACGGCGACGGCGTGCCGCTCCACCGCGACGGCGCCGAAGGACTCCTTGAGTCCGCGCATGCCGGGCCCCAGTTCCACCGCGCCCACCCCGACGCCGATCATCCGGTCGATCTCGCGCAGGTACAGGTCCAGGTACAGGTCGCGGGTCCCGTCCGAACCGGTCACCGTGGTGGCCCAGCCGCCGGGCACGTCCAGTACCAGGTCGAGCGAGAGCAGCCGGCCGGACGCGCGTTCGCGGTGGGTGAAGTAGGCGGCGCCCGGGTGGGTGTTGAGCCGCTCGAAGTAGGCGGGCAGCAGCGGGGTGGTCGTCCCGGGGCGGCGGGTGTGCTTCATCCGGGTCAGCTGGTCGAGCCGGCTGGCACGGACCGGGTCGACGGCCGCCACCCGGCCCGTCGCCAGGCCGGGGTCGGCGCCGATCCGCTCGTACAGGGCGGTCAGCCGGCGGCGCCGGGTGCGCGGCAGTCCCGCGAAGTAGGCGTCCATGGAGTCCCAGCGGTTGTGCAGCACCGAACAGGGCGCCGTCCGGCGGCGGACCGTGAACCGGCCCGGGATGTCGGCGAGTTCGCCCTGCTCCACGTCCCGGTGCAGGACGCCCAGGCAGCGGGTGCCCAGGTGTCGGCGCAGCGCCCGTTCGAAGGTGCGCAGGGCGGTGCGGCGGGCGGCGGGGTCGAGCCGGTCGGCGTAGGTGCGGCCCCTGCTGAAGCTGTTCGGCAGATGGATCTGGAACCAGCCCGGCGAGCGCGGGCGCCCCGCGTCGGCGAAACGGCGGGACGGGGACAGCAGCCCGAGCAGTCCGCAGAACGCGGCGACCGGTTCGCCGGAGTCGCGGACCAGGCCCGCGTGCACCGGCCGGACGCTGCCCCAGGCGGCGGCCTCCAGCAGCGACTCCTCCCACAGGACGCAGCCGTTCGACGCCCGGACGAAGGCGTCCCAGCCGTCGGGGGCGGGGCCCCGGCCGGGGGTGAAGATCTCAGCCCGCATGCGGTACTGCCTCCTGGAGCACGGGGTCGTGGTGGTCGGACGGCCCGCCCGGCCGCTCCGTCGGCAGCGGTTCGCCGCACAGCGGGCGGCGGCCGTGGTCGCGGTGGGCGGCCAGGGCGTCGGCGAGCACGGCGGGGGTCAGGGCGTCGGCGAGGGTGTCGAGCCGGGGCCCATGCGCGGTGCCGAACAGCGCCCCGTAGATCTCCCGGAAGTCCTCCCGGGTGCGGGCGTCGTGGGGGGCGCCGGGCCCGTCGTGGGCGCGCAGCTGTTCGATGAGCCGGTCGACGGCCGGGCCGGTGCGGGTGGGAACGGCCGTGCCCGGGTAGCGGTGCCGGCCGTGGCTGCGCAGCCAGGTCTGAGCGTGCCGCACGCGTTCGGCGAGGAACTCCCCCGCCGCGTGCGGGTGGCGGCGTTCCAGGTGGCGCAGGGCCGGGGCGGCCCGGCCGCCGTGCGCGTAGAGCGCGCCGACCACCGACCGCATGCCCGGCAGCACGGCGCGTTGCGCCGGGTCCTCGTCGCTCAGCAGGTCCCACAGGACGCGCGCCCGTTCCCGGTCCGGCACGGCGCGCGCGAACCGGTCGAAGGCGTCGTACGCGCCGAAGAACGCGCCGGGGCCGAAGCCGAGCCGGAAGTCGGAAAGGCAGTTGCCGCGGGCGTACAGCCACAGCACCAGGACCGGCGGGTACACCGCCAGCAGGTCCCGGACGTACGGGCCGCCGCCGCGCGAGCCGGACACCTTGCCGTCGCCGCGCTCGCCGCGAACCAGCCCGTACGGCACGATGACCGGCTGCGGGCGGCCGAGGTAGTGGTCGTAGACGGGACGGGTGCGGTCCATCGTGCTGCCCGCGCTGCAGTGGTCCTGTCCGGCGGGCTCGCAGTCGATGTGCTCGTGGGCGACCCGCAGGGCCCAGTCCAGCGCCCACGACGGCTTGACGGCCGCCGGGTCGGATGCGGTGAGTTCGGCGCCGCACGAGCGGCAGCGGTACCGGGCCGCCGCCGCGCCGAGTTCGTGGATCTCGGTGTCGTTGCGGCCGCACTGGAGGCAGTAGACGGCGAACAGGTCGCGCCCGTCGTCCTTGCCGAGCAGCCGGGCCAGCCGTCCCGCGTCGCGCTGGAGGCGCCGCTGCCGCTCGCGGTACTCGCCCGAGCGGTAGCGCTCGAACTGGTAGTGCGTCTCCCACCGGGAGCCGGACGGTGTCCGGCCGTCCTCGTCGGCGTCGGCCGGCAGGATGCCCACGTCCCGCAGCTCCGCGAGGTACGTCCGGCAGATCCGGGTGGCCCGCTCCCGGTGCACGGCCAGCGGGCGCCCGCCGTGTCCGGCGAGTTCCGGGTCGCGGGCGGCCTGGCTCTCGCGCACCGGGTCGTAGTCGTCGAAGCTCAGCAGGATCGCCGAGCGCCGTCCCATCCCGGTCAGCGCCCGGTGCACCAGATGGGCGCAGACCGTGTCCCGGAAGTTCCCGATGTGGAAGTAGCCGGTCGGGGACATGCTCGTCTGGATCAGGATGCGATGGTGCGCGGGGTGCCGGTCGGCGAGCCGCCGCGCGTAGTCGAGCGCCCAGTGCGGGGCTGCCCGGTCCTGCGCGTGCAGACCGCCGCCGGGCACCTTCGCCGCGGCCCCGCCCCGCACCCGCGCGCGTCGTGTCATTGGCATGACGGCAGTACAGCGCGAGCGCCGATGAAGGTCCTATAACGGCCCGGGGCCGTCCCGGCGGCGGGTGCCCGTCGGGCGGCCTCCGGCCGCTGTCGCTCCCGATCGGCGGTCACCCGGCGGGCTCTCAGACCAGCCAGCCGTTCTCCCGGGCGATCCGCAGCGCGTCGACGCGGTTGCGCGCGCCGAGCTTGTTCACGATCGTCGTCAGGTAGTTGCGCACCGTGCCCACCGACAGGTTCGTGGCGGCTGCGATCTGGGCGGCCTCCGCACCCCCGGCGACCCGGTCGAGCACCTCGACCTCCCTCGGCGTGAGCGGGTTGTCCCCGATCTCCCAGGCGGCCATGGCCAGTTCGGGGTCGATGATGCGCCGCCCCGCCCCGACCTTGCGCACCGCGTCCATGAGTTCCTCGGGCGAGGAGTCCTTCGGCAGGAATCCGCCGACCTGCGCCTCCAGGGCCCGCCACAACTGGCCGGGGCGCGGCATGCCGGTGAGGATCAGCGTCCGGCAGTCCGGCACCTGTTCCCGCAGCCGGGCGGCGGCGGCGATTCCGTCCATCCCCGGCATGCCGATGTCGAGCACGGCGGTGTCGGCGCCGGTACGGATCACGGCCGGCACCACCTCGCTGCCGCTGCCCACCTGGGCCACCACCTCCAGGTCCGGCTCCAGATCCAGCAGCGCGGCGAGCGCCACCCGTATCACGTGCATGTCCTCGGCCAGCACGATCCGCTGCATGCGGTCCCCCTGTTCCCCCTCGGCCGGTCTGGTCGCCGTTCTGTGTACCAGGGAACGGAGCGCGGCCGGACGGGCCGTATAGCCCGGTGATAGCGCCCCCGGTGAAGCTCTGCGGCAGCAGGAGCAGTTGACGACAGCAGACCGGGGGACGCCGTGCCACAGCCTCTGACCGCACCGCCCACGCCCGCACCGCCGCGCGCGGACGCCGTGCTCCCCGCCGCCGAACGGCGCCGGATCGTCGTGGCGGAGCGGGTGCGCTTCGCCCGTGACCTGCACGACTTGGTCGGGCCGGGGCTGTCGGCGGTCATCCTCCAGTGCGAACTGGCGAACCGGCTCCTGGACAGCAGGCCGGAGACCGCCCACGACCAGCTGGCCGAGGCGCTGCGGGGCATGCGCCGGATCCTGGACGAGGTGCGGACGGTGGCGCACGGCTACCACTGCCTGTCCCTGGACACGGAGTTCGAGTCCGCCCGGACGCTGCTGGAGTCCGCGGGCGTGCGGACCGAGGTCGTACCGGGGAGCGCGGCGCTGCCCGCACCGCTCCAGACCGTCCTGGCCGCGGTGGTGCGCGAGGCGACGGCCAACGTGCTGCGGCACAGTGCGGCCCGATCGTGCGCACTGCTGGTCCGGACGGGCCCCGGATCGGTCCGGCTGACCGTCACGAACGACGGCGTCCCGGCCCGCCGGGCCGCCGGACCGGCCCCGGGCATCGGCCTGCGCAGCCTCGCCGAACGGGTCGCCGCGGTCGGCGGGCACCTCACCCACGGCCCCGGCCGCCCGGGCCACCACACCCTGGAGGCCCGTTTCCCGCTGTCGGCGGCGGGCGCGTCCGCCGCCCACGTGACCGAGCCCACCCCCCACTCCGTCCACACTCCCGCAACAATGAACACGTGATCTCTTCGCCGCCACGGAGCCCCCACCGACGCGTCGAGCACGCGGCGACCCCGTACGTCGATCTGTCGCGCGCCGAATGGAGTGCCCTGCGCGACAGGACCCCGCTGCCGCTGACCGCCGAGGAGGTGGAGCGGCTGCGCGGGCTCGGGGACGTCATCGACCTCGACGAGGTGCGCGACGTCTACCTGCCGCTCTCCCGGTTGCTCAACCTCTACGTCCAGGCCACGTCCGGCCTGCGCGGCGCCCTGAACACCTTCCTCGGGGACGCGGGCAACGGGCAGGGCGCCCAGCGCGGCACCCCGTTCGTCATAGGGGTCGCGGGCAGTGTCGCGGTCGGCAAGTCCACCAGCGCCCGTCTCCTCCAGGCCCTGCTGGCCCGCTGGCCCGAGCACCCCCGGGTGGAGCTCGTCACCACGGACGGGTTCCTGCTGCCGATGAAGGAGCTGAAGGCGCGCGGGCTGGTGTCGCGCAAGGGGTTCCCCGAGTCGTACGACCGGCGGGCGCTCACCCGGTTCGTCGCCGACATCAAGGCCGGCAAGGAGGAGGTGTCGGCGCCCGTCTACTCGCACCTCATCTACGACATCGTGCCGGACGAACGGCTCGTGGTGCGCCGCCCCGACATCCTGATCGTCGAGGGCCTGAACGTGCTCCAGCCCGCGCTGCCCGGCAAGGACGGCCGCACCAGGGTCGGGCTCGCCGACTACTTCGACTTCAGCGTGTACGTGGACGCGCGGACCGAGGACATCGAGAGCTGGTACCTCAACCGGTTCAGGAAGCTGCGCGAGACGGCGTTCCAGGACCCGTGCTCGTACTTCCGCAAGTACACCCAGGTCTCCGAGGAGGAGGCGCTGGAGTACGCGGCCACGATGTGGCGGACCATCAACCGGCCGAACCTCGTGGAGAACGTCGCGCCGACCCGGGGCCGTGCCACGCTGGTGCTGCGCAAGGGCGCGGACCACAAGGTCCAGCGGCTCTCCCTGCGCAAGCTCTGACCCGCCGCCCGTCCCCGCCGCCCGCCCGCCCGCACCGAGGAGCCCGCCGCGTGCTGCACCTGCGCCTGATCGTCCCGGCCGCCCGTACGGACGAGGTGGTGCGCCTGCTGGAGGGCACCGTCGGCACGGCGCACCTCGTGGTGATGCCCGGGGTCGCCCGCGACCCGGTCGGCGACGTGGTGTTGTGCGACGTGGCGCGCGAGGCGGGCGACGGACTGATCGGCGCGCTGCGCGGGCTCGGGATCGACGAGCAGGGCTCCATCGGCGTGGAGCACCTCGATCTCGTGCTGTCGGCCCGCGCCGAACGGGCGGAGGAGGAGGCGCCGGGCGACGGCGCGGACGCGGTGCTGTGGGAGGAGCTGACCGAGGCCACCAGCGAGGAGTCGACGTTCAGTGTGACGTACCTGTCGTTCCTCGCCGTCGCGACGATGCTCGCGGCCATCGGCGTCATGCTCGACAACGCGATCCTGATCGTGGGCGCGATGGCGGTCGGCCCGGAGTTCGGACCGCTGGCCGGGATCTCCACGGCCCTGGTGCAGCGCGCCCCGCGCCTCGCTCTGCGCTCGCTGCACGCGCTGATCGGCGGCTTCCTGCTCGCGATGGTGCTGACGGCCGGGTTCGCCTGGCTGCTGGACGCGTTCGGACAGTTCAGCTACGCGATGATCGAGGCGGACCGGCCCAACACGTCGTTCATCTGGAAGCCGGACCCGCTGTCCTTCGTGGTGGCGTTCCTCGCCGGGATCGCCGGGACGCTCTCGCTCACCTCGGCGAAGTCCGGTGCGCTGATCGGCGTCGCCATCTCGGTGACGACGGTTCCGGCCGCGGCGAACGCCGCGGTGGCGTTCAGCTACGGCGAATACGGGCAGATGTGGGGTTCGGCCGCCCAGTTGCTGGCGAACCTCGGCGGAATCGTGGTCGCGGGGACGGCGACGCTGCTGCTCCAGAAGTACCTGTGGGCGGTCCGGCGCCGCCGCGCGTCCCGCGGCGGACGCCTCTCCGGCAGCCGGTAGCACCGTCGCCCGCCCCGCGCGCCCGGCCGCCCGGCGGCGGACCGGGGCGCGCGGGATCAGCTGCGGACGCTCAGCCCAGCGCCGACTTCACCACGTCGGCGAGCCGTTCGGCGATCGCCCGTGCCTGGTCGATGTCGGCAGCCTCGACCATGACCCGCACCAGCGGCTCGGTGCCCGACTGACGCAGCAGCACGCGGCCGGTGGAGCCCAGTTCGCGCTCGGCCTCGGCGACGGCGTCGGCGATCTCCGGCGAGGTGCCGACGCGGGACTTGTCGACGTCGGGGACGTTGATCAGCAGTTGCGGCAGCCGCTGCATGACCCCGGCCAGGTCGGCCAGGGTACGGCCGGTGGCGGCGACCCGGGCCGCCAGCAGCAGACCGGTCAGCGTGCCGTCGCCGGTGGTGGCGTGGTCCAGGACGATGACGTGGCCGGACTGCTCGCCGCCCAGGGCGTAGCCCTCGGCCTTCATCGACTCCAGCACGTAGCGGTCGCCGACGGCGGTCTGGACGAGCTCGATGCCCTCCCGCTCCATGGCCATCTTGAAGCCGAGGTTGGACATGACCGTGCCGACCACGGTGTCCTTGCGCAGCTGCCCGGCCTCGCGCAGGGCGAGGGCGAGCACGGCCAGGATCTGGTCGCCGTCGACCTCCTCGCCCGCGCCGTCCACGGCGAGACACCGGTCGGCGTCGCCGTCGTGCGCGATGCCGAGGTCGGCGCCGTGCTCGACGACGGCGGCCTTCAGCAGGTCCAGGTGGGTGGAGCCGCAGCCGTCGTTGATGTTCAGGCCGTCCGGATCGGCACCGATCGTGACGACCTCGGCACCGGCCCGCGCGAAGGCGGCGGGCGAGACCCGGGAGGCCGCTCCGTGCGCCTCGTCGAGAACGACCTTCAGTCCGTCGAGCCGGTTCGGGAGGACACCGACGAGGTGGCTCACGTACCGGTCGAAGCCCTCGGTGTAGTCGGTGACCCGGCCCACCCCGGCACCGGTCGGACGCGCCCACGGCTCGCCGGTGCGGTGCTGCTCGTAGACGGTCTCGATCCGGTCCTCCAGCTCGTCGGCGAGCTTCTGCCCGCCGCGGGCGAAGAACTTGATGCCGTTGTCCGGCATGGCGTTGTGGCTGGCGGAGAGCATCACGCCGAGGTCGGCACCGAGCGTGCCGGTGAGATGCGCCACCGCGGGGGTCGGCAGGACCCCGACCCGCAGCACGTCCACGCCCGCGCTGGCGAGCCCGGCGACGACGGCGGCCTCCAGGAACTCCCCGGACGCACGTGGGTCACGCCCCACCACGGCGGTCGGCCGATGCCCCTCGAAGGTCCCCGCCTCGGCAAGCACATGCGCCGCAGCGACCGACAGACCGAGCGCGAGCTCGGCCGTCAGATCCGCGTTGGCGACACCGCGCACACCGTCCGTGCCGAAGAGTCGTCCCACTGGTGTCCTCCGAAGATGCTCCGAAACCGCAATACAAACCAAGACAAAACAAACCAAAGCAATACAGCTGTCCCCCGTGCGCCCGGCGCACCGGGCACCCGCCGGGCCGATGCCCGGCGACGGTCCACCCCGAGGACAGGTCGCGCACGCACACGAGCCCTGAGACCCGCGCACCCAGCCGTCTTGCCGCACTTAAGCGTATGAACGCCTCATCCCGTTATACGCCCAGGGGTACCGATAGACGAACGCCCCGGCGAGCACGAGATGTGCCGCCGGGGCGAACGTGTAAAGCAGGTGAGCAGGCGGTTTAGCGCTTGCTGTACTGCGGGGCCTTGCGGGCCTTCTTGAGACCGGCCTTCTTGCGCTCGACCGCACGGTCGTCGCGGGAGAGGAAGCCGGCCTTCTTCAGCGTCGGACGGTTGTTGTCGACGTCGGCCTCGTTCAGCGCACGAGCAACGCCGAGGCGCAGGGCACCGGCCTGACCCGAGACGCCGCCGCCCGAGATGCGGGCGATGACGTCGTAGCGGTCGTCGAGTTCGAGCACCTTGAAGGGCTCGTTGACTTCCTGCTGGTGCACCTTGTTGGGGAAGTAGTCCTCAAGGGTGCGGCCGTTGATCTTCCACTTGCCGGTGCCCGGAACGATCCGGACGCGGGCAATGGCGTTCTTCCGACGGCCCAGGCCGGCGGCGGGCTGCGGGTCGCCGAAGCGGGACGCCAGCGACTCGCTGGTGTACTCGCCCTCGACGGGAACCTCCGACTCGAAGGTGGTCACCTCGGCGAAAACCTCTTCGCCCTCGACCGGGTTCTCAACAGTGGTCTCGGCCACGATTCTCCTCAGATCTTTCTTTTGGTCTTGGGGGGAGGCCGGAACTACTGCGCGACCTGGGTGATCTCGAACGGGACCGGCTGCTGAGCAGCGTGCGGGTGCTGGTCGCCCGCGTAGACCTTGAGCTTCGAGAGCATCTGACGGCCCAGGCTGTTCTTGGGGATCATGCCCTTGATGGCCTTCTCGACGGCCTTCTCGGGGCTCTTGGCGAGCAGCTCGTCGTAACGGACGGAGCGCAGACCACCCGGGAACCCGGAGTGGCGGTACGCCATCTTCTGGGTCTTCTTGTTGCCGGACAGGTGAACCTTGTCGGCGTTGATGATGATGACGAAGTCGCCCATGTCCATGTGGGGGGCGTAAGTCGCCTTGTGCTTGCCGCGGAGGAGGTTCGCAGCCGTGGTGGCCAGACGGCCCAGGACGATGTCCTGCGCGTCGATGATGTGCCACTGGCGCGTCACATCGCCGGGCTTGGGGCTGTACGTACGCACGGTCGTAGCCTTCGCTTCTTCAGTGAGTGGGTCCTGACAAGGCCACCCGGACGATCACACCAGCCCTGGCGGTACCACGGGGACGCAACCCGAGTTCCTGCCGCTGGTCATCGGCCCGGTGGACCGGCGTAAGGGCCCCTCGCGTGAGAACGACCAAGCCAATACGCATAACAAACCAGAAGCCTACCTTCGCTCCCCCGCACGGGTCAAAATCGCCCGTCGTACCACCCGTCGCGCCGCCACGGCACCCCCGCCCGGCCCCCTCCCGGTGCCCGGCCCTCCCGGCGGACGGCGCCCGGCCCGGCCGTCGGCGGCACCGGGGCCGGGCGGCCGTCACGCGACGGGCGCGGGCCGCGGCGGCCGGCACCCGACTGGCCGGGGGGCACCGGGATCAGCGCGCCCGCTCCACCCGCCGCTCGTCCCACACCGGCTCCTTCGACTCCCGCACCACACCGTCCGAACCGAACACCAGATACCGGTCGAAGGACTTCGCGAACCACCGGTCGTGCGTGACCGCGAGCACCGTCCCCTCGTACACCTCCAGACCGTCCTGGAGGGCCTCGGCCGACTCCAGGTCCAGGTTGTCCGTCGGCTCGTCGAGCAGCAGCGCGGTCGTACCGGCCAGCTCCAGCAGCAGGATCTGGAACCGCGCCTGCTGCCCGCCCGACAGCTTCTCGAACGGCTGGTCGCCCTGCCGCTCCAGCTCGTAGCGGCGCAGCACCGACATCGCCCCGCCCCGGTCCCTGGCGTGCTCCTTCCACAGGATCTCGACGAGCGTGTGGCCCAGCAGCTCCGGATGCGCGTGGGTCTGAGCGAAGTGGCCGGGCACCACTCGCGCCCCGAGCTTCCAGGTACCGGTGTGCGCCACCGGCTCGCCCGCGAGCAGCCGCAGGAAGTGCGATTTGCCCGACCCGTTCGAACCAAGGACCGCGACCCGTTCCCCGTAGAAGACCTCCAGGTCGAACGGCTTCATCAGCCCGGTCAGCTCCAGGCCCTGGCAGGTCACCGCCCGCACCCCGGTCCTGCCGCCGCGCAGCCGCATCCTGATGTCCTGCTCGCGCGGCGGCTCCGGCGGCGGCCCGGCGTCCTCGAACTTCTTGAAGCGGGTCTGCATGGCCCGGTAGCGGGACGCCATGTCGGGGCTGTTGGCCGCCTGCTGCCGCAGCCGCAGGACCAGCGCCTTCAGCCGGGCGTGCTCCTCCTCCCAGCGGCGCAGCAGCTCCTCGAACCGGGCGAACCGGTCCCGTCGCGCCTGGTGGTACGTGCCGAAGCCGCCGCCGTGCACCCACACGTCGCTGCCTGCCGGACTCGGCTCCACACTGACGATCTTCTCGGCGGCCCGGGACAGCAGCTCCCGGTCGTGGGAGACGAAGAGGACCGTCTTGCGGGTCTCCTTCAGCCGGTCCTCCAGCCATCGCTTGCCGGGGACGTCGAGGTAGTTGTCCGGCTCGTCGAGCAACAGCACCTCGTCCGGCCCGCGCAGCAGGGCCTCCAGCACCAGCCGCTTCTGCTCCCCGCCGGACAGCGTGCGCACCTCGCGCCACTGCGCCTTCTCGTACGGGACGCCGAGCGCGGCCGTGGTGCACATGTCCCAGACGGTCTCGGCCTCGTAGCCGCGGGCCTCCGCCCAGTCGCTCAGGGCCTGCGCGTACGCCATCTGCGCGGCCTCGTCGTCGACGGTGAGGATCGCCTCCTCGGCCGCGTCGACCGCCTTCGCCGCCTCCCTGATCCGCGGCTGGGCCACGGACACCAGCAGGTCGCGCACGGTCCGCTCGTCCCGCACCGAGCCCACGAACTGCGGCATCACGCCCAGCCCGCCGCTCACCGACACCGATCCGCCGTGCGGCTGGAGCTCGCCGGAGAGCAGCTTCAGCAGCGTGGTCTTGCCGGCCCCGTTGGCTCCCACGAGCGCGACCACGGCCCCGTCCGCCACCCGGAACGACGCATCGCCGAGCAGCACCCGCCCGTCCGGCAGGTAGTACTCAAGATGGCCTGCTTCGAGATGTCCCATGCACAGCATTGTCGCGGTCCGCGAAGTCCTGGCCCAACCGATTTGTGTCGCGCCTGGCCTCCCTGCTTCGCTTCGAGTGGTTGAGCCGGGGTGGTGGCGGAGGACTGGTGCCGTAGCCCCGTGGCCATCGAGTCGCATGGCTTGGGCCCGCCGCTCGGGCCGGGGGTCTCCAACGGCAGCCGCACCGCCCCCTCGCCGCCGAGTCCGGCGTCTGCCGCATGGCCTTCCGCAAGCGGCACGCGAACTCGAAGAACGAATTCGACGAGCGTATCCGCACGGAGACCAAACGGAGACCGAGCAGGTCCCGAAGACAGAGAAGCAGCTGCGGGCGACCGTTGTTGAGCTCAAGAAGTCCATCGCGAACCAGCGAGCCGAGCTCGAAGAGCTCCGCCGGCCGGTGACCAACCCGACTCCCGTCGACGCCGTCCTCGTCCAGGGGCCGAAGAAACCGACGGAACCCGCCCCGACACCGGACAACGCCATCCCGTTCCGTCCGCCCACCGACTGAACCGACGGCCGTGCTCAGCCGTCCCCGGCTCGAACAGCCAGTTGAGCACATAGATCCGCACGACTGAGTACGTCTACTGGTACGCGACGGACGGCCCGAGGGCCGCTTACGGCTGACTCGACGCCGTCGACAGGTCCCGCAGCGCTGGGGACAAGTCATCCGCGCCGCCGAGCGCCCTGTTGCCCGTCATCACATACAGCAACTCTCGTGCGGCTGAGCGCACGCCTCCATCGACACCGTCGCTTCCGTTCCGCTCTCCGCCCATAACCCGACCAGGAATTTCGAAGAAAATTCCCCCTCGAACCAGGCGACATATCCGCGGCAGCGTGATAACGACCATCTCCTCCACGACCTTGATGAAGTTCTCCATGAACCGAGAATCGTCTTCCTCGAGCCAATGGATCTGGCCCTCGGGAAAGCCTTTTTCGACTCAAGTCGCGTGCTGGGCTCCCCACACATCCTCTCGAAGCTGATTCGGAGTGGCAGCCACCACGGCGGGCTTGATGTCAGTCTCGCCCGCCGCGCCGATCACACTCCACGACCACCTCGCCCACCGCCAGTACCGCTGCTTGAGGAGGTGCGGCACGAATCGGTCTCAGTCCGGCAAGGCTGCCAGTGCTTCACGCAGCTCATCGGTTGAGTACCCGGTGCGTAGGGAAATCTCCCGGGGACTGTGGGCATGGAGGACCCAGCGCGCAGCGGGAGCCCACCACTGCGCGACGCCGGCGGGAACGGTGACGGTCATGTGGGCGGACACCGCCCCGGTGCGGTTGTCTCCGTCACGGGCAAAAGCTGGCACGGCGTCCGATTCAGGGAGCGTCGTCGAGAAGACAAGCATCAAACGGTGGGCTTCCCCATGCTCTTTAGAATGCCGACGAGCGCTCCTGAGCCGTGACAACAGATCTTCCAGTTCTTCGGCATCGCATCCGAAACTCTGCAGTCTCTCGGCGGGGAACTCATTGAGTTCGCGTGTCAGGAAGTAAAGCCTCGTGAACTCCGATTGGGAGAGACTGACGCTGCGGCTGGTTTGCTCGGACATACCACTCCTCTTATTCCAGGTCTTCGAAGTAGGAGTACCCATTTTTGGGGGTGAACACGGTTCCCCCGTCACCGTCCACGATGACCACGGCCTCCTTATCCGGGTCCCAGAATGCCTCTCGACCATTTCGCAGTCCGTATTTCGGTTCGATGTTGGGTATGCGCTCGTTGATTACTCCGTCGACATAGAACTTCAGGGCCTTGGGGTCGACTCCTCGCACGTAGTGCGTTCCGTTGCCGTCGGGGCGGAGCGCTTCACTGTTGGCGTGGTCCGCGATCTTCTCCGACTCGGGTTCGAGGTCGTAGGGAGCCAGCCCGAGCGGATCGGTCAGCCGGATCGGGTTTCGAGGGTACGCATGGTGGTTGTCCGAAGGGGTGAGACCGAGCGGGTCCGGGGTGAGGAATCGAGCCGTTTCCGGGTCGTAGTACCTGAAGTAGTTGTAGTGAAGGCCGCTCTCGGGGTCGGCGTACTGGCCCGGAAAGCGGAAGGGGCAGGTCTCCGCGTCGGAGGGGGCGGGGACAGGGGTTCCCCAGAGGGTGGTCCGGTGCTGCCACGTCACCTCGCCGTCCGGGGTGAGCAGTTCGGTGGGCGTCCCCGTGGCATCCGTGACCACGACGCGGAAGCGTGAGGTCCCCATTTCGCCGACCGTCTGGGTCAGGGGACGGTGAGTCTCCGGGGCGTGGTCCCAGGTACAGATCGCACCGTCCCGGGCGGCCTGTTCCGCGAGGCAGGTCGTATCCCAAGTGAGGGTGAGAGCCGCGCCCTTCGGGTCACTCTTGCCGATGCGGCGACCCAGGGGGTCATAGGAGTACGTCCACGTCTCGCAGTCCGGCGTCACGACCCTCGTGAGCTTGTCCTCGGCACTCCACGCGTAGGCCCACGTCCTGGTCTGACCGTTGAGCAGCTTGTGGGTCTTACGGACCAGGCGGCCCGCGGCGTCGTGTTCGTACGTGGTGCGGCCCGCCTTGCGGACCAGGAATCCGGTGAACTCCCTCTCACCAGAGGCTTCCTGGCCTGGCACCGAGGCGTGGGTTTGGTTCCCGGCCGCGTCGTAGGCGTAGTGCTCTGTCCAGCCGTGCGCTTGCACACCCGTGACCCGACCGACCGGGTCCAGAGTGAAGCGGCGAGTACCGGACGTAAGTTCGCGAATCTGAGTGACGTAACCGTCGGGCCGGTAGGCGTAGGTGCGGTGTTGGATGAGGTCATCAGCGGCGGAAGTAACCGTCTGTACGGTGATTCGGCCGGTGGCATCCCAGCGTTGGCTGAGGGTGACACCGCCGACAGCACGCTGTGTCTCGTGACCGGTGGCGTCGTGGGTGAAGGTAAGGGTGTTGCCCGCCGTCGTGAGGGTCAGGGGTCGGTCGGCGGCATCGTACGTCCATGTCGTTGCCAGCCCGGACGGCGTGGTACGAGTCAAACGGTTGCCCACCGCGTCGTAGGTGGAGGTGATCGTGCGGCCATTGACCGTCTCCGCCAGGACTCGCCCCAAGAGGTCCCGCTCCAGGGTCAGAACTGCGTCGCTGTTGGAAGCGCGAGCGAGGGCCCCTCGCGTACCGTAGGCGAAGGTCGTCAGCTCGTCCGTCGTCTCGTCGTGCTGGGTGAGCACCCGTCCCATCGCGTCATGTGTGTACCGCAGCGTCTGGCCAAGCGCATTCATCCGGGCGGTGAGGCGGCCCGCCGCGTCGCGCTCGTAGGAGCGGGTCACCCCGTTGAAGTCCGTCTCAGCGACCAGGCGGCCGGCGGCGTCGTACTCATAGTGCCATTCATGCCCCTGGGGATTGGTGACGGTCACCAGGCGCAGTTCGGTGTCGTAGGCGAAGGCGTAGTGGGCACCGTCGGGGTCGGTGCGGGTGGCGAGAAGGTCGAAGTGGGTATAGGCGTACTCTGTGGTATGCCCGGCCTGGTCGGTGTGTTTGGCGAGGTTGCCCTCGCAGTCCCACTTCCATTCCTCGCGAGTGCCGTCAGGGTGCTCACGCCAGGCCGGCTTGCCCTCGATGGTCCAGCCGAAATGGGTGGTACGGCCGAGTGGGTCGGTGAGGGCGGTGACGCGGCCGTGGGGGCCGCGGCGGACGTGGGTGGTGTGTCCCAGGGGGTCAGTGACTGTCACCGGGAGCCCCGCCGCGCCCGTCGTCACTGTCGTCGTGCGCCCGAGCATGTCCGTGACTGAGGTGAGGTGGCCTGCCTCGTCGTATGTCCAGTGCGTAGTAGCACCCATCGGGTCCGTGGTGGAGGTGCGTGCGCCGCGGCCATCGTAGGTGTGGCGCCATTCCACACCATCGGGCTCACGGATCTCCAGAGGGAGGCCGTTCTCGTCGTAGACCGCCTCGGCGCTGCTTCCGTCTGGACGCTCGATGTGGGTGAGGTTCCCGATTTCGTCGTACGTGTACCGCGTCGTGTGGCCGAGTGCATCGGTGACAGTGCGAGGGAGGCGGTTGGTCTCGTCCCATTCAGTGCGAGTGGTGTGACCAAGCGGGTCAGTCACCTCGACGACCTTGTACGCCTCGTTGAGGACGTACGTGGTGACGTTGCCCTGGGAGTCGGTGTAGCGGGTGGTGCGGTGGGCGTCGTCGTAGTGGAAGCGGCCCGAGAGGATACCGGTCGGCCCTATGGTGCGCAGGACGCGACCGCGGTGGTCGTAGACGTAGGCGAACGCGGTTCCGTTGCGATCCTTCCAGGATGTGATGCGGTGCTCGTCGTAACGGTAGAGCTGCGGCTTGCCGGTGGAGTTGACGACTTCGGTCAGGTCGCCGTTGCCATCGTAGGTGAAGGCGACGAGCCGGGCGCTGTGCTCATGTTGCTCGCCGTGCAGGAGATGCAGGGCCGTGACGCGATGCAGGGCTGCGTCGGTGTCGACGACGATGCGGTAGCCGCCGGAGTGGGTGATCCGGGTGGGTGCGCCGTGCTCGTCGTACACGAAGTCGATGCGGTCGCCCTCACCGCTGCGGTCGGTAATCGCGTGGAGTGCCAGTTCCGGGCCTCCCACCGGGAGCCGCGCAAAGTGCAGGCGGCGATTTTCCTCCGGGACGGTAAGGGTGAAGGTGCCGTCCGGTTTGCCGTCCCAGCGCAACGGCCAGCGCGGGCCGGAGACGGGCAGGGTGAGGGTCTCTGGCTCTGGTACCGGGTATCGCAACACCATGCCGTCAGCCGCGATGTAGACGAGCCCGGCGTCGTCGAGTTCCAGGCGCTGGTCGAGAGTGGCCGCCCAAGTGGGACCGAACCAACCGCCGCACGGGTGTCCAGAGACGTAGTGCCGCTCCAATACCAGCGGCAGGGCGCCGGGCAGACTGACGTCTGTGGCAGACATGAACATCTCGCCGGTTGCAACGTCGACCGGCTCGCCCTCTCCGCACTTCTCCTTGGTGCACTTGTCGTGCTTGTTCGGCTCACCGTCGGCACGCTCAGCAGCGCTGCCATCGCGACGCAGCGCCCGCTCGCGTCTCGCCAGCCGCTGAGCGGCAGTCTTGGCGGTCGAGGCGCCCTTCCGCAGCGCACCCCCTCCGCCTGTGGCGAGGGCAAGCAGCAGATCCGGGGTGAGCTGGCCGGCGGCACGGCTGGGGTTCCGCTGCCACTCCTCCCAATTGATAACGGCGTTGGCGAACTCCTTGGGGTGGTTCGCGGCGTACGCGGCCCCGTCGATCAGGCTCGCCAGTTGCAGGCTGGCGCCACCGGGGCCGTCCTCAGCCATGTACTCGAACTGCTTCCACATGCCCATGGCGCTGTCGCCCATGCCGCCGAAGAAATCCCCGACGCCCTTCTTGAAGCGGTTCCAGCCCTCGGGCGCGTTGGGGGCCTTCTCGGCGGCCTTGGCGAGCTTGGCCTTGGAGTCGTCGACAACGCCCTGCAGCTCGCTTTCCAGTTTGTCGAGCCGGCTATAACACGAGTCCAACCCGGTGATGGGATCGCCGTCCGGCGGTCGCTCGGGCAGCGTGTCGTCCCCTCGATCGACAGCGGCGTTGTAGGCCCTGACATTCTCCCAGTACTTCTTCGACGCAGCCCTTGCCTCGTCCGCATCCTCGATGATCGGCTTGACCCGCTTCTGCACGGAACGCAGCTTGTCGGCGTAGGCATCCAGAGCGCCCGCCGCGGAGGTGAAGTACTTGCGTGCCGACTCCAGCTCCCTGGGAAGACGCTTGCTCGCGTCCTGGAAGCTTTCGGCCGCGGCACCGGTCCAGGGCAGCAGGGACAAGTCGGTCAGCTTGTCGTAGCCGTCCTTGAACGCGCCCGCATAGACACGGAGCTTGACTACCAGGTCGTCAATTTTCTCTGGTTTGCCTGGAATGACCTCATCGGGCTTGGCGTGCGGGGGTATGCGCTCAGAAGCGCCGCCCTCCATGGCGTCCTTGTGCGTCATGCGACAGGGCCCTTTCCACCGCCGTCGACCACCCAGCCCTCACCGCCTTCACCGGCCACGCGGTAACGAGGGTTGCTGGGTGGCTCGCCCGTGACTGCCATACCGCCACCGCTGCCGCTACCACCGACGAGCCACGGCTCCTGGTAGATCTCGGGAGGCGGATCGAAATGAGGCCGGTCTCCGTTCTTCCACGCACGCAGACCGTGTTCCCCAAAGGGGAGTTTGGCAATGTTGTCCTCGGTCGGCGCAAAGTTCTCGAGCTGCAGCAGGTCCGCCATCATGTAGGCCGCAATGGCCTGCCGCAGGCCCTCGACGATAGAGTCGGCGTGCTCGGCGAGCCGCCCCATGCCGAAACCCCACTCGGACAGCAGGTCCTTGGCCGGCTTCTCGATGTCGACGGTGGCCGCGTTCTGGATGCCCTGGGCCATGGACTTCCAGTCATGCTTGATCTCGTGCGCAGCGACGACGGACTCCTCCATCGGCTTCATGATCTTGCGCACCTCGGCGATCTCGATCCTGTAGCCATCCCCCGGCGCAGGCCCATCCGCTCCGCCCCCTGCCATGTCTACTCCCCCTCCGACTCTGCCAATTCCTCCAGCATCGAGGCCTCCAACAAGAACGGGTTCGGCCCCAACAGGTCCACCAACGCCCGCACCCCTTCAGGCAACAGCCCTACCAGGTCCTCAGCCGTGGTCGACGCCCAGTCGCATGCTCCCGCGAACAGAGCCAGCCCCTCCCAAGAGGTGAAGACCGGCACTATCGGACCATCCACCGTCTCGGACACGAAGAAACCGGGGCTCTCCGGTCGCTGGAAGTACAGCCGTGCGGCACGCAGTTGAGCCAACCGTTCCGCCGGAGACATCCGTGCCATCGCCTCGTCACGGACCAGGTCACGCAACGACATCCCTATTCCCCCCTCTTCCATCCGAGCCCTGAGCTGGATGAAAACATGGGAAGGAGCATCGCATATCCACCGGCATCGGCGCTGGTCGTGAGAGCAATGAAACCGACTGGAACGATCCTGTGGCACACGCCGACGCCACAACCGACTCCTTCATGTCACAACGCCCCTGACTCCGCACCGTCTGTCAGCCGCTGGTATCCGTCGTACGCCAGCCTCCTCGTTTCGCTTCGAGTAGTTGAGCTGGGGGTGGCGGAGGACTGGTTCTGTAAGCCCGTGGTCATTGAGTCGGCATGGCTTGGGCTCGACGCTCGGGCCGGGGGTCTCCAACGGGTTCCTCGGTGGTGGTAGGCGGGCAGAGACAGCGCCACAGGTCAGGCAGTCGGTCGCGGTAGTACCGTGAGGCGGGCGAAAGCGTTGATGAGTTCGTGCCGCCCGGGCCAGGTCACGGCGATCCGCAGGCGAAGGCAGCGGATCGCCACGAGTAATACGGGCGCTGCGTGCAGCAGCCGGCAGCACAGCTTTTGTGGCTCGGCTGTGGCCAACTCACCTTCAAGCAGCAGGGTCTGGGTCCAGGCGAGCACGGCGGTGGCGGCCGGAGACAGCCCCAGCCACGCTTGGTTGAGGGTGAAGCGGCGGGTGGGGAACCGGCCGAAGCCGGTGGTCTTGCCGCAGCGGATGCGGTCCTCGACACGTGCGCGCGGTGTCGGACCTCCAGGTGCTGCAGCGAGACTTCGCCGTAGGGGGTGTCGGTCAGAAAGACCTGGTGGCGCATGCCCTCGTCGCGGTCGAACACGGACAGTTGGGCGCCCCAAGTGCGGGCGCTCGCGGCGGACGATAATCCGGGTGCCGTCCTGTTCCGACGCGGGGTGCCAGACCTCATCGGGCAGGGCACGGCTCACGCGGCGAACCGGCTCGGTGACAGGATGTCCGACCGGGAAGGATGGTGTGTGGACGCCTCGGGCGCGCAGGGTCCGCAGGTGAGCCAGGAACGCTTTGGCTACTCCGGCGCTATCGGTGCGGACGAGGATGGGGGTGTCGTGGCGGCGGTCGTCAGGAATCTGGGCGGTCCGGCTGGTGACGTCAGCGAAATCGGCCGACAGACGGGACCCGGCACGGCTGACCACCCCATGACCGTCGCGTCGGCCGAGACGACGAACTTGGGACGCGACCCGGTGGTCTGCGCGCAGAAAGCACCGTCCTGCTGGGACGGCAGAGACCTTCGACAAGCCTCATCTACCCGGATCACAGGGCACTTTCGCGCTTCGGATCAAGATCCGGACACTGCGGCACACGGATCGCGCAGGCCGAGCGGTATCCCGTAGTCCCTGGTGGGTCGGCGTGCGGCGTCGGATGCGGTGCATCGCAAGGCGGAGGGACGTCCGCGTACCGGATGCATGCGGCCGTCCCGACAACGCGACGAGGTGCCGTAGCTGTCGTCGCGCGCCTGCCAGGGGTTACGGGGCATCCCTTAGGATCGCCGCATGAGCTTCGGGCAAGGGGGGCCCTCGTGGGGGCCCGGAGACGCACAGACTCCGGACTGGGCGGCGCTCGCCGATCAGTCCGCCGCGCGCAACCGCCGCAAGAAATGGCTGCTGATCGGTGGCGGTGTGCTCGCCACCGCGGTGGTCGGTGCCATCGTCGCCACCGCGGTCGTCGCGACCGGCAGGACCGACCCGGCCGACTCCGGCAAGAACGCCGGCAAGCTCCCGGCACCTGCCGATCTGCCCGACGAGACCGCCGAGCCCGAGCCGTCCTTCTCCTCGGTCGCCCCGCCGCCCCCGCCGGACCCGAAGGACTACGTATCCGACGCGAGGAAGGACAAGGCGCCGATCACCGTCGACGCGTTCTTCCCCGGCAAGAAGCTGACCATGGGCGACCGCGTCTACGTCAAGGGCGCCACCCAGCGGACGGAGAGCTGCGCGGCCACCACCAAGGGCGCCCTCGGCTCGATCCTCGCCGACAACGGCTGCGAGCAGGTGATCCGGGCCACGTACAGCAAGGACGGCGTCGCCGTCACGGTGGGTGTCGCGGTCTTCCGGACCGAGGCACGCGCCAAACGGGTGGCCCAGCAGGCGAGCGGCGGCATCGCCCCGCTGAGCGGCGACGGCGTGCCGGGCTTCTGCCCGCCCGGTTCGGTCTGCCGCCGCACCGCCAACTCCTACGGCCGCTACGCCTACTTCGCGATCAGCGGCTTCACCAGCGGCAAGAGCGTCACCACCGCCGACAAGAACGTCTACGCCACCGGCGACGACCTGACGAACTTCACCTTCCGTCAGATCCGCCACCGCGGCGAGCTCCAGGCATCCGCGGCCGCCACCGCCCAGACGGGCTGACGGGCTGCCCGGCTGGCGGACCCACCGGCTCAAGGGCTGACGGGCTCACGGACCCACCAACTCACGGGGGGGGACGGGCGCCGTTCCCCCGAGTGGCCCGCCCGGAGCCCGTCGGGCGGTCCCCGACGGGCCCTCAGCAGCAGCTCTCGTCCGGCAGTGACCTGACGTTCCGCGCCTCGACGGCACGTGCGGCCAGCAAGTCGTCGGCCGGGTAGGCGACTTCCTCCAGCGTCAGGCCGTGCGGGCGCACCACGTGCACCCCCGGGTTCCGCACCCGCGCCGCCAGCACCCGGGCGGGCCACTCGGGGGAACGGCGCCCGTCCCCCACGAACAGCGCGGCACCGATCAGCGCCCGCACCATGTTGTGGCAGAACGCGTCGGCCTGCACGGTCGCCGTCAAGATTCCCGACGCACCGTCACGCACCCAGCCCAGCTTCTGGAGCGTGCGGATGGTCGTGGCGCCCTCGCGCTTCTTGCAGTACGCCGCGAAGTCGTGCTCGCCGGTCATCCGCGCCGCCGCCTCGTTCATGGCATCGACGTCCAGCGGCCGGTCGTGCCACAGGACATGCCCGCGCAGCAGCGGGTCGACCCCGCCGGGCCGGTCGGACACCCGGTACGCGTAACGCCGCCACAGCGCCGAGAACCTGGCGTTGAACCCGGCCGGCGCCTCGGCGATCCGCCAGATCCGCACATCGGGCGCCATCCGCCCGGCCATCCGCCGCAGCAGTTTGTCCCCGTGCTCGGCCCACACCTCGTCCGGCAGGTCGACATGGGCGACCTGCCCCCGGGCGTGCACCCCGGCGTCCGTCCGCCCGGCCACGGTCAGGTCGTACGTCCGCGAGGACCGGGTAACGGTCCGCAGCGCGTCCTCGATCTCGCCCTGGACGGTCCGCCTGCCGGTCTGCTTGGCCCAGCCGGAGAATTCCTTGCCGTCGTAGGCCAGGTCCAGCCGCAGCCGCACGAACCCGGCCTCCACCTCGTCGCTCACCCGCGCATCCTCTCAAAACCGAACGGGCCCGCACCGCCCCGAAGGGTGGTACGGGCCCGGCCGGCGGTCTCAGAACGCTCAGGCGTCCTTGGACTCGGCGTCGGCGTCGGCGGGCTTGGCGTCCTCGACGACCTCGGCCTCGGCGGCGTCCTTCTTCAGGGCGTCCTCCTTGACCGCACGCTTCGTGGCGGCCTCGGCCTCACCGGTGGCCTGCTGCGCCACGGTCAGCGCCTCGACCAGCTCGATCACGGCCATCGGGGCGTTGTCGCCACGACGGTTGCCGATCTTGGTGATGCGGGTGTAACCACCGGGGCGGTTCTCGTACCGCGGGGCGATCTCGGTGAAGAGCGTGTGGACGACGCCCTTGTCCGTGATCGACTGCAGCACCAGGCGACGGTTGTGGATGTCGCCCTTCTTCGCCTTGGTGATGAAGCGCTCGGCGACCGGACGCAGGCGGCGGGCCTTGGCCTCGGTCGTGGTGATGCGGCCGTGCTCGAACAGCGACTTCGCGAGGTTGTTCAGAAGCAGCTTCTCGTGCGCGGCGCTGCCGCCCAGACGGGCACCCTTGGTGGGCTTCGGCATGGTTCTTCTCCTTGTGTGCTGCACCGGCCGTGTCAGGTACCGGTGTCAGTTCCCGCGCGGCGGACGCCGCGCGGAAGATCAGGAGCCGGACGGGTCCCGATGGTGATCGGGGCCGTCCGGCGGTTGAGGACGGGGCCTCACCCCGGCCCGGGGCGCCCGGAAGGAATCCGGACGCCCCGGCCGGAGGCGGATCAGTACTGCTCGGTCTCCGCGAATCCGGCGTCCGCGTCGTCGTCGGCGCCGAAGGCGTCGGCGGCGGCGGTCGGGTCGAATCCGGGCGGGCTGTCCTTGAGGGCCAGGCCCATGCCGGCCAGCTTCGCCTTGACCTCGTCGATCGACTTCGCACCGAAGTTGCGGATGTCGAGCAGGTCGGCCTCGGAGCGGGCGACGAGCTCACCCACGGAGTGGATGCCCTCGCGCTTGAGGCAGTTGTAGGAGCGGACCGTGAGCTCCAGCTCCTCGATCGGCAGCGCCAGGTCGGCGGCGAGCGCGGCATCCGTCGGGGACGGGCCCATGTCGATGCCCTCGGCGTCGATGTTGAGCTCGCGCGCCAGGCCGAACAGCTCGACCAGGGTCTTACCGGCCGACGCCATGGCGTCACGCGGACGCATGGCCTGCTTGGTCTCGACGTCGACGATCAGCTTGTCGAAGTCGGTGCGCTGCTCGACACGGGTCGCCTCGACCTTGTACGTGACCTTGAGCACCGGCGAGTAGATGGAGTCGACCGGGATACGGCCGATCTCCTGGCCCACCTGCTTGTTCTGGACGGCGGAGACGTAGCCGCGACCGCGCTCGACGGTCAGCTCCATCTCCAGCTTGCCCTTGCCGTTCAGCGTGGCCAGGACCAGGTCCGGGTTGTGGACCTCGACACCGGCCGGCGGGGCGATGTCCGCGGCGGTGACCAGGCCGGGGCCCTGCTTGCGCAGGTACATCACGACCGGCTCGTCGTGCTCCGAGGAGACGACCAGCTGCTTGATGTTGAGGATGAGGTCGGTGACGTCCTCCTTGACGCCCGGCACGGTGGTGAACTCGTGCAGGACACCGTCGATCCGGATGCTGGTGACGGCGGCACCGGGGATCGAGGAGAGGAGGGTGCGGCGGAGGGAGTTGCCGAGGGTGTAGCCGAAGCCCGGCTCCAGCGGCTCGATCACGAACCGGGAGCGGAACTCGTCAACGACCTCTTCGGTCAGCGACGGACGCTGAGCGATAAGCATGTTGCGTTCCTTCAGTCGTGGGCGCCCACTATTTGACGCCCCAGGTACTGACAAGGGTACGGGCGGTACGCCCCGAAGGGGCAGTACCGCCCGGACCCGCGTTACTGCTTCCGCGAAAACGTCAGACGCGGCGGCGCTTGGGCGGCCGGCATCCGTTGTGCGGGGTGGGGGTGACGTCCTGGATCGAGCCGACCTCCAGGCCGGTGGCCTGGAGCGAACGGATCGCGGTCTCGCGGCCGGAGCCCGGACCCTTCACGAAGACGTCGACCTTGCGCATGCCGTGCTCCTGCGCGCGACGGGCGGCCGACTCGGCAGCCATCTGCGCGGCGAACGGGGTGGACTTGCGCGAGCCCTTGAAGCCGACGTGGCCGGCGGAGGCCCAGGAGATCACGTTGCCCGAGGGGTCCGTGATCGAGACGATCGTGTTGTTGAACGTGCTCTTGATGTGCGCGTGGCCGTGAGCGACGTTCTTCTTTTCCTTGCGACGCACCTTCTTGGTAGCGCCCTGACGTCCCTTGGGGGGCATGTCTTGACTCCAGATGGAGAGGGGAGGTGATCGGTCCTACAGCGAAGACCGCTGGTTGCTGCGGGTTCCGGCGATCCGGACGTCCGCAGTGCGTCCGCTGAGGACTACTTCTTGCCCGGCTTCTTCTTACCGGCGATCGCGCGACGCGGGCCCTTGCGGGTACGAGCGTTCGTGCTGGTGCGCTGGCCGTGGACCGGCAGGCCGCGACGGTGACGCAGACCCTGGTAGCAGCCGATCTCGACCTTGCGGCGGATGTCGGCCTGGATCTCGCGGCGGAGGTCACCCTCGGTGCGGAGGTTGGCGTCCACGTACTCGCGGATCTTGACCAGGTCCTCTTCGGCGAGGTCGCGAACGCGGGTGTTCGGGTTCACGTCCGTGGCGGCGAGGATCTCCTTGGACCGGGTGCGCCCGATACCGAAGACGTAGGTGAGGGCGACCTCCACGCGCTTTTCGCGCGGGATGTCAACACCTGAAACGCGTGCCATTCAATGGCTCCAGTTGTCATGTCGGGGGTCTTCCGCAGTGCCGCTCCCGACCGCCGACCCCTCGTTCCCGAGAGGTGGTACGTCCGGGTCCCCGGCCCCCGCCGGAGGTGTCGTCAGCCGAAGCTTGGACGGACTCTGCGTATGTACGTTGTTACATGCGTCGCGCGAAGTGCTGCGAGATGCAGGGGGTCGTGCGTCAGCCCTGGCGCTGCTTGTGGCGCAGGTTGTCGCAGATGACCATGACCCGGCCGTGACGGCGGATCACCTTGCACTTGTCGCAGATCTTCTTGACGCTCGGCTTGACCTTCATGGGATGTCAGGTTCTCCGGGTCAGTGCCATCACCACGACGGAGCGCGGTGCGGGCAAGATCTACTTGTAGCGGTAGACGATCCGGCCACGCGTCAGGTCGTACGGAGAGAGCTCCACGACGACCCGGTCATCCGGAAGGATACGGATGTAGTGCATCCGCATCTTGCCGCTGATGTGCGCGAGGACCTTGTGACCGTTCTGGAGTTCCACCTTGAACATGGCGTTCGGGAGGGACTCGATCACGGTGCCCTCAATTTCGATGGCACCTTGCTTCTTGGCCACGCTTCGCCTTTCGAATCGGCTACCTTGATCGACTTCCGGCGGCCCGTGTGGAAATGTGGACACACGGATGCACGAGAGCCGACGCGTCAGTCTACGTCAGCGGACCCCAAAAGACGAATCCGTCAAGTTTGCCCAGCGGAGTAGATCCTTAGACCTCCACAAGCGGGTCAAATCCACCAACCGGGCCGACGGCCCTGCGAGCACGTCCACCGGGGTCGGCCGATGGGGCCTCCCCCGGTCCCCAAGACCTCGGGGAAGGATCCGGCGCCGCCTCGACGCCGACCCCACCCCCACGCCCCCTCGCGGGCTCGGCGCCGGAGCGCCTCACAGGCATCGGGCGGCTGCGCCGGGCCCCGCCCGCCGACGTCCCGCTCAGCCCAGCGGATCCGGCGCCGCCTCGATGCCGTACTGCGCCAGCTTCGCCCGGCCGCAGTCGGGGGCGGTCAGGACCAGGGGGCCCTGCTCGGTGAGGGCGATCGAGTGCTCCCAGTGCGAGGACCAGGTGCCGTCCGTGGTGATCACGGTCCAGTCGTCCTGGAGCACCTCGGTCTGCGCGGTGCCGAGCGAGACCATCGGCTCGATGGCCAGGCAGACGCCCGGGACCAGCTTGATGCCCTTGCCGCGCTTGCGGGAGACGTAGTTCAGCAGGTGCGGGTCCATGTGCATCTCGGTGCCGATGCCGTGCCCGCCGTAGTCCTCGATGATCCCGTACTTGCCGGTGGCCGGACGGGGCTGGCGGCGGATGTAGGACTCGATCGCCTTCGAGATGTCCACGAGGCGGTTGTTCGCCTTCATGGCGGCGATACCGGCCCACATGGACTCCTCCGTCACCCGGGAGAGCTCGACCAGCTCCGGAGCGTGACCGGTGCCCACAAAGGCCGTGTACGCGGCGTCGCCGTGCCAGCCGTCGACGATCGCGCCGGCGTCGATGGAGATGATGTCGCCGTCCTTGAGGACGGTCTTGTCGTCCGGGATGCCGTGGACGACGACCTCGTTCACCGAGGTGCAGATGGTCGCGGGGAATCCGCCGTACCCGAGGAAGTTCGACTTCGCCCCGTGGTCGGCGATCACCTTGCGGGCGACCCGGTCCAGGTCCGCCGTGGTGGCGCCGGGAACCGCCGCCTCCCGGGTGGCCGCGTGAATGGCAGCGACCACCAGGCCCGCCTCACGCATCTTGGCGATCTGCTCCGGGGTCTTGATCTGCACCATGGTGCGGCGCCTCTCTGCATCGGTGGGGACGGCGAAGGGGTGACGGTGCGCCGTACTCAACCATACGGCGCAAACAGTCGGCCGCGACGCCCCTGGGCGCCGCGGCCGACTGTACGAGTACTGCGGGTGTGGTCCGTCAGTCCTTGTCGGACTTCAGGGCCTCCATCGCGCGCTCGGTCACGTCCGTGACCTTGCCGAGCGCGGAGATGGTGACCACCAGGTTCTGCGCCCGGTAGTGGTCGATGATCGGCTCGGTCTGCGTGTGGTAGACCTCCAGCCGGGTGCGCACCGTCTCCTCGCTGTCGTCGTCGCGCTGGTACAGCTCGCCGCCGCAGACGTCGCAGACGCCCTCTTCCTTCGGCGGGTTGTACGTCACGTGGAAGACGTGCGCGCCGTCCTTCCGGCAGATCCGGCGACCGGCGATGCGCTTGACGACCTCGTCCTCCGGGACCTCCAGGTCCAGGACGGCGTCCAGCTTCGTGCCCTCGTCCTTCAGCATGGCGTCGAGGGCCTCGGCCTGGCCCACATTGCGCGGGAAGCCGTCCAGCAGGAAGCCGTTCACGGCGTCCGGCTGGGACATGCGGTCCTTGGCCATGCCGATCGTGACCTCGTCCGGTACCAACTGTCCCGCGTCCATGTAGGCACGGGCCTGCTTGCCGAGGTCGGTGCCCTGGCTGATGTTGGCACGGAAGAGATCGCCCGTGGAAATCTGTGGAATCGACAGATTCTTGGCAAGGTACGCGGCCTGCGTTCCCTTGCCGGCACCGGGCGGTCCGACGAGGACGATTCGCATCAGCGGAGGAACCCTTCGTAATTGCGCTGCTGGAGCTGACTCTCGATCTGCTTCACGGTCTCCAGACCCACACCCACGATGATCAGGATGCTCGTCCCGCCGAACGGGAAGTTCTGATTGGCACCACCGAAGCCTGCCAACGCCATCGTCGGCACCAGAGCGATCAGGCCCAGATACAGCGAGCCCGGCCAAGTGATCCTGTTGAGCACGTAGCTCAGGTACTCGGCAGTAGGTCGACCAGCCCGGATACCCGGGATGAAGCCACCATACTTCTTCATGTTGTCGGCGACTTCCTCGGGGTTGAACGAGATCGCCACGTAGAAGAAGGCGAAGAAGACGATCAGGAGGAAGTACGCGGTGATGTAGTAGGGGTGGTCGCCCTTGACGAAGTTGTCCCGGATCCAGGTGGCCCAGCCCGCGTTGGAGTTGGAGAACTGGACGATCAGGGCGGGAATGTAGAGCAGCGAAGAAGCGAAGATGACGGGGATCACACCCGCCTGATTCACCTTCAGCGGAATGTACGTCGACGTACCGCCGTACGACCTGCGGCCGATCATGCGCTTCGCATACTGCACCGGGATGCGGCGCTGCGCCTGCTCGACGAAGACGACGAGCCCGACCATCACGAAACCGATCAGAATGACGGTGCCGAATTCGATCCAGCCGTCGGCGAGCTTGCCGCTGACCTTGATGGTCCACAGCGCGCCGGGGAAGCTGGCGGCGATCGAGATGAACATCAGGATCGACATGCCGTTGCCGATGCCGCGGTCGGTGATGAGCTCACCGAGCCACATCACGGTCGCGGTGCCCGCGGTCATCGTGATGACCATGACGATGGTCGTGAAGATGGACTGGTTCGGCACGATCTGGTCGGCGACCGGGCAGCCGCTGAACAGCGCGCCACTGGTGGCGGTGGCCACCAGGCCGGTGCCCTGGAGGATGGCGAGCGCGACGGTCAGGTACCGCGTGTACTGCGTGATCTTGGCCTGACCGGACTGCCCCTCCTTCTTGAGCGCCTCAAGTCGGGGAATCACCACGGTCAACAGCTGGAGAATGATGCTGGCCGTGATGTACGGCATGATGCCGAGCGCGAAGATCGTGATCTGCAGCAGTGCACCACCGCTGAACATGTTCACCAGACCGAACAGGCTGTTGTTACCCTCGGTGGCCTGTTTCACACAGATCTGGACGTTCTCGTAGCTCACTCCCGGTACCGGGATGTGCGCCCCGAGCCGGTAGATCACGATGATGCCGAGCGTGAAGAGCAGCTTCTTGCGCAGGTCGGGCGTCTTGAACGCCCGGGCGAACGCGGTGAGCACGGTGCCTCCTGCGACCCCCGCGCAATGCGAAGAGGTGACGGTCTTGAGGTTCGACGAATACGTAACAAATCAATGGTTCCCCGGGCGGGAGCCCAGGGGTTACCACACAACAACGCACGCCACCTTACCGGCGACCATGCCCCCCTAGGAACGACCAACCGGGGATGCCCCATATGAGAGGCATCCCCGGTCGGATGTTCAGGCCATCGAGTCGTCTCAGACGAGCTCGGTGACGGTACCGCCGGCAGCGGTGATCTTCTCCTTGGCGGAGCCGGAGACGGCGTCGACCGACACCTGCAGCGCCACGGAGATCTCGCCCTGTCCGAGGACCTTGACGAGGTGGTTGTTGCGCACGGCACCCTTGGCGACCAGGTCGGCCACGGTGACCTCGCCACCCTCGGGGTAGAGGGTCGCGAGCTTGTCCAGGTTCACGACCTGGTACTCGGTGCGGAACGGGTTCTTGAAGCCCTTGAGCTTCGGGAGACGCATGTGGAGGGGCATCTGCCCACCCTCGAAGCGCTCCGGAACCTGGTAACGGGCCTTGGTGCCCTTGGTGCCACGACCGGCGGTCTTACCCTTGGACGCCTCACCACGACCCACACGGGTCTTGGCGGTCTTGGCGCCCGGGGCGGGCCGGAGGTCATGGGCCTTCAGCGGCTTGTTCTCCGCCATGTCAGTCGACCTCCTCGACCGTCACGAGGTGGCGGACGGTGTGCACCATTCCGCGGAACTCGGGACGGTCCTCCTTGACGACCACGTCGTGCAGGCGCTTGAGCCCGAGCGAACGCAGCGTGTCACGGTGGTTCTGCTTGCTGCCGATGTACGACTTCGTCTGCGTGATCTTGAGGCGAGCCATTACGCACCCGCCCCAGCACGCGCACGGAGGAGAGCCGCGGGGGCGACGTCCTCGAGCGGCAGACCGCGGCGGGCCGCGATCTCCTCGGGACGCTGCAGGCCCTTGAGGGCCTCCACGGTCGCGTGCACGATGTTGATCGCGTTGTCGGAGCCGAGCGACTTCGACAGGATGTCGTGAACGCCGGCGCACTCCAGGACGGCGCGCACCGGGCCACCGGCGATAACACCGGTACCGGGGGAAGCCGGCTTCAGCAGGACGACGCCCGCAGCCTTCTCGCCCTGGATCGGGTGGGGGATGGTGCCCTGGATGCGCGGGACCTTGAAGAAGTTCTTCTTGGCCTCTTCCACGCCCTTGGCGATGGCCGCGGGAACTTCCTTGGCCTTGCCGTAGCCGACACCGACGGTGCCGTCACCGTCGCCCACCACGACCAGCGCGGTGAAGCTGAAGCGACGACCACCCTTCACAACCTTGGCGACACGGTTGATCGCGACGACGCGCTCGACGTACGCGGTCTTCTCGGCGGCAGCTGCGCCGCCGTCACGGCCCTTCCGGTCCCGCCGCTCGCCGCCACCGGCACCGCTTCCGCGGCGCTGGGGTCCAGCCATTGGATTTACCTCTCTCTGTTACGTCCGCTGTGCGTAGGAACCGGGCTCAGAACTTCAGACCGGCTTCACGGGCGGCGTCAGCCAGAGCGGCAATCCGCCCTGCGTACTGGTTGCCACCGCGGTCAAACACGACGGCCTCGACGCCTGCGGCCTTGGCGCGCTCGGCGACCAGTGCGCCGACCTGCTTGGCCTGGGTGCTCTTGTCGGCCTCGCCACCACGGATGGAGACGTCCAGGGTCGACGCGGACGCGACCGTGTGGCCCGCGATGTCGTCGATGACCTGGGCGACGATGTGGCGGTTGGACCGCGTCACGACCAAGCGGGGACGCTCGGCCGAACCGGAGACGTGCTTGCGGACACGGATGTGGCGACGCTTGCGGGCGGCACGCTTGTAGGCGTCGCCCTTGGCGATCTTCACGCCGTATGCCATGGCTACTTACCAGCCTTTCCGACCTTGCGGCGGATGACCTCGCCGGCGTACTTGACGCCCTTCGCCTTGTACGGGTCGGGCTTCCGCAGCTTGCGGATGTTGGCCGCCACCTCGCCGACCTTCTGCTTGTCGATGCCCTCGACAGACAGCTTGGTCGGGGACTCGACCTTGAAGGTGATGCCTTCCGGCGCCTCCACGGTGATCGGGTGGCTGTAGCCCAGGGCGAACTCCAGGTTGGAGCCCTTCGCCTGGACGCGGTAACCGACACCGCTGATCTCGAGCGCCTTGGTGTATCCCTGGGTCACACCGGTGATCATGTTCGCCACCAGCGTGCGGGACAGGCCGTGCAGGGCCTTGTTCTGACGCTCGTCGTTCGGGCGGGTGACGTTCAGGACGCCGTCCTCACCCTTGGTGACCTCGATCGGCGACGCGACGGTGTGCGTGAGGGTGCCCTTGGGACCCTTCACCGCGACCGTGCGACCGTCGATGGTGACGTCCACACCGGCGGGAACCTGGATGGGGAGCTTGCCGATTCGCGACATGAGCTTTTCCTCCGTTCCCGACTACCAGACGTAGGCGAGGACTTCCCCACCTACGCCCTTCTTCTGCGCCTGCTGGCCGGTCAGGAGACCGTGGGACGTGGAGATGATCGCCACGCCCAGGCCGCCGAGGACCTTCGGCAGGTTGGTGGACTTTGCGTAGACACGCAGACCCGGCTTCGAGATGCGCTTGATGCCGGCGATCGAACGCTCGCGGTTCGGGCCGAACTTCAGCTCCAGGACGAGGTTCTTGCCGACCTCGGCGTCCTCGACCTTCCAGCCGGTGATGAAGCCCTCCTGCTGGAGGATCTCCGCGATGTGCGACTTGATCTTGCTGTGCGGCATCACGACGGAGTCGTGGTATGCCGAGTTCGCGTTACGCAGACGCGTGAGCATGTCTGCGATGGGATCAGTCATGGTCATGAATTGGCCTTCGGCCTCTCTCGCCGGGGTTTCCTGTATGCGCCATCCCTCTCCCCGCTCAGAGGCGGGACGGGTGCGGTGCGGGGACCTACGGCGTAGTAAGTCGGTCGTGGACGGCAGGCGCCCAACCCCGCAAGCCTACGGCATGCGAGGCGGGGCTCCCGCCGACCAGATGCTTACCGAGAGCTTCTGTGCAAATTCCCAACGCCCAAGGGGCGGAGGAGATTTACCAGGAGCTCTTGGTCACGCCCGGCAGCTCGCCGCGGTGAGCCATCTCACGGAGGCACACGCGGCACAGGCCGAACTTGCGGTAGACGGAGTGGGGCCGGCCGCAGCGCTGGCAGCGGGTGTACCCGCGGACGCCGAACTTCGGCTTACGGGCGGCCTTAGCGATCAGAGCCTTCTTCGCCACGGTCAGTTCTCCTTGAACGGGAAGCCGAGGTGACGAAGGAGGGCACGACCCTCGTCGTCATTGGTCGCCGTGGTGACCACGGTGATGTCCATGCCCCGGACCCGGTCGATCTTGTCCTGGTCGATCTCGTGGAACATGACCTGCTCCGTGAGACCGAAGGTGTAGTTGCCACGGCCGTCGAACTGCTTCGGCGACAGGCCACGGAAGTCACGGATACGCGGCAGCGCGAGCGACAGCGTACGGTCCAGGAACTCCCACATCCGGTCACCGCGGAGGGTGACGTGGCAGCCGATCGGCTGGCCCTCGCGCAGCTTGAACTGCGCGATGGACTTGCGGGCCTTGGTGACGGCCGGCTTCTGGCCGGTGATCGTGGTGAGGTCGCGCACGGCGCCGTCGATCAGCTTGGAGTCGCGGGCGGCGTCGCCCACACCCATGTTGACCACGATCTTGACCAGGCCGGGAACCTGCATGATGTTCTCGTAGGAGAACTCCTCACGCAGCTTGCCGGCGATTTCCTCGCGGTAGCGCGTCTTGAGACGCGGCGCAGTGGTGGCAGTCATCAGATGTCCTCACCGGTCCGCTTGGCAACGCGGATCTTGTTGCCCTCGTCGTCGAAGCGGTATCCGACGCGAGTGACGACCTTCTTGCCGTCCTTCTCCACAACCAGCTGCACGTTGCTGACGTGAATCGGGGCCTCGGTGGTGACGATGCCGCCGGTCTGCGAACCGCGAGCCGTCTGACCGGCCTTGGTGTGCTTCTTGACCCGGTTGACACCCTCGACGAGGACACGGTCCTGGGCGGGGTAGGCCACGATGACCTTGCCCTGCTTGCCCTTGTCCTTACCGGTGATGACCTGAACCAGGTCGCCCTTCTTGATCTTCATGCTTACAGCACCTCCGGCGCGAGCGAGATGATCTTCATGAACTTCTTCTCGCGCAGTTCCCGGCCCACGGGGCCGAAGATGCGGGTGCCGCGGGGGTCGCCGTCGTTCTTCAGAATGACGGCGGCGTTCTCGTCGAAGCGGATGTACGAGCCATCCTGACGGCGACGCTCCTTGACGGTGCGAACGATGACGGCCTTGACGACGTCACCCTTCTTCACGTTGCCACCGGGGATCGCGTCCTTGACGGTGGCGACGATGACGTCACCGATGCCCGCGTAGCGGCGACCCGAACCACCGAGAACACGGATGGTGAGGATTTCCTTCGCACCCGTGTTGTCGGCGACGCGAAGTCGCGACTCCTGCTGGATCACGTCTATCTCCTGATCGTCTGCCGGTTCCCGGCGGGGGCCGCCCCGTCTCCGGAGCGGTCCCCGCCGAGCCTGGCGGAACTTGCCTGAGGGGAATGCCCCTCAGGAATTACTTGGCCTTTTCGAGGATCTCGACGACGCGCCAGCGCTTCGTCGCGGACAGCGGCCGGGTCTCCATGAGGAGGACACGGTCGCCGACGCCCGCAGCGTTCTGCTCGTCGTGGGCCTTCAGCTTGTTCGTACGGCGGATGACCTTGCCGTACAGCGCGTGCTTCACGCGGTCCTCGACGGCGACGACGACGGTCTTGTCCATCTTGTCGCTGACGACCAGACCCTCACGGGTCTTGCGGAAACCGCGGTCGGTGTTCGTCTCAGTCACAGTCTTCTCGCTCATCAGACGCTCTCCACCGTCTCGATGCCCAGCTCGCGCTCGCGCATCAGGGTGTAGATCCGGGCGATGTCCTTACGGACGGACTTGAGCCGACCGTGGTTCTCAAGCTGCCCGGTCGCCGCCTGGAAGCGGAGGTTGAACAGCTCTTCCTTGGCCTCGCGGAGCTTGTTGAGCAGCTCCTCGTTGCCCAGCTCGCGCAGCTCGGACGCCTTGGTTCCGGCCGACATCACGCCTCACCTGCCTCGCGCCGAACGATGCGGCACTTCATCGGAAGCTTGTGAGCAGCGCGGGTGAGCGCCTCACGAGCAATCTTCTCGTTCGGGTAGGACAGCTCGAACATCACCCGACCCGGCTTGACGTTCGCGATCCACCACTCGGGAGAACCCTTACCGGAACCCATGCGGGTCTCGGCCGGCTTCTTCGTGAGGGGACGGTCCGGGTAGATGTTGATCCAGACCTTGCCGCCACGCTTGATGTGACGGGTCATCGCGATACGAGCCGCCTCGATCTGGCGGTTCGTCACGTACGCCGGGGTCAGCGCCTGGATGCCGTACTCGCCGAACGCAACCTGCGTGCCACCCTTGGACATACCGCTGCGCTTCGGGTGGTGCTGCTTGCGGTGCTTGACCCTACGGGGGATCAGCATTTCGGTCAGGCCTCCGTTCCGGTGCTCTCAGCAGCCGGAGCGGCAGCGGCGGGAGCCTCGGCCTTGGGGGCCTCGGCGGCCGGAGCCGACTGCTGCTGCGGCTTGCGGCCGCGACCGCCACGCTCGCCACCGCGGCCACGACCGGCCGGGCGGTCGGCGCCGCCACGGGCCGGGCGGTTGCCGGCGCGGGCAGCGGCGTTCTCGGCGCGGACCTCGGCGATGTTCTTGACGTCGCCCTTGTAGATCCAGACCTTCACACCGATGCGGCCGAAGGTCGTCTTGGCCTCGAAGAAGCCGTAGTCGACGTTCGCGCGGAGCGTGTGCAGGGGCACACGGCCCTCGCGGTAGAACTCCGAGCGGGACATCTCGGCGCCGCCGAGGCGGCCACCGCACTGGATCTTGATGCCCTTGGCGCCGGCCTTCATCGAGCTCTGCATGCTCTTGCGCATGGCCCGACGGAAGGAGACGCGGGAGGAGAGCTGCTCGGCGACGGCCTGGGCCACCAGCTGAGCGTCCACCTCGGGGTTCTTGACCTCAAGGATGTTCAGCTGGACCTGCTTGCCGGTCAGCTTCTCCAGCTCGCCGCGGATGCGGTCCGCCTCGGCGCCGCGGCGGCCGATGACGATGCCCGGGCGGGCGGTGTGGATGTCAACGCGGACGCGGTCGCGGGTGCGCTCGATCTCCACCTTGGAGATGCCGGCCCGCTCCATGCCCTTCGTCATCATGCGACGAATGGCGACGTCTTCCTTGACGTAGTCCTTGTACAGCTTGTCGGCGTACCAACGGGACTTGAAGTCCGTGGTAATGCCGAGCCGGAACCCGTGCGGGTTTACCTTCTGGCCCATTACCGGGTTCCTTCCTTGCTGCTGACGACCACGGTGATGTGGCTGGTCCGCTTACGGATCCGGTAGGCACGGCCCTGGGCACGCGGACGGAACCGCTTCAGGGTCGGGCCCTCGTCCACGTACGCCTCGCTGATGACCAGCGTGGAGGCGTCGGTGTGGTCGTAGTTGTGTGCGGCGTTGGCGATGGCGCTGTCCAGCACCTTGCCAACCGGCACGCTCGCGGCCTGCGGGGCGAAACGCAGGACCGCCTGAGCCTCCGTGGCATCCATGCCACGGATGAGGTCCACCACGCGGCGGGCCTTCATGGGCGTGACGCGGATGTACCGCGCCTGGGCCCTGGCTTCCATGGTTGTCCCTTCGGTGTAAGTCATGAGTCGTTCCACCCCGCCTAGCGGCGCTTCGACTTCCGGTCGTCCTTGACGTGGCCGCGGAAGGTGCGAGTCGGCGAGAACTCGCCGAGCTTGTGGCCGACCATCGACTCGGTGACGAACACCGGGACGTGGATCTTGCCGTTGTGCACCGCGATGGTGTGACCCAGCATCGCCGGGACGATCATCGAGCGACGGGACCAGGTCTTGATGACGTTCTTGGTGCCTGCCTCGTTCTGAACTTCCACCTTCTTGATGAGGTGGCCGTCGACGAAGGGCCCCTTCTTGAGACTGCGCGGCATCTAAACCCGCTCCTAGCGCTTCTTGTTCGTCTTGCGGCGGCGGACGATGTACTTGTTGCTCGCCTTCTTGGGAGAACGAGTACGACCCTCCTTCTGACCCCACGGCGAGACCGGGTGGCGACCACCGGAGGTCTTGCCCTCACCACCACCGTGCGGGTGGTCAACCGGGTTCATCGCGACACCGCGGACGGTCGGGCGGACGCCCTTCCAGCGCATGCGGCCGGCCTTGCCCCAGTTGATGTTCGACTGCTCGGCGTTGCCGACCTCGCCGATGGTGGCGCGGCAGCGGGCGTCGACCAGGCGGATCTCACCCGACGGCATGCGGAGGTGGGCCATGGAGCCCTCCTTCGCGAGCAGCTGCACGGAGGCACCCGCGGAACGGGCGAACTTCGCGCCGCCGCCGGGCCGCAGCTCGATGGCGTGGATGGTCGTACCGACCGGGATGTTGCGCAGCGCCAGGTTGTTGCCGGGCTTGATGTCGGCGGCCGGGCCGTTCTCGACACGGTCGCCCTGCGACAGGCCACGCGGCGCGATGATGTAGCGCTTCTCGCCGTCCGCGTAGTGCAGGAGCGCGATGCGCGCGGTGCGGTTGGGGTCGTACTCGATGTGCGCGACCTTGGCCGGCACGCCGTCCTTGTCGTGACGACGGAAGTCGATCACGCGGTAGGCGCGCTTGTGGCCACCACCCTGGTGGCGAACGGTCACACGACCGGCGTTGTTACGGCCGCCCTTGCTGTGCAGGGGGCGGACCAGCGACTTCTCCGGCGTGGACCGCGTGATCTCGACGAAGTCGGCGACGCTGGAGCCACGACGGCCCGGGGTCGTCGGCTTGTACTTGCGGATACCCATTTCTCAGTCCTCGTCCGATTCCGGACGATCCAGACCGCCCTCAGGCGGTCGGACCGCCGAAGATGTCGATACGGTCGCCCTCGGCGAGGGTCACGATGGCGCGCTTCGTGTCGGCGCGCTTGCCGAAACCGGTGCGGGTGCGCTTGCGCTTGCCCTGACGGTTGATCGTGTTGACCCCGGTGACCTTGACCGAGAAGACCGCCTCGACGGCCTGCTTGATCTGGGTCTTGTTGGAGCCCGGCGCGACGATGAACGTGTACTTGTTCTCGTCGAGCAGCGCGTAGCTCTTCTCGGACACGACCGGCTTGACGAGGACGTCACGCGGGTCCGTGAAGGTCTTGCTGGTAACGGTCGCCTCGCTCATCAGGCGTCGCTCCCTTCGGTCTCAGCGGTCTGGGGGCCAGACACGAAGGACTCGAAGGCGGCCTGGGTGAAGACCACGTCGTCAGAGACGATCACGTCGTACGTGTTCAGCTGGCCCGGCTCCAGGATGTGCACCTGGGGCAGGTTGCGGGCGGACAGCCACGCGGCCTCGTCGGAGCGGTCGGCGACCAGGAGCAGGTTCTTGCGCTCCGAGATCTTGCCGAACAGCGTCTTGGCGGCCTTGGTGGAGACGGCACCCTCGACCACGCCGGTGACGACGTGGATGCGGGAGTGACGGGCCCGGTCCGAGAGGGCACCGCGCAGGGCGGCGGCCTTCATCTTCTTCGGGGTCCGCTGCGAGTAGTCACGCGGCACGGGGCCGTGGACGACGCCACCGCCGGCGAACTGCGGAGCGCGGGTCGAACCCTGACGGGCGCGGCCGGTGCCCTTCTGGCGGTACGGCTTCTTGCCGCCACCGCGGACTTCGCCGCGGGTCTTGGTCTTGTGCGTGCCCTGACGGGCAGCTGCCAGCTGTGCGACAACGACCTGGTGGATCAGCGGAACGCTGGTCTTGGCGTCGAAGATCTCCGCGGGGAGCTCGACGGTCCCGGCCTTGTCGCCTGCCGGCGAAAGGATGTCAATGGTGCTCATCGGTTCCTCAAGCCCCCTTGGCCGCGGTACGGACCAGGACGAGGCCGCCGTTCGGACCGGGGACTGCGCCCTTGATGAGGAGCAGACCCTTCTCCGCGTCAACGGCGTGAACGGTCAGGTTCTGGGTGGTGACCCGCTCGTTGCCCATGCGGCCCGCCATGCGGAGGCCCTTGAACACACGGCCCGGGGTGGCGCAGCCACCGATGGAACCGGGAGAGCGGTGCTTGCGCTGGGTGCCGTGACCGGCGCCGAGGCCCTTGAAGTTGTGACGCTTCATGACACCGGCGAAGCCCTTGCCCTTGCTCTTGCCCGTGACGTCGACCTTGACGCCGGACTCGAACACCTCGGCGGTGACTTCCTGGCCGAGCGTGTACTCGCTGGCGTCGGCGGTGCGCAGCTCCACCAGGTGGCGGCGCGGGGTCACGTCGGCCTTGGCGAAGTGGCCCTTGAGGGGCTTGTTCACCTTGCGGGGGTCGATCTCGCCGAAGGCGATCTGGACTGCCTCGTAGCCGTCGGTGTCGTTGGTGCGGACCTGGGTGACGACACAGGGCCCGGCCTTGACGACGGTCACCGGGACGACCCGGTTGTTCTCGTCCCAGACCTGGGTCATGCCGAGCTTCTCGCCCAGGACGCCCTTAATGTTCTTAGCCATCTCGCGCGTCACCTCAGAGCTTGATCTCGATGTCGACGCCCGCCGGCAGGTCGAGACGCATCAGCGAGTCAACCGTCTTCGGCGTGGGGTCGAGGATGTCGATGAGGCGCTTGTGCGTGCGCATCTCGAAGTGCTCGCGCGAGTCCTTGTACTTGTGCGGCGACTTGATGACGCAGTACACGTTCTTCTCAGTGGGCAGCGGCACCGGGCCCGCGACCGACGCACCAGTGCGGGTCACCGTCTCGACGATCTTCTTCGCCGAGGAGTCGATGACCTCGTGGTCGTAGGCCTTGAGCCGGATGCGGATCTTCTGTCCCGCCATGGCTACTAGTAGTCCTGTCTCTCGCTAACGCTCTGGAACCCGTTGGTGCTGCTTCCGCCTCCGACCCACGCGGTCGGGCGTGTCGCACTCCCTCTACGCGAATCTCCCTGAGGAAATCCCAACCAAGGGGGTGCGGGCCCGAGGACCGCGCTGGTGCTCAATCAAGAGCGTCGGGGGCGAATACCCACCGGGTGCCTGGCCGGCGCCCCACTGACGCTTCCCGGAAGATTCCCGTACGTCCGACCCGCAGGGGGTCGACGAGTACTGTGGGACTCGCTTCCGGTCCTCCCGGCGGGAGGCGCGCAGCATTGACACTCAACCGAGCAACCTGGTCAGTGTGCCATACGGCTCGCGAGCCTGGCCAATCGGGCCGGGAATCCTACCCCTCGCCGTCGCCCGGTCAAACGCAGGCGCGCGACCGGCGCAGCCGGAAAGCCGTACCGGAGTGCGTGGAGCCGGTCACCGGAACGGCCCGCAAGGTCCTCGCAAATTCGGTCGAGAGCCGCACATCCCCGCCCTAGAGTGACCGGTCGGCACGCCGTCGTCACCAGGGGTTCTCACCATGCGTACGCACTATCCGCGCACCGCCCACCTGCCCTGGTCGCCGGGGGCGACCTCGGACGACGTGCGGATCGCGGACCTCGACGCGCTGATGGGCCGAGAGGTCGTGGTGACCGAGAAACTGGACGGCGAGAACACCACGCTCTACGCCGACGGCCTGCACGCCCGCTCCCTCGACTCCGCCCACCACCCCTCGCGGGGCTGGGTGAAGGCGCTCCAGGGCCGGATCGGCGCCCGCATCCCCGCGGGGTGGCGGGTGTGCGGCGAGAACATGTTCGCCCGCCATTCGATCCCGTACGACGGCCTGGAGAGTTTCTTCTACGGCTTCTCGGTCTGGGACGGGGAACGCTGCCTGGACTGGGACCGGACCATGGCGTTCCTGCGCGACCTGGGGATACCTGCGCCGCCGGTGCTGTGGCGCGGCGTCCTCGACGCCCGCGCGGAGAAGGCCCTGCGGGCGCTGAAACCGGACACCGGACGCCAGGAGGGTTACGTCGTCCGCCCCGTCGGCGGCTTCGCGGCCCCGGATTTCGGGCGCCTGGTGGCGAAGTGGGTGCGGCCCGGTCATGTGCGGACCGACACGCACTGGATGCACGCCGCCGTGGTGGAGAACGGGCTCGGCCCGGCCGCCGCCCTGTGGGCCGTACGGTCCGGCACGCCCGTCGACCCGGCGGCCCTCACCGCCGCCGCGGGCGCGGGGGCGGGGCCAGGGACGGATGCGGATGCGGGTGGCGACGGGTCCGGTCCGGGCATCGGCGACGCGGAGGCCGCCGCCGCGATGGGCGACACGCTGGACGCGCTGGGCCGGACCGGCGACGACCGGCTGACCGGCGTCCTGGCCGCGCTGCTGCACCGGGGCCGCCGCACGGAACTCGCGCCCGCGCTGGCCCGGACGGTGGGGATGCCGGTGGCCCGCCGCGTCGCCGACCTGGTCGGACTGCACCCCTCGCTGCACCGCCCGTACCCGGACGAGGAGCGCCGCACCGGCCTGGTGCGGATGTCGTTCGCCGCCGATCTGCCGGTGGTGCACGCGCTGGCCGCTGTGGTCGCGGGCACGGACGAGGAGCGCGAGCAGGTGGAGTGGTCGGCGCTGCACGCGGAGGGACTGCGGGAGCCCGAGGGGCTGGACGCGGCCTTCGCGGACCTGGCCCCGGACGCCGCCGACCGCTGCCGGGCGCAGGCCCGCGAGGCGTACGCCCTGGGCCGGGTCGCCACCGCCGAGGAGGCGGTCGCCGCGACCTGGCGGTGGCGGACCGGGGACTTCCCGCGCCTGATCCAGCTGGTCGGGCCGTCCGGCAGCGGCAAGAGCACCTTCGCCCGGACCCTGCCGAACGTCGACACGCACCTCTCGCTCGACGATCTGCGCGACGCCCGGGGCTCGCGGGCCGACCAGCGGGCCAACGGGGAGGTGCTGCGCGAGGGCCTCGACCGGCTGGACGCCGCGCTGACCGGGGGTGCCGCGGTCGTCTGGGACGCCACCTCGCTCAACCCGCACCAGCGCTCCCTGGTGCACACGGTCGCCCGTCGCCGGGACGCGCTGCTCACGCACGTGGTGACCGTGGTCGACGAGGCGGAACTCGTCCGCCGCAACGGCCGCCGCACCCACCCGGTGCCCCCGCAGGTGCTGACCTCGCAGCTGCACCGGTACGTGCCCCCGTACCCGGGCCAGGCGCACCGCACCTGGTACGTCGGAGCGAGCGGAACCGTGGAGGACAGGGCGTAGATGCGTACCAGTGAGGAGATCTACCACCGGGTCCGCTGGGACGCCCGGTTCGATCCGGCACGCTTCGTGCTGGGCGTGGCGCAGCGCGGGACCGTGCCGAAGCGGGTGCCGCTGCCCCGGTTCACACCGGGCGGGGACATCCCCTGGCACCGGGTGCTGTTCGTCGAGGCGGACGGCGAGCTGGTGTGGGACCGGGCGTCCGGTGTGGACCGGATCGACGCCACGGACGCCGGACGGGTACGCGCCCCGCGCCGCCTGCCGTCCCCCTTCTTCACCTCGCGGACCCCGCACGCGTACCGCGCGTCGCGGGGTGTCTGGACGCCTCTGACGGAGCCTCCGCAGGCTCCCGTCTCCTCCGGCCCCCTGACGGTGCTCACCTGGAACACCCTCTGGGACCGCTACGACAGCGACCGCATCGACACCGCCCGGCGCCGCCCACTCCTGCTCGACGCGCTGAAGGACGCGGACGCGGACGTCATCGCCCTCCAGGAGGCCGAACCCGCCCTGCTCACCATGCTGTTGGCGGCGCCCTGGGCCCGCGAGGACTACACGCTGTGGGCCGAACCGTCCCGACGCGACGTCGCCGACTGCGGTCTGCTGCTGCTCAGCAGGGTGCCGGTGCGGGAGGCGGGCCTGCACGTCCTGGGCCCGCACAAGGCGGTCGCCGCCGTGGTCGTGGAGGGCGCGGAAGGGCCGGTGACGGTCGCCGTCACGCACCTCAGCAGCGACCACTCGGCCGACGGCGTCGGCCGACGGGACGCCGAACTCGCCGACATCGCGACCGGGTTGGCGGCGGTCGAGGGCGATGTCCTGCTGCTCGGCGACTTCAACGACGGCGGCGACACCCCGCAGGACCGGCTGGGCATGCCGGACGCCTGGAGCCTGGTGCACGGCGCCGACGACCGCACGCCGACGTTCGACCCGTCGGTCAATCCGCTGGCCGCCGTCTCCTCCCTGTCGGGGCGGTCGTCCCGGCTGGACCGGGTCCTGGTCCGCTCGGAGCGACTGCGGCCGGTGTCGGCGACGCTGCTGGGCGATGTGCCGACGCCGGACGGACTGTACGTCTCGGACCACTTCGGGGTGCGGGTGGAGCTGTCCGCCGGGGCGGCGGCGGAGGGGGACGGCGGCCCGTCCGAGGACGAGGGGGCGCGGGACGACGCCATCGCGGCGGAGCAGGCCGTCGCGGCGGACCTGGTCCGGCGTGTGGCCACTGCCCTGCCGGGGGCCCAGGTCCACCTCGCCGGTTCGCGACGCATGGGCTGCGCGCTGCCCGGCGCGGACGCGGACCTGGTCGCGGCGCTGCCCGGTGACGTCGCCCTGCCGGAGGTCCGGGCCCGTCTGGCGGCCGGCCTGCCGGACGCCGTCGACATCCGCGAGGTGACCGGGGCCCGGGTGCCCGGTCTGCGCTTCGGGATCGGCGGCGGTGCCAGTGCCGGTCACGGTGAGGCCGCCGGTGCCGGTGCCGGTGTCGGTGAGGCCGCTGGTGCCGGTGTCGGTGCCGGTCATGGCGAGGCCGCCGGTGCCGGTGTCGGTGCCGGGGACCTGCGGGTGGACCTGGTGACCGTCGCGACGGGCGCGCTGCCCCCGGCCGAGGCGGTCGCCCGCCGCGCCGAGCTGGGCGACGCGGCGGCCATGGCGCTCAGCGCGGTGAGCGACGCGGACGCGGTGCTCGCGGCGGCGGACCCGCACCGGGAGGCGTTCGTCCGGCTCGCCCGCGAGGTGAAGGCGTGGGCGCGGGCGCGCGGCCTGGACTCCGCCCCGTGCGGCGGGCTGCCGGGCCTCGCCTGGTCCGTCCTGGCCGCCCGTACCGCGCACGAATCGGGCGGGCTGCCGCCACTCCCCCTGCTCCGGCAGTTCTTCGCAACCTGGGCGGCATGGGACTGGAGCCGCCCGGCGAGTGTCGAGAAGGCCGAACGGGACACCGGTCTCCGGGGTGCGCCGCTGACCGTACTGACCCCGACCGCCCCGGTCCGCAGCTGCACCTCACAGGTCTCCGCGGCCGGACGCGACCTCGTCGCCGAGGAGCTCTTCCGCGCCTGGGAGATCCTGGAATCCGCCGCCGACTCCGGCCCCGTCCCGCGTTCCCGGCTCCGCGCCCGCCCGCCGCTGCACCTGCGGCACGCCGCCTGGGCTGTCGTCTCCGTACGGCACGGCGAGGACGAGGGCCGCTTCCGGGGCCGGATCCTCGCCCTGCTCGCCGCCCTCACGGACGCGGGCTCCCCCGACGCCCATGCCTGGCCCCGCCCGTGCGGCACCGACGCCACCCACGTCCAGTACACGATCGGCCTCGGCCGCACCCCGCCCGACGCGCCACGACTCGCCGAGATCGGCGGGGAACTGCTGCGCGGCCTTTCCGACGCCCGGATCACGCGGGCGAGCGGGAGCGAGGCGCCGGATGTGCGGTGAGCACGTGATCAACGGCGAGACCGGCGAACCGTCCGGGGCCGGGCGCTCTTGCGCCCGGCACGCTCGACATCCGTGAACGGGAGACCGGGCAGGTTACGAGAAGGGTCCGGCGCGCGCCGATGAGCGCGAACCGCTCAGCTCTCCCACACGTACGAGACGAAGCCCACCCACGCACCTGGCGCGAACGCGAGCCGAGGGCCGTCAGCGTCCTTGGAATCACGCACGTGCACTGTTCCTGTGGCGACTGCCACCTCAACGCAGTCGTTCCCACTGCTGCTGTCGCTGTAGCTGCTCTTGAACCACTCCAGCCCAAAAGCATCCCCGACAGAGGGCTTGTGGATCATGTTTCTCCCATAAGTTGCTCAATGAAGGCCAGCGATTCACGAGGGGTGAGGGCCTGGGCCCGGATGATGCCATACCGCAGCTCCAAGATCCGAAGCTGCTTCGGGTCGGAGACCGGGCGACCGCCGAAGGCGCCTCCCGAGCGCCCCACGGCCGTTCCGTCTCCAAACTTCAGCACCTCGATCTCACCACCCATTCCAGGATGAGTCTCGCAATCGAGCGGCATCACTTGTAGTGAGACGTTCCGCAACTGCCCCACCTCCAGAAGACGTTCGAGCTGGCGACGCCACTCCATTCTGCCTCCGATGGGCCGTCGCAGCGCAGCCTCTTCCTGAACGAAGCTGAGTGCTGGCGCCGGAGAGCGGTCAAAGATCGAACGGCGGGCCATGCGTGCAGCCACGCCTCGCTCCACCTCGTCCTGAGAGTAAGCAGGCTGCCGCGCCTCCAGCAGCACCCGCGCGTGGCCCTCCGTCTGCAACAGGCCATGGATACCGTGGTTGGCGTACACCCCAACCTCAACCGCCTTGGCCTCCAGCTTCGTCAGATCCCGGATCTTCTTCGGGTACCGCGCCTCCGCCACGTCCTGCTTCATCGCGGTGATCTTGCCGCCCGCGCCGAGCACCTCGTCCGCCCCGTCCAGGAACTCCGGCCGGGGGATGCGTCGGCCGCCCTCCACCTTGTAGACGAGGTCCTCCCCGTACCCGATCGCGGCTCCCAACTCTGCGGCGCGGAGCCCCGCCGCCTCCCGCCACGCCTTGATCTGGCGCCCCACTGCGGCGACCACCGCCACCACCGACTCGTCATCGGGATCGACGTCCCAGCCCGGCTCGTCCGCCCCGGCGTCCCCGCGCCCCGTACCGGCCTCATCCACGCTCATCCGTGCCCCACTTCCGACCGCGCTTACCGTTCTCGGCCCAACTACCGTTCTCGGCCCAACCTCTGGTGTCCCCGGTGCGTCACCCCGGACAGCCGGGACAGCGCTGGACAAGCGCGGGACAGTCACCATACGTAAGGGGCCCATCACTGTTCACGGTACGCGGGCACGGCCACGCTGAGCAGCGTGAACCAACACATCACCCGAACCGAACGTTCCACTCCCACGCGCCAGTTCATCGTGCGGCTCTCCCCCACCCGTCGAGGCGCCAGGCTCGCCCGCGTCTTCGCCACGGCGCGTCTGAGCGACTGGGGGCTTCCTCCGGACCCGGCCGCGCACATCGTCGCCGAGCTCGCCGCCAACGCCGCCGTTCACGGCCGCGTACCGGGCCGAAGCTTCCAACTCCGCCTCACCGCCCGTCGTGACCGGCTCCTGCGGATCGAGGTGACCGACACCCTGGGCGAGCAACTGCCCGTCGCCTCCACCCCCGACCACTGTGCGGAGAGCGGGCGCGGCCTCCTCATCGTCGAAGCGCTCGCCGACCGCTGGGGCGTCGATGTCGGCCCCGTCCCCCGCAAGACGGTCTGGGCCGAGATCGACCTCGTACCGCGACCGCTCCACCGGGTCGCGGAAACCCACGACCCGGTGAGCCGCGTCGCCGCACTCCACGACTCATAAAGCTTTGAAAAACCTGGGGAAATCACCCTCCCCAACCCAACCCGACCCCCGTCCCACACTCGTCACTCACTCGGGTGACATGGGGCAACTGAGCTGGATTTCATGCGGGTTGGTCGACTTATGCTCGCCGCGACACACAACCCCAGACATGCGTCGGCCCCCGGCCGGGACGGCAATCCCGATCGAGGGCCTGACCACCGAGGAAGTAAAGGGCTTCCCGATGGATACCTCGCAGATTACCGTGCCCTCGCGCGGCCCGTCCCCCGTACGCGAAGACGCCACACCGGCATCCGGTGTCATCCACGTCAAGGTCCGGCATGCCGCGGGCTTCACCGTCATCGGCAACCACCTCGCACAGCACCGCGGACTCTCCCTCGTCGCGATCGGGCTCGCCGCCCACATCCAGTCGCTCCCCGCCGGGGCCAGGATCGGCATCAAACACCTCGCCGAACGCTTTCCCGAGAGCGAGACCCGCATCGCCGCCGCCCTGCGCGAACTCGAAGCCCACGACTACCTCGACCGCAGCCGCGTACGCCTCGCCGACGGCCGCATCGTCACCCGCACCATCTCGTACAACCAGCCCGGCGCCACCACCCGTCCCGTCACAACACCCCCTCGGACACGTACCGCTGCCCGCAAGTCAGCCACGCCGGCCGCATCATCACCACCCGCGACCGCTCCCGGACCGCACCCCGTCCCCGCACCACCGACACCCGCACCGCAGCCATGCCCTGCCTCCACCCCCGTGCCGGCTCCCGCGCCGACCCCCGCCGCACGCACCACCACACCGCCACCCCCGCTCCCCCAGCCACGGGAACTCACACCGGAGTTCCGGCACACGGCCACCGCGCTCCTCGCCGGCCTGCGCCGCCACGCACCCCAACTCACCCTCTCCGAGCACGACATCCGCACCCTCACCCCCGGCGTGGCCGCCTGGCTCGAACGCGAAGCCCGCCCCGACACCATCCACCACGCCCTCACCACCGACCTCCCCACTCCCCTCAAGCACCCGGCCGGACTCCTGCGCCACCGGATCACGACACTCCTGCCACCACCCCTACCGGGGCCCCAGGACATCGCCGCACTCGCAGGCCCCGACGCCGCCGTCGCCCCGCTCCAGAACTGCGACCACTGCGACCGCGCCTTCCGCTCCCACCACCCGGGCCGGTGCCGCGACTGCCAGTCCGACCTCCACACCGCCGCCTGACCCGGAACACCACCCACGACCCGAACGGACCCGTATGGTCAGCTCACCCCACGAGGCAATGCACCGCATCTTCCAGGAGTACCCCGGCCTCTTCTCCCGCGTCTCCGAAGTACTCGGAATCGACATCCCACCCCCCACCTCGGCCACCACCCTGCCCACCGACCTCACCGAGGCCCGCCCCGTCGAACGCCGGGTGGACACCCTCCTGCGCATCGAAACAGAACACGACGGACCCTTCCTCCTCGCCATCGAAGCCCAGGGCAAGAAGGACCCGCGCAAAACCACCAGCTGGCCGTACTACGTCAGCTACCTCCACAACAGATACGGCCTGCCCGTCCTGCTGCTGGTCGTCTGCCAGGACCACACCACCGCCGAATGGGCCGCACGCCCCGTCTCCATCGGCCTCCGCCAATGGCAGACACTCACCCTGAGCCCCCTCGTCGCCGGACCCCACAACATGCCCGTCATCACCGACGTGGCCGAAGCCCGCAAGGACCTCGCACTCACCACCCTGGCCGCCATCACACACGCCGACAATCCGGACGTCGATGCCATACTGAAAACCCTGTCCGCCGCACTGCGCGACACACCCGAAACCATCGCCAACCCCATCGTCGAACTCACCGCACAGGGCCTGGGCAACCGCCCGGCCGCACAACAGTGGAGGAACCTGGTGGCCGTGGACCTCTCTTTCTACAAGTCCTTCATGTCGGAAGAAATCCGAGACGAAGGCCGAGTCGAAGGCCGGGCAGAAGGCCGGACGCAGGGCCGGGCCGAGAGCATCCTGCTCGTGCTGGAACAGCGCGGCCTCACCGTTTCCGACGCGGTTCGCGAACGGATCACCGATTGCGGTGACCCCGAAACCCTGCGCCAGTGGCTGATGCGAGCCGTCACCGCCACCACCGCGGAGGAGATCTTCGCCGAGAAGTAGCCCGTCCCGGCGGTGCCCCTCCTGTCCGCCCCTGTCCACAGGCAGGAGGGGCACCCTGTTGTCCACCGGCTCCCCCGTCGCGGCCCGAATCGGTCCGGTCCGGTCCGGCCCGTTCCCGTGTCCGTACCGCTCAGGCGATCATGAAGTTCTTCACTGGCAGTGCGCGGGTGACGATCCGGACGTCGCCGATCCAGCCGTGCATCAGCTGGTCGAGCTCGCCCCCGTACTCGTAGGCGCCGAGCAGCCAGGGCAGGCCCGCGGTGGCGAGACCGGTGGCGCGGGTGGCCGGGTTCCGGGCGACGACGCAGCCGTCGATGTACATCGTCGTGTGCTTCGTGTCGTTGACGACGGCCACGTGCCACCACCGTTCCCGCAGCAGTTCATGGCTCCAGTTGGTGACGCCGCCCGGCTGGTTCAGCGGCGCCGCCGCCCACTGGAGTCCGGGGCCGTCCGAGACGGAGAGGGTGGCGACGGGCTCCTCCGGGTCGCCGGACGTCTTGCCCGCGGCCCCGAGCGTGCCCCGGCGGCCGAGCAGACCGCCCCAGGCGTTGCGCCCGGCGTCCCAGTCGGCGGGCAGGCGGAGGAATGCCTCGATGGTGTATCCGGACCTGAACGTCATGGTGTTGAGCGGTGCGTTGTTCTCCGTACGCAGATACGCGCCCTGCAGCGGCGCCTTCGAGCCGTCGAAGCAGAGGCTGCCGTGGCCGGGCTGATCGGGGTGGTGGCTGCCGGACCAGCGCAGCGCGTCGGGCGCACTGCCGGGCACGGCCTCGCGCACCAGGTCGTTGCGGTGCCCGGACAGGTCGGTGACGCGCAGCCCGGTCGCGGCGGCGGAGCCGTCCGGGTGCGACGGGGAGTCGAACCGCCAGTAGGCGACGGTGCCCGGTATCAGCATCCGCCCGGCCGGACGGGGAGCGCGCGGGGGCACGGGCGCGAAGCCCGAGAACCGCTTCTCGAAGTCGATGGGAACGGCGAAACGGTCCTGCGGGCCGGTCAGTTCGACCTCACCGCGCTCCAGTTCGTTGAGCTTCTCGCCCGCGCGGCCGAGGATCCACGGGGAGATCGTCTCCACGTCGATGGTGTTCCTGGCCAGGTCGAAGCGGTAGAGGCGGATCATCGCGCTGCCGCCGTAGTACCGGTTCTGGTAGTTGGTGATGTGCAGATGGACGTCGTTGCCCGCCGCGTTCTTGCGGGTGGTGCGCCCGGCGGGCCAGTAGTGCCCGTTGAGGGTGAGGAAGATCTGGTCGTTCCCGGCGATCAGCTCGTCCCACAGGTGCTTTCCGTGGCCGGAGAACTCGGCCTCGTCGCCGTCCGCGTTCGCGTACACCAGTTCGTGAGTGGTGAGGATGACGGGGGTGTGCGGATGCCGGGCGATGACCTTCTTCGCCCAGGCGAGACCGGCCGCCGACGGCCGCCAGTCCAGCGCCAGCACCAGCCACTCCCGCCCGGCGGCACGGAACAGGTGATACGTGTTGTAACCGTCCGGGGTCGCGCCGCCGAACGTCGGCAGCCGCCGCATCCGCTGCGGGCCGAAGGTGTCCAGGTACGGAGTGCGACCGCGCTGGTCGTCGGTGGACGACGCGATGTCGTGGTTGCCCGCGACGACGCTGTAACCCACCTTCCGACGGTCGAGCAGCTCGAACGCCTTGCCGATCGCGCTGAACTCGGTCGTCTGCCCGCTCTCGGTGAGGTCGCCCAGGTGGGAGAGGAAAACGATGTTCTCGTCGCGCCCGTGGTCGAGGACATACCGCAGCGACGCCTCGACCGGCGCCCTGTCGATGCTCGCCCCGTCGAAGAGGTACTGGGTGTCCGGCATGACGACGAGCGTGAATCTGGGGCTCTCGGAGTCGGGCCGCCAGGCCGCCGCGGTGGCGCCGGAGCTCTGCGGGGACCGGGCGGCGGCGGGGCCTGCGGCGAGCCCGGTGGCCGCGGCGGCCACCCCGGTCAGTGCGGTGGCCCGCAGGAACGTGCGGCGGCCGGCGCCGGGCAGGAGCGGGCCGTCGGGCTGGTGGAGGGGGCTGCACATGGATGTCTCCGCGGAGGACGGGCGTCGGGGGATCGTGCGCACGCTAGCCGCGAGCGAGGGACGTACCGGACCTCGGAGGCGTCACCCGGACGAATAATCCATGAAGTGCGCATCGCCGGGCACAGTGCGCGAGCGTGCTCTGGTGCGCCCCGAACTGACGCCGGTGCTGTACGACCCCGGGAAGTGGCAGGCGACAGCGGACGAACCGGCCCCGGTGGAGATCGATCACCGGCTCTGCGACTCGGCCTGCGAGGTCTTCGACGGCTACGCACCCCCTCGCTTCCCCGACAACGCACCCGGCCAGGCAACCCACCCCTCCCGAACTCCGTCTATCCCCCCGCAAGCGCGGCTCTCCCCCCGTCGCGGCCTGCACGGAATCAGTACGCAGCGCAAGGCGCGCCCGGTCGCCCGCTGCGGGGGAACGGACGGAGCACGGTGTTGACGGGAAGATCCACGCCGCGCGCGGCCCGGACGGGGCTGCCGCGGCGCACACTGCTGATGGGCGCGATCAGCGCGGCGAGCGCCGCCGCACTCCCCGCCTGCACGGCCCTCGCGCCGCCCCGCCGTCGCAATCCGGCCCCGAACCCCATGCCCGGCCTGCCGATCAGCACCGCGCGACCGGCCCTGATGATGCAGGTCCTCGCCCACCCGGACGACGACCTGTACTTCATGAACCCGGACACCCGGCAGGCGTTCCACGGCGGAACGCCCCTGGTCTGCGTCTACCTGACCGGCGGCGAGGCCGACGGCGTCAACCGCATGCCGGGGCGCCCGCGTCCCGCCCCCGACAAGGCCGCGTACTCCTCCTCCCGGCACCAGGGACTCCGCCAGGCGTACGCGACCCTGCTTGGCCTCGACCGGTTCACGAACTGGGAGAAGTCGGTCCTCGAACTCGACGGCGGGCACCGTGCCGAGATCAACCGGCTCGCGCACGACGGTCGCCGGGTCGAGCTCATCTTCGTCAACACCGCCATGCACACCAGCTACGGGCGGCTCGGGCTGCCCAGCCTCTGGCAGGACCGGCGGCTCGTCCTGCCCACCGTCGTCGCCGACGACTCGCCGCTGCGACAGGCCGGTTCGTACACCTACGACGGCCTGCTCGACGTCCTGGTCGGGCTCTTCGACAAGTACCGGCCGACCGCCGTGCACACTCTGGACCCGGACCCCGACATCCAGCACAGCAGCGCGGCCCAGCGGCGCCGGGACAGCGAGCAGGAGGGCTACTCCGACCACCCCGACCACACCGCGACCGCGCTGTTCACCTGGACGGCGCTGATCCAGTGGGTGGCACGGGTCACCGCCCGTGGTGGCGAGGTGCCCAGCTTCGCCACCACCGCCTACCGGGCCTACTACAACCGGCACTGGCCCAAGAACCTGCCCCCCGCCGTCCTGACCCAGAAGGCGGAGCTCCTCGTCCCGTACGGCGGTTCGGCCGACTGGGACTGCGGCAACCCGGGCGGCTGCGGCGACTACGGCGTGGGCGGCGATCGTCCGCTCACCAACCGCAAGGGCTGGGTGCGGTCCACCCACTACCGCTACCCCGGTCCCCGTCCCGTCCTCGGTACCGAACCGGACGGGCGGCTCGTCGCGTACGGGGTGCTGGGGCTGCGCGCGGTCCGCTGGCGCGAGAGCACGCCGGGCAGCGGGCTGTGGAGCGTGCCGGACGACCTCGGTGGCGGCCCGCTCGCCCCGGTCCTCGGCGGCACGACCCTGCCGGACGGGCGGCAGCTCCTGTTCGGCCTGCGCTTCGACGCGATCGGAGGGCACGGCTCGGACAACACCCGCGAGGTCGTCGCCCTGGAACAGGGCTCCCCCGGCGGCGACTTCCGCGCCTGGAAGGGCCTGGGCAACCCGGAGCGCCTCCAGGACTCCGGGCGCCGAATAGGCGTCCCCGTCGCGGTCACCGCGCCCGACGGACGGGTCCACCTGTTCGTACGGAACGCGGAGAAAGGTCTCAGCACCCGGGTCCGGGACTCGACCGGCCGGTGGGACGACTGGCGCGACATGGGCGGCGGCGAGATCCAGGACGGGCTGTCCGCCCTGGTGGACGCCCAGGACCGGGTCCACGTCTACGCGGCGGGCCGTTTCGCGGTGCACCACTGGACGCAGGACGCCCCCGGCGAGCCGGTCACCGCGCGCACCCAGATCGGCGGGGTGCCGGTCCCCGGCGACGGCCCCGGCGCCCTGGCCGCACCGGACGGGACCGTCGCCCTCTTCTACCGCGCCGCGGCGAAGGCGGCCCTGACCACCGTCCGGACCGGTGAGACGGCGGACGGAACCGGCATCGACCGCAAGGGACCGACCGCCCACGACCCCACCGGCTTCGACGGATACGGGCCGGTGACCGCCGCCGGCCCCGCGCACTCCCCCACCCTGCTCGGCCGCACCGCGACGGGCCTGGTCCAGCTCCGCACCCCCCGCGGCCTCGTCGTACGGAAACAGGGCGCGGTACCACTGGACGGCCCGGCCCTGCACCTCGGCAAGGACGGCCGCCCGACCGTCGCAGCCCTCGGCGTCGACGCCCACCCCTGGCTCTGGCGCCCCTGACCGGCCGGTCGACGGACACGGGCACGGGCACCGGCACCGGCACCGGCAGGACTGCCCGCGACGCCGTTGACCCTCGACCTGGTCAAGGGCCCAGAGTTCTGGTTGTGGAGAACGACATGCGCAGCATCGGCGAGATGGCCCGCGACAGCGGACTGAGTGTGAGTGCCCTGCGGTTCTACGACGGTGCGGGCGTGCTGGTCCCGGCCCGGGTGGACCCGGACAGCGGCTACCGCTGGTACGCCCCCGAGCAGCTGGAGGAGTCCGTGCTGCTGGCCGGGCTGCGCCGGGCCGGTATGCCGTTGGCGGACATCCGCCTGGTGCTGGCCGGATGGTCAGCCGCGGACACCGGCCTGGTACGGAATCTGCTCCGGGCACATCTGCGCCGACTCGAAAGCGGCCTGTCCGACGCCCGCAGCGAGTTCTCCACGATCCGAGCCCACCTCGAACGCAGGGAGAACCCCATGGCCTCGCTCCGCACCGCAACACTCCGGTCGGCCGTCCCGGCCCCCGGGCTGGCCGCAGCCCTGGACGCCGTCCGCTTCGCCGCCGGTACCGACCCGGAACTTCCCATGCTTCACGGTGTTCTGTTCGACTTCGAGGGCGACGGGCTCCGGGTCGTGGCCACCGACCGGTACCGGCTGGCCGTCGCCCGCGCCGGTGCGGGCGGGTACGAAGGCCCCGGCGTGCAGGTCGTCGTGCCGTCCCCGCTCGCCGACGCCATGCGGGCACTGCTGACCGACGACGCGGCCGCGCACCTCACCGTGGACGGTGGCCGCGTGATCCTGGAGGCGGGCGACCGCCAGGTGGCCGGCCAGTGCCTCGACCACGACTTTCCCGACTACCGCCGCCTGGTCCGCCTGCCGGCCGGTCGCCGCTTCCTCGTCGACGTCCCGGCCCTCCGGCAGGCCGTGAGGAACGGCCCCACCCTCAGGAGCACGGCGCGCGAACAGGACACCCCGTGCGCCGACCTCACCCTCCTCGCGCCGACGGACGACGGCACGGTGACCGTCCACGAGGACGGCGGCCCTCACCGCGACGACGTCGTCGCCGTCAACCGCGAGTTCCTGCTGCACGCCCTCGCCGCCGGAGCCCGCGACCGGCTGATCCTGGAGTTCGGCGCCCCGAACGCCCCCATCGCGATCCGCCGCACCGACTCCGAGGACGCCTTCTCCCTGCTGATGCCCGTCCGGCTGGAGAACTGACCGGGCCCCACGACGACCGGGTCCCCCACGACACGGCCCCGCACACACGTCACAGGGCCTTGTCCCACCGCACACACCGCAAGGCCCCCCGACCCACCCCACCCCACCCCGACCCACGCACCTCAAAAGGCACCGCACACACCGAAGGGCCCCGCCCCACCGCATACGCGGCGGGACGGGGCCCTTCTTGGTGCTCTGTACGGAGCTACCAGGTCAGACGGTCAAGTAATTACTTGACGATCTTGGTGACCTGGCCGGCGCCCACGGTCCGGCCACCCTCACGGATGGCGAACTTCAGGCCCTCCTCCATGGCGACCGGCTGGATCAGCTGGACCGACATGACGGTGTTGTCGCCCGGCATGACCATCTCGGTGCCCTCGGGGAGGGTCACGACGCCGGTCACGTCCGTGGTACGGAAGTAGAACTGCGGGCGGTAGTTGTTGAAGAACGGGGTGTGACGACCACCCTCGTCCTTCGACAGGATGTAGGCCTGGGCCTCGAACTCGGTGTGCGGCGTGACCGAACCGGGCTTGATGATGACCTGGCCGCGCTCGACGTCCTCGCGCTTGATGCCACGGAGGAGCAGACCGACGTTCTCACCGGCCTGGCCCTCGTCGAGCAGCTTGCGGAACATCTCGATGCCGGTGACCGTGGTGGTGGTCTTCTCCGGACGGATACCGACGATGTCGACGGTCTCGTTGACCTTGAGGACACCACGCTCGATACGACCGGTGACGACGGTGCCACGACCGGTGATCGTGAAGACGTCCTCGATCGGCATCAGGAACGGCTTGTCGACGTCACGCTCGGGCTGCGGGATGGCCTCGTCGACGGCCTTCATCAGCTCGAGAACCGAGTTGCCCCACTCCTTGTCGCCCTCAAGGGCCTTCAGAGCGGAGACCTTGACGACCGGAACGTCGTCGCCCGGGAACTCGTACTCGGAGAGGAGCTCGCGCACCTCGAGCTCGACGAGCTCCAGGATCTCCTCGTCGTCCACCATGTCGGCCTTGTTCAGGGCGACGACGATGTACGGAACGCCGACCTGGCGGGCCAGGAGCACGTGCTCCTTGGTCTGCGGCATCGGGCCGTCGGTGGCGGCGACCACGAGGATGGCGCCGTCCATCTGCGCGGCACCGGTGATCATGTTCTTGATGTAGTCCGCGTGACCCGGGCAGTCGACGTGCGCGTAGTGACGCTGCTCCGTCTGGTACTCGACGTGCGCGATCGAGATGGTGATACCGCGCTGGCGCTCCTCGGGAGCCTTGTCGATCTGGTCGAAGGCCGAGGCCTCGTTCAGGTCCGGGTACGCGTCGTGCAGCACCTTGGTAATGGCGGCCGTGAGGGTCGTCTTACCGTGGTCGATGTGACCGATGGTGCCGATGTTGACGTGCGGCTTAGTCCGCTCGAACTTCGCCTTCGCCACTGGGTCCTCCTGTGGAGTGGTTCTGTACGCCTTGCTTCATCGGCGCCAGGGTGATCTTTGCTGGGATGCCGGGGCCGGGGGCATTCACCGCATTGCTTGCGCTCCGCGACGAATGCCCCACCAGGCTCCGGTGACAAGCCTAAAGCGTGAGCTCGGGAGAGTTACTCGCCCTTGGCCTTCGCGATGATCTCCTCGGCGACGTTCCGCGGAACCTCGGCGTAGGAGTCGAACTGCATCGAGTAGCTTGCGCGACCCGAGGTCTTGCTGCGGAGGTCTCCGACGTAGCCGAACATCTCCGAGAGGGGCACGAGGCCCTTCACGACGCGAGCGCCGCTGCGCTCCTCCATGGCCTGGATCTGGCCACGGCGGGAGTTGATGTCGCCGATGACATCGCCCATGTAGTCCTCGGGCGTGGTGACCTCGACGGCCATCATCGGCTCCAGGAGAACCGGGGACGCCTTGCGCGCGGCCTCCTTGAAGGCCTGCGAACCGGCGATCTTGAAGGCCAGCTCGGAGGAGTCGACCTCGTGGTAACCACCGTCGAGAAGAATGACGCGGACGCCCGTCATCTCGTAGCCGGCCAGGATGCCGAACTGCATGGCTTCCTGCGCACCCGCGTCCACCGAGGGAATGTATTCCTTGGGGATGCGGCCACCGGTGACCTTGTTGACGAACTCGTACGAGGCCTCGCCGCCCTCGATGGGCTCGATCGCGATCTGCACCTTGGCGAACTGACCGGTACCACCGGTCTGCTTCTTGTGGGTGTAGTCGACGCGCTCGACGGCCTTGCGGATCGTCTCGCGGTACGCGACCTGCGGCTTGCCGACGTTCGCCTCGACGCGGAACTCGCGCTTCATGCGGTCGACGAGCACTTCGAGGTGCAGCTCGCCCATACCACCGATGATGGTCTGGCCGGTCTCCTCGTCGGAGTGCACCTGGAAGGACGGGTCCTCCTCGGAGAGGCGCTGGATGGCGACACCCAGCTTCTCCTGGTCGCCCTTGGACTTCGGCTCGATGGCGACCTGGATCACCGGGGCCGGGAAGTCCATGGACTCCAGGATCACCGGGGCCTTGTCGTCACAGAGCGTCTCACCGGTGGTGGTCTGCTTCAGGCCCATGACGGCGATGATGTCGCCGGCGCCCACCGAGTCGATCTCCTCACGCTTGTTCGCGTGCATGCGGTAGATCTTGCCGATGCGCTCCTTCTTGCCCTTGACGGAGTTCAGCACCGAGGTGCCGGACTCCAGGCGGCCCGAGTAGACCCGGACGAAGGTGAGCTTGCCGAGGTGCGGGTCGCTCATGATCTTGAACGCCAGCGCCGCGAGCGGCTCCTCGTCGGACGGCTTGCGCTTGACGACGACCTCGGGGTCCTTGACGTCGTGGCCCTCGATGGCCTCGACGTCCAGGGGCGAGGGCAGGTAGCGCACGACGGCGTCGAGCAGGGGCTGGACGCCCTTGTTCTTGAACGCGGTGCCGCAGAACACCGGGGTGACGGTCGTCTCGCCGTCCTTGCCGGAGTTGATGGTGATGCGACGGATGGCGTCGTAGAGCTGCTCCGCGGTGGGCTCCTCGCCCTCCAGGTAGAGCTCCATCAGCGCCTCGTCGTTCTCCGCGACGGACTCGAGGAGCTTGCCGCGGTACTCCTCGGCCTGCTCGGCGAGCTCGGCCGGGATGTCGACGACGTTGTACGCCTCACCCTTGGTCGCTTCCACGGGGTAGACGAACGCCTTCATCGTCACGAGGTCGACGACACCCGTGAAGTCGGCCTCGGCACCGATCGGGAGCTGCATCACGATCGGGGTCGCGCCGAGGCGGTCCGTGATCATGCCGACGCAGCGCAGGAAGTCGGCGCCGGTGCGGTCGAGCTTGTTGACGAAGCAGATACGCGGCACGCCGTAGCGGTCCGCCTGACGCCAAACGGTCTCGGACTGCGGCTCGACGCCCGCGACACCGTCGAACACGGTGACGGCGCCGTCGAGGACGCGGAGCGAACGCTCCACCTCGACGGTGAAGTCGACGTGACCCGGGGTGTCGATGATGTTGATGGTGTGGTCAACATCGTTGAGGGGCCAGTGGCAGGTCGTCGCGGCGGACGTGATGGTGATGCCGCGCTCCTGCTCCTGCTCCATCCAGTCCATCGTGGCGGAACCCTCGTGGGTCTCGCCGATCTTGTACGAAACGCCGGTGTAGAACAGGATCCGCTCGGTGGTGGTCGTCTTGCCCGCGTCGATGTGGGCCATGATCCCGATGTTGCGGACCTTGGCCAGGTCAAGCGAAGTGGTGGCCATAAGGCTCAGTCTTCTCTCGGTCTCGATGTGGGTAGCGACTACCAGCGGTAGTGCGCGAAGGCCTTGTTGGACTCGGCCATCTTGTGGGTGTCCTCACGCTTCTTGACTGCGGCGCCAAGACCGTTCGAGGCGTCGAGCAGCTCGTTCATGAGGCGCTCGGTCATGGTCTTCTCGCGGCGGGCGCGGGAGTAACCGACGAGCCAGCGCAGCGCGAGCGTGGAGGCGCGACCGGGCTTGACCTCGATCGGCACCTGGTAGGTGGCGCCACCGACACGGCGGGACTTGACCTCGAGCGACGGCTTGACGTTCTCAAGGGCGCGCTTCAGCGTGATGACCGGGTCGTTGCCGGTCTTCTCGCGGAGGCCCTCCATGGCGCCGTACACGATCCGCTCGGCGGTGGAACGCTTGCCGTCGAGCAGGATCTTGTTGATCAGCGACGTGACAAGAGGAGAGTTGTAGACCGGGTCGATGATGACCGGGCGCTTCGGGGCGGGGCCCTTACGAGGCATTCTTACTTCTCCTTCTTGGCGCCGTAGCGGCTGCGGGCCTGCTTGCGGTTCTTGACACCCTGGGTGTCGAGCGAACCGCGGATGATCTTGTAACGAACACCCGGCAGGTCCTTCACACGGCCACCACGCACGAGCACGATGGAGTGCTCCTGCAGGTTGTGTCCCTCACCCGGGATGTAGGCCGTGACCTCGATACCGGAGGTCAGACGCACACGCGCGACCTTACGGAGCGCCGAGTTCGGCTTCTTCGGGGTGGTCGTGAACACACGCGTGCAGACGCCGCGGCGCTGGGGCGAACCCTCGAGTGCGGGCGTCTTGTTCTTCTCGACCTTGTCCTGCCGGCCCTTCCGGACCAGCTGCTGGATCGTAGGCACTACTTCTCCGGTTTCTGTGTGCCGTTCGTGAAACTAACCTGGAACGTCACCGACCCACGCGGTCGGGTGTGTCGAATACTGCAGGCCGCTGCCGCAAGGCAGGACTGGCGCAGATTGCGGCGGCCGTCGACGAACTCGCTGTGCGGCTGAAGACACGCACACGAGCCCAGGCACACCCCAGGCACAAGGTCTGAGCGTACCTACCTCGTCGACTCCGGTCAAAACAAATGCGTCTCACACTGACGCGCCGCAGTTCCGCCACTCGGGGCGGAAGGAATCGGGACAGTCGGCCGGGAGCGGGCGGCAGGAATTCGACCTTGCCGGTCCGGGCACGGGGGTTCTCAGTACATTGAACCGCTCATGAACGACCGGGGGGACGGGATGACGGCGGCGTACACGCCCGAGGGCGACGGACTCGACGACCAGGTGCCCTTCCTCGCCCGGCTGGAGCGCGAGGACCGGGTGGCCCTGCTCGCGCTTGGACGCGAGCTGCGCTTCGACGCCCGGACCGCCCTGCTCCGGCAGGACGAGCCGTCCGCGTACGTCCTGCTGCTCCTCAACGGCTGGACGAAGATCACCACCTCCGCGTCCAACGGCTACGAGGCGCTGCACGCCCTGCGCGGCCCGGGCGACATCGTCGGGGAATGGGCCGCGCTGACTGGGCGACCGCGCTCGGCGACGGTGACCGCCCTCTCCCCCGTACGGGCCGCGGTAGTGACGCACGAGAAGTTCCGCGCGTTCTTGGCCGGGTCCCCCGAGGTGTCGCTCTCGCTCCTGGCGCTGATCTCGGACCGGACGCGTGCTGCGGACCGGCGCAGCCTGGAGTTCGCGGCGATGACGGTGCGCGAGCGCTTCGCCGCTCTGCTGCTGGACCTGGCACGCACCCACGGCGCCCGTACGGACGAAGGCATCGAGCTGGACATCCCGCTCAGCAAGCAGGAGCTGGCCGGGGCAGTAAGCGCCTCCCGGGAAATGGTCCAGCGGCTGCTGAAGGAACTGCGCGAGCGGGGCATCGTAAGGACCGGGCGGCGGGCGCTGCTGATCGTGCGGCCGGACGCACTCCGCCGGATCGGCCGGGCCGGGGAGTCCGCCCGCCCGGCAGTCCGCCAGGAGGCCCCGCAGGCCCCGTAGGCCGGGGCGGCCTGGACGGTCGCCGGCCGTCAATCTGTGCACACGGTCACACACCGAGTGCGTCATCGTTCCTCACCGCCCCGGGCCCCTCGGCCCCACGCTCATGTTCCCGGGCCGCTTCCCGGCCCCGGAAGGCATGAGCGAGAGGCGTCCCATGAACGATCCGGTCAACAGCACGATCCTGCTGCTCGATATCGAGAAGTACAGCGAGCGCGACGATGTCGAGCAGGCGTTCCTGCGCCGCATGCTCTACGACCTGACCGACCGGGCCCTGCTGGCCGCCGGGATCGACGAGACCCGGCGGCGGCGAGCGGACCGCGGTGACTCCGTGATGGAGCTGATCGACGCCAACTGCTCGGTGATCGCCCTGCTGCGGGCGCTGCTGACCGAGATGTCCGCCCGATTGCGCAGCCAGAACCGGCGTGCCTCCGCCTCGGCCCGGATGCGGCTGCGGGGAGTGGTCGCCTCGGGGTTCGTCGCGGTGGATCCGCTCGACGGCTGGGTGGGCAGCGATCTCAACCACGCGTGCAGGCTGCTGGACGCAGAGGCGCTGCGGGAGGCGCTGCGGGCCCGCCCGGACGACTTCGCGCTCTGCGTGTCCGACACGGTCTACCAGGGGGTCGTTCGGCACAGTCACACCGGCGTCCCGGCTGAGGAGTTCCGCTCCGTCACGGTGGACAGCAAGAACGGCCCGCTCGACGCGTGGCTGCACGGGCCTCTCCCGCAGGAGGGTCCACAGGGCGTGTACGCCTCCCCGGCCGCCCCGCAGTCGGCACCCGGTCCCGCCTCGGCTCCCGGCTTCGGCGGCGCCCCGATCACCGGCGGCGTATTCGGCGGCACCAACCACGGCATCGGCGGCGGCACGTTCCACGGAAACGTCAGCTTCGGTGACGGGGGCCGGGGGGAGCGCCGGTGAGCGCCGAGGAACAGGCGCAGCCAGCCCAGCACCCGGCCGGGGACGACCACGGCGCCGAGCCGCCGGAGGGCCATCAGACCGAGGAGAAGAGCGCGGGCACCGAGGAGACCGACCAGCCGCAGCCCGCCTGGGCGGCCCGACGGGACCTGGAGAGCCACACCCCGCGGACCATGGGGTTCGGGGACGGCTCCCAGATAGGCGGGGGTGTCCTCGGCGGTACCAACCACGGCATCGGCGGCGGCACGTTCTACGGGGACGTTCTGCAGCGGACCGAGATCATCTACCAGTTCGGCGCGTCCTTCGCCCGCCACACCTCGGGCGAGATCGCCCCGTCCGCCCTGGCAGAGCTGGCCGCGCGCTTCGTCCCCGGGCGGGACGATTTCGAGGCGCTGGCCGAGCGGCTCCGCGACGAGCACGTGCTGGTCCTCTCAGGCCCGTACTTCGCAGGCCGGCGGACCGCCGCGCTCATGCTGCTGCACCGGATCGGCGCCGATCCGGTACGGGCAGTGGACCGGGACACCACTCCCGAACAGCTCACGTCCGGGATCAAGGGCGCTGAGCCGGACGGCGGCCGGACCGGACATATCCTGTGCGACCTGGTCACCGCGCCGGGCCGGCCGCTGCGGGAGGCTGATCTGCTGGCCGCCCGCAAGGAGCTCGGTGCGGACTCGTATCTGGTGATCACCACGGGACCGGCCGCCCTGCTGGAAGACGTGCCGGTGGTGGAGTGGCGGGCGCCCGCGCCGGGTGACGTCCTCGCTGCGCATCTGGAGGCGTTGATGGGCGGCGCGGAGCGCGTACCGGAGTTGTTGGCCCTGCCCGCCGCGGAGGCGTTCCTCGAACGCAGCCATCAGCCGCGCGAGGCCGCCGAGTTCGCCCGGCTCCTGGCCGGGTACGCGGACGGGGAGGCCGATGCCGCGCGCCTCGACGGCTTCTCCCTGGTCGCGCTGGAGAGCCAGGTCCAGGAGTGGTTCGAGGACGACGGGACCGTGCTGCACCTGCGCGAGAAGGCGTTCCTCGTCGCATTGGCCGCCTTCGACGAGGGGCCGTACGCCCTGACGGCGGAGCTGGGCGATCTGCTCTACGCCGCCCTCCGGAAGACCGAGAGCCGGCTGCACCCCTCCGTCCCGGTCTTCGGTACGCACATCGGCAAACGGCTCCAGCTGGCACGGGCGCGCCGGTTCGAGGCGGAGGAACCCACCGAATGGGGTCCGGTCCAGCAGGTGAAGGCCGCCTTCCTCGACGAGCGGACCCCACTCGTGCTGCTGCGCGAAATCTGGACCGGGCACCCCTCGGCGCGGCCCGCGCTCGTGCACTGGCTGCGGCAGCTGGCCGGGGACGGACGGCCCTTCGTCCGTACCCGCGCCGCTTCCACCGTCGCCGTGCTCGCCCACACCGATCTGCCGTCCGCCATGGCGCTGGTCATCGAGCCGTGGGCCGCGTCCCGCCTCTACCGGCACCGGAGCGTCGCCGTCAGCGCGCTCACGCTTGCCCATGTACTGGGCACCCCTCATGTGCCGCGCATCCTGGACGCCTGGTGCGAGAGCGAGGAATCGTCGCTGCGCTGGGTGGCCATCCGGGCCCACGGGATGATCGGGCCGGAGCGCCCGGTGGAGGCCCTGGCCGCCCTGCGCGCGGCGGCCCGGCACGAGGCGGGGCAGCCGCAGCCCGATCCGGATCTGACGGGACAACTCGCCGAGTCCGTGGAACTGCTGCTGCTGTCGGCGGCGGGCGAGGCGGTGATCGCGGAGCTGGTGAGGACGGTGCACGACGACCGGCCCGCAGCCAATCTCGCGCTCGGCGGCTTTCTCAGCGCCTGCCGCCGTACCGAGGAGGACGAACGCCACGGCCTGCCGAGCGTGCTGGCCCGGTACGCGCGGGCCTCGGCGGCCGGCGCGCCCGACGCCCCCGGTATCGCCGAGTTGTGGCGTACCGCGCTGGGCGACAGGGGCCACACCCGGAACGCCCTCGATGTGCTCCGCCGCTGGGTGCTCGCGGCAGACCGCGATCCCGGCACCGAGTGGGCGCTCGCCGCGCTGCTGCCCTCGCTGTTCACCACTGAGCCGGAGTACCAGCGGATCAGCCATCTTCTGCGGACCATGCCCGGCGAGGACGGCGGCAATCCCCCACCCGTGGCAGGCCGGCTGCTGACCGTGCTGCCGCGCCCCTGATGCGCGTACTCGCCCCTCCTTCCCCCTCTGCGCCCCTCTGCGACAGGAGAATTCCCATGTCCGAATTCCGCCGAGCGCCCGACTGGGACCAGCGGGCCGACCGCGGTACGCAATTGACCGACCCGGTGATCACCGTCCGGCAGCTGTCCCGTTTCGGCTTCTCCCGCCGTCCGCTCACCCGGATCGACCACGCCCTGGTCTTCTCGGCCGCGGACGGCTCGTACGACACCTTTCTCCCGCCGCTCCGCCCCACCAGGGCCGCAGCCGCCGCGAAGCGCTACACCGCGGTGTACGAGGTCGACATGGGGGTCCATCCGGTGCGCGAGGAGATCACGCTGCCGAGCGACGACGACGCCTTCGAGTTCGCGGTGGTCGTCGAGCTGTCGTGGCAGGTCGTGGATCCCGAGCGGTTCGTGGCGAGCCGGCACCGTGATGTGCCGCGCCTGCTGGTCGGCGAGCTGGAGCGGGCGGCCCGCCCCGTCACCCGGCGCTACCCAGCTGCCCGTAGCGCCGCGGCCGAGGGGGCGCTGCTGCGGGAGGTCGGCGCCCAGGGGACGCTCGGCGCCCGGGCCGGGCTCACGTCGGACTGGACGGTCCGGCTGCGCGGCGACCAGGAAGTCATCGACCACGTCCGGCGCATGCGCTCCATCGACCACGAGGCCACCGAGCAGATCCGCACCGAGCTGCTCGGCAAGGAGCACGATGCCGCGGTCGACCGGCGGGCCAGGGAGCAGGACACGCTCCAGTCGGGCCGCGCGGCCGAGTTCGAGGAGCAGCAACACCTGCTGAGGCTCCGGCAGCAGCGGTGGCAGCACGTCGAGGAGGTCGACCGGGCACGCGCCCTGCTGGAGCTCCAGCAGGTGAACGCGGAGAAGATCGCGTTCTACGAGAAGTACCTGGAGCAGGGCGGCGTCCGTGCGTGGGCGCTCCATCTCGCGGCCCACCCCGAGGACACCGGGCTCGTGGCGTCGAGTCTGCGCGAGGACCAGCTCCGGGTGATCAGATCCCAGTTGGAGCTGGCGAAGGAGCTGCTGAAGGGCGACAGCGCGGAGAGCCACGAGCTGGAGGCGCCGAAGCAGCATGCGTTCCAGGCCGTGATCGACGTACTGGACCAGCACCTTCCCGGTGTCACCGCGCACAGCACGGCCGGGGGGCGGCTGACTGTGTCGATGCCGCAGGACGCCGCGGAGGCGGCGTCGGACGTGAAGGTGCCGGGCATGCGATCCGGCGCCCCCACGATGTTCCCCGGCTGGCAACCCCCGCCCGGTTACGGCAGCACTCCCCTGGCACCGACCGGCACCGAGGACGCGGCCGGGGCACCGGGCGCGGAGAAGGCGGACAAGGAGGAGGCAGGCACATGACCGACCGCGCACCGGCCCGCTCCAACGCGTCCGGGGACCGCCTCCTGGCCGATCTGCGGGCCGGGGTCGCCCAGGCCGACAGCAAGGCGTCCGTACTGGTTGCCGCGCTCGGCATGACGGCGGGCGTGCTCAGCGGCCGGCTGGCAGGCAGCACATGGCGGCCGGGCACGCTCAACGGCCCCGGGACCGCCCTGTGGTGCACGGGCGTCGGCGGTCTGGCGGCCGCACTGGTCTCCCTGCTGATGACCGTGTTCCCGCGCTACCGCCACAGCATCTGGATCGTCGGGGAACCGCTCACCTACTTCGGGGACGTCCGGGACGCCGCCCAGCGCGGCCGCTTGCCGGAGGCGCTCGACGCCACCGAGAGCTCCCGGACCACCGCACTGGTCACGGCCCTGGCCGAGACCAGCCGGATCGCCCTGCGCAAGCACCGGTGGATACGGGCCGGGCTGCTCGCCCACTCCCTGGGCGCCGTCCTGCTCCCCGCCTCGCTGCTGCTCGGCTGACGCCCCGAATGCCAAAGGATGATCACGATGTCACCGACCTCTCGGCCCCAGAACCCGGGCGACGGACACGTGCCGTCCCCGGGCCGGGACCCGGACCCTGATCCGTCCACCACCGCACCGCCCGACGACTCGGTCCCCGACGATCTGGTCTATGAGCACGGGCCCGGCCGCCGCGTGTACTACGCGGCCCGTCAGTGGCGCATGGACCTCACCGCCGTGGGACAACTGGCACTGGCCCTGCCCGCGTTCCTGACGAGCGCGCTGGTGGTGCTGCTCGCGGGTGTGCTCCTGGAGATCGGGCCCGGAGTGCCGTACTGGATACCGGTCGCCCTCTGGGTCGTCTCGGGTGCCCTGGTCTTCCACCCGCCCGCGGAGGACCTGCTCGCCCGCTACCTGTTCGGGCTGCGGCGGCCGATGCCCCGGGAGGCTGCCCGGCTGGAGCCCGTCTGGCGGGAGGTGACGGCCGTCGCCGGGGTCGACGGAACCCGCTACCGGCTCTGGGTCGAGGAGAGCGACGGCCTCAACGCGCTCGCCGCGGCGGGGCACATCGTGGGGGTCACCCAGTATGCGCTGGAACAGCTGTCGACCCGACGGCTGGCCGCCGTGCTCGCCCATGAGCTGGGACATCACAGCGGCGGCCACGCCTGGTCACTGCTGCTCTGCCACTGGTACGGGCTGCCCGGACGACTGGTGCGGCGGGCACTCCGAGCGATGGCGGCGTCCCTGGTCACGCCCGCCCGGTGTGTCGTCTACCTGGCCGGGGGCGTCCTGCTCCTCGCGCTGGGTGGTCTCGACTCCACCGCCACCCGGATCCTCTACGGGATTCCGCTGCTGCTCGCGCTCCCGTACCTGTCGGCGGCCGTGGGACGGCGCACCGAGCTCCGTGCCGACCGGCACGCAGCGGTGCTCGGGTTCGCCCCGGACCTCGCCGAGGTGCTGGAGATGCTGCATGCGGACGAGCTTCCGGCCCACACGTCGGTACCCGCCCGGCTGCTCTCCACCCACCCCGACATCCCGACCCGGCTACACCACCTGCGGCGCTATCTGTAGCCCGGCATGGAACCGGCACAAAGGCCGGAGGGCGGGCACCCCGCACACGGGATGACCGCCCTCCGGTCGTTCAAGCCACTCGCCTACTGGTTGTACGGACCGTAGTCGTAGTCCTCCAGCGGAACGGCCTGGCCGGAGCCGGTGCCGAACGGCGAGTAGTCGATGTCGTCGTAGCCGACGGCCGAGTACATCGCGGCCTTGGCCTCCTCGGTCGGCTCGACCCGGATGTTGCGGTAGCGGGACAGACCCGTACCGGCCGGGATGAGCTTACCGATGATGACGTTCTCCTTGAGGCCGATGAGGCTGTCGGACTTGGCGTTGATCGCCGCGTCCGTCAGCACTCGGGTCGTCTCCTGGAAGGAGGCGGCCGACAGCCAGGACTCCGTCGCCAGCGAGGCCTTGGTGATACCCATCAGCTGCGGACGGCCGGAGGCGGGGTGACCGCCCTCGGTGACCACACGACGGTTCTCGGTCTCGAACTTCGAGCGCTCGACGAGCTCGCCCGGCAGCAGCTCCGCGTCGCCGGACTCGATGATCGTCACGCGGCGGAGCATCTGCCGGATGATGATCTCGATGTGCTTGTCGTGGATCGACACACCCTGCGAGTTGTAGACCTTCTGGACCTCGCCGACCAGGTGCACCTGGACCGCGCGCTGACCCAGGATGCGGAGCACGTCGTGCGGGTTGGTGGCACCCACGGTGAGCTTCTGGCCCACCTCGACGTGGTCGCCCTCGCCCACCAGCAGACGGGCACGCTTCGAGATCGGGTAGGCCGTCTCGTCGCTGCCGTCGTCCGGGGTGACGACGATCTTCTTGGTCTTCTCGGTCTCCTCGATGCGGACCCGGCCCGCGGCCTCGGAGATCGGGGCGACACCCTTGGGCGTACGGGCCTCGAAGAGCTCGACGACACGGGGCAGACCCTGGGTGATGTCGTCACCGGCCACACCACCGGTGTGGAAGGTACGCATCGTCAGCTGGGTACCGGGCTCACCGATGGACTGGGCGGCGATGATGCCGACCGCCTCGCCGATGTCGACGAGCTTGCCGGTGGCGAGCGAGCGTCCGTAGCAGAAGGCACAGGTGCCGACCGCGGACTCGCAGGTCAGGACCGAACGGGTCTTGACCTCCTCGACGCCGTGCATGACCAGCTGGTCGATGAGCACGTCACCGAGGTCGACGTTGGCCGGCGCGATGACCTTGCCGTCGACGACGACGTCCTCGGCGAGCATGCGGGCGTAGACCGAGGTCTCGACGTCCTCCGTCTTGCGGAGCACGCCGTCGGCGCCCTTCTCCGCGATCTTCAGCTTGAGGCCGCGGTCGGTGCCGCAGTCCTCCTCGCGAATGATCACGTCCTGCGAGACGTCCACCAGACGACGGGTCAGGTAACCCGAGTCGGCGGTACGCAGGGCGGTGTCCGCCAGACCCTTACGGGCACCGTGCGTGGAGATGAAGTACTCCAGCACGGACAGGCCCTCGCGGAAGGACGCCTTGATGGGACGCGGGATCGTCTCGTTCTTGGCGTTGGACACCAGACCACGCATACCGGCGATCTGACGCATCTGCATCATGTTTCCTCGGGCGCCCGAGTCCACCATCATGAAGATCGGGTTCGTCCGCGGGAAGTTCTCGTTCATGGCCTCGGCAACCTCGGTGGTCGCCTTGGTCCAGATCGCGATGAGTTCCTGCGTGCGCTCGTCCTTGGTGATCAGACCGCGCTCGTACTGCTTCTGGACCTTCTCGTCCTGCGCCTCGTAGCCCGCGACGATCGCCTTCTTGGCCTCGGGGACCACGACGTCGGAGATGGCCACGGTGACACCGGAACGGGTCGCCCAGAAGAAGCCCGCCGCCTTCAGGTTGTCGAGCGTCGCCGCCACGATGACCTTGGGGTAGCGCTCGGCGAGGTCGTTGACGATCTCGGAGAGCTGCTTCTTGCCGACCGAGTAGTCGACGAAGGGGTAGTCCTCGGGCAGCAGCTCGTTGAAGAGCGCGCGGCCCAGGGAGGTGCGCAGCCGGAACGAGTCGCCCTGCTGGTACTCGCGCTCCTCGACGCCCTCCTCCCCTTCCGCTGCGACCGGAGGCACCCAGCCGCGCGGCGGGATGGTGCCCACCGGGAAGCGGATGTCGACCTTCGCCTGGAGCGACAGCTCGCGGGCGTCGAAGGCCATGATCGCCTCGGCCGTGGAGCCGAAGGACCGGCCCTGGCCGACGACGTCGCGCTCGGTCTCGTCCGTGGTGAGGAAGAACAGACCCAGCACCATGTCCTGGGTCGGCATGGTGACCGGACGGCCGTCGGCCGGCTTCAGGATGTTGTTCGAGGACAGCATCAGGATGCGGGCCTCGGCCTGCGCCTCCGCGGACAGCGGCAGGTGCACGGCCATCTGGTCGCCGTCGAAGTCCGCGTTGAACGCGGTGCAGACGAGCGGGTGGATCTGGATGGCCTTGCCCTCGACCAGCTGCGGCTCGAATGCCTGGATGCCGAGGCGGTGCAGCGTGGGCGCACGGTTCAGCAGCACCGGGTGCTCGGCGATGACCTCTTCGAGGACGTCGTACACCACGGTGCGGCCGCGCTCGACCATGCGCTTGGCCGACTTGATGTTCTGCGCGTGGTTCAGGTCGACCAGGCGCTTCATCACGAACGGCTTGAAGAGCTCCAGCGCCATCGCCTTCGGCAGACCGCACTGGTGGAGCTTCAGCTGCGGACCGACGACGATCACGGAACGCGCGGAGTAGTCCACACGCTTGCCGAGCAGGTTCTGACGGAAACGACCCTGCTTCCCCTTCAGCATGTCGCTGAGGGACTTCAGCGGACGGTTGCCGGGGCCCGTCACCGGGCGACCGCGACGGCCGTTGTCGAAGAGGGCGTCCACGGCCTCCTGGAGCATGCGCTTCTCGTTGTTCACGATGATCTCGGGCGCGCCGAGGTCGAGAAGCCGCTTCAGGCGGTTGTTGCGGTTGATCACACGGCGGTACAGGTCGTTCAGGTCGGAGGTCGCGAAGCGGCCACCGTCCAGCTGCACCATCGGACGCAGGTCCGGCGGGATGACCGGCACGCAGTCGAGCACCATGCCCTTGGGCTTGTTGCTGGTCTGCAGGAACGCGGAGACGACCTTGAGGCGCTTGAGCGCACGGGTCTTCTTCTGGCCCTTGCCGGTGCGGATGATCTCGCGGAGGCGCTCGGCCTCCTCGTCGAGGTCGAAGGACTCCAGGCGCTTCTGCAGGGCAGCGGCGCCCATGCAGCCGTCGAAGTACGTGCCGAAGCGGTCACGCAGCTCGCGGTAGAGCAGCTCGTCGCCCTCCAGGTCCTGGACCTTGAGGTTCTTGAAGCGGCTCCACACCTCGTCGAGACGGTCGATCTCGCGCTGCGCGCGGTCGCGCAGCTGCTTCATCTCGCGCTCGGCGCCCTCGCGCACCTTGCGGCGCACGTCGGCCTTGGCGCCCTCGGCCTCCAGCTCGGCCAGGTCGGTCTCGAGCTTCTTGGCGCGGGCCTCCAGGTCGGCGTCGCGGCGGTTCTCGATCTGCTGACGCTCGACGGAGACGTGCGCCTCCAGCGAGGGCAGATCGCGCGTGCGGCGCTCCTCGTCCACGTACGTGATCATGTACGCGGCGAAGTAGATGACCTTCTCCAGGTCCTTCGGCGCGAGGTCGAGCAGGTACCCGAGGCGCGACGGAACGCCCTTGAAGTACCAGATGTGAGTGACGGGGGCGGCGAGCTCGATGTGGCCCATCCGCTCGCGGCGCACCTTGGCGCGCGTGACCTCGACGCCACAGCGCTCACAGATGATGCCCTTGAAGCGGACACGCTTGTACTTGCCGCAGTAGCACTCCCAGTCCCGGGTCGGACCGAAGATCTTCTCGCAGAAGAGTCCGTCCTTTTCGGGCTTGAGCGTGCGGTAGTTGATGGTCTCCGGCTTCTTGACCTCGCCGTGGGACCAGGTCCGGATGTCGTCCGCGGTGGCGAGGCCGATCCGCAGCTCGTCGAAGAAGTTGACGTCGAGCACTTGTCGTCAATCCCTCTTTCGGGGGTTCGAGCCCCCTCGCATCACGCGAGAAATATGGGGCACTTCAGCAATGGTCTGAACGGGTCCGGGGAGAGCCGGCCGGATCAGGGGATCCGGCCGGCCAACCCGTCAGACCTCTTCGACGCTGCTCGGCTCGCGCCGGGACAGGTCGATACCGAGCTCCTCCGCCGCGCGGAAGACGTCCTCGTCCGTGTCGCGCATCTCGATGGACATGCCGTCCGAGGACAGCACCTCCACGTTGAGGCAGAGCGACTGCATTTCCTTGATGAGCACCTTGAAGGACTCGGGGATGCCGGGCTCGGGGATGTTCTCGCCCTTGACGATGGCCTCGTAGACCTTCACGCGGCCGGTCACGTCGTCGGACTTGATCGTCAGGAGCTCCTGGAGGGCGTATGCGGCGCCGTATGCCTCAAGGGCCCACACCTCCATCTCACCGAAGCGCTGTCCACCGAACTGGGCCTTACCACCCAGCGGCTGCTGGGTGATCATGGAGTACGGACCCGTCGAACGCGCGTGCAGCTTGTCGTCGACGAGGTGGTGCAGCTTGAGGATGTACATGTAGCCGACCGAGACCGGGTCCGGGAACGGCTCGCCGGAGCGGCCGTCGAACAGCTTGGCCTTGCCGGAGGGCTGCACCAGGCGGTTGCCGTCGCGGTTCGGGATCGTGGCCTCGAAGAGACCGGAGATCTCGTCCTCGCGCGCACCGTCGAAGACGGGGGTGGCGACGTTGGTGCCGGGCGCGACCTGGTCGGCGCCGATGGACTGCAGGCGCTTGGCCCACTCGTCACCGAGGCCGGAGACGTCCCAGCCGCGGCTGGCGAGCCAGCCGAGGTGGATCTCCAGGACCTGTCCCGGGTTCATTCGGGACGGGACACCCAGCGGGTTGAGGATGATGTCGACCGGGGTGCCGTCCTCCAGGAACGGCATGTCCTCGATCGGCAGGATCTTCGAGATGACGCCCTTGTTGCCGTGACGGCCGGCGAGCTTGTCACCGTCGGTGATCTTGCGCTTCTGCGCGACGTAGACGCGGACCAGCTGGTTCACGCCGGGCGGCAGCTCGTCGCCCTCCTCGCGGTCGAAGACGCGGACGCCGATGACCTTGCCGATCTCGCCGTGCGGGACCTTCAGCGAGGTGTCGCGGACCTCGCGCGCCTTCTCACCGAAGATCGCGCGGAGCAGACGCTCCTCGGGGGTCAGCTCGGTCTCGCCCTTGGGCGTGACCTTTCCGACGAGGATGTCACCGGCGACGACCTCGGCACCGATGCGGATGATGCCGCGCTCGTCGAGGTCGGCGAGGACCTCCTCGGAGACGTTCGGGATGTCCCGGGTGATCTCCTCGGGGCCGAGCTTGGTGTCACGGGCGTCGACCTCGTGCTCCTCGATGTGGATCGAGGAGAGGACGTCGTCCTGCACGAGGCGCTGCGACAGGATGATCGCGTCCTCGTAGTTGTGACCCTCCCACGGCATGAACGCCACGAGCAGGTTCTTGCCGAGGGCCATCTCGCCGTTCTCGGTGGCCGGACCGTCGGCGAGGACCTGGTCGGCGACGACCCGGTCGCCCTCGGAGACGACGACCTTCTGGTTGACCGAGGTGCCCTGGTTGGAGCGCATGAACTTGGCGATGCGGTACGTGGTGTACGTGCCGTCGTCGTTCGTCACGGTGATGTAGTCCGCGGAGACCTCCTGGACCACACCGTCCTTCTCGGCCTTCAGCACGTCACCGGCGTCGGTGGCGCAGCGGTACTCCATGCCGGTGCCCACGAGCGGGGCCTCGGACTTGATGAGCGGCACGGCCTGGCGCATCATGTTCGCGCCCATGAGGGCACGGTTGGCGTCGTCGTGCTCCAGGAACGGGATCATCGCGGTCGCGACGGACACCATCTGGCGCGGCGAGACGTCCATGTAGTCGACCTCGGCCGGCGGCACGTAGTCGACCTCGCCGCCACGGCGGCGGACCAGGACGCGGGGCTCGGTGAAGCGCAGCTCCTCGGAGAGGGTCGCGTTCGCCTGGGCGATGACGAAGCGGTCCTCCTCGTCGGCGGTGATGTAGTCGACCTCGTCGGTGACCTGGCCGTCGACGACCTTGCGGTACGGGGTCTCGATGAAGCCGAACGCGTTGACGCGGCCGTACGAGGCGAGCGAACCGATCAGACCGATGTTCGGGCCTTCGGGGGTCTCGATCGGGCACATGCGTCCGTAGTGGGACGGGTGCACGTCACGGACCTCGAAGCCGGCCCGCTCACGGGAGAGACCACCCGGGCCGAGCGCGGACAGACGACGCTTGTGCGTCAGCCCGGACAGCGGGTTGTTCTGGTCCATGAACTGGGACAGCTGGCTGGTGCCGAAGAACTCCTTGATGGAGGCGACGACCGGCCGGATGTTGATCAGGGTCTGCGGCGTGATCGCCTCGACGTCCTGGGTCGTCATGCGCTCGCGCACGACGCGCTCCATACGGGCGAGACCCGTGCGGACCTGGTTCTGGATGAGCTCGCCGACGTTGCGCAGGCGGCGGTTGCCGAAGTGGTCGATGTCGTCGGTCTCGACGACGATCGTGCGGCCGGACTCGCCGACCGTCTCGATCTCACCGGCGTGCAGCTTGACCAGGTACTTGATGGTCGCGATGACGTCGTCGGTGGTGAGCACGCCGGCGTCCAGCGGCTCGTCGGCGCCGAGCTTCTTGTTCACCTTGTAGCGGCCGACCTTGGCGAGGTCGTAGCGCTTCGGGTTGAAGTAGAGGTTCTCCAGCAGCGTCTGGGCGGCCTCGCGGGTGGGCGGCTCGCCCGGGCGGAGCTTGCGGTAGATGTCGAGCAGCGCGTCGTCCTGGCCCTGGGTGTGATCCTTCTCCAGGGTGGCGCGCATGGACTCGTACTCGCCGAACTCATCGAGGATCTGCTCGGTCGTCCAGCCGAGAGCCTTCAGGAGAACGGTGACGGACTGCTTGCGCTTGCGGTCGATGCGGACACCGACCATGTCGCGCTTGTCGATCTCCATCTCCAGCCAGGCACCCCGGGACGGGATGATCTTGGCGGAGAAGATGTCCTTGTCGGACGTCTTGTCGATGGAGGAGTCGAAGTAGACACCCGGCGAACGGACCAGCTGCGACACGACGACACGCTCGGTGCCGTTGATGACGAAGGTGCCCTTGTTGGTCATGAGCGGGAAGTCGCCCATGAAGACCGTCTGGGACTTGATCTCGCCGGTCTCGTTGTTGGTGAACTCGGCCGTGACGAAGAGCGGGGCGGCGTACGTGAAGTCGCGCTCCTTGCACTCGTCGATCGAGTTCTTCGGGGGCTCGAAGCGGTGGTCGCGGAACGTCAGCGACATCGACCCGGAGAAGTCCTCGATCGGAGAGATCTCCTCGAAGATCTCCTCCAGTCCGGACTTGGTGGGGACGTCTTGTCCACTGTCCAGAGCAGCCTCGACGCGAGCCTTCCAGGCGGCATTGCCGAGGAGCCAGTCAAAGCTCTCGGTCTGCAGCGCGAGGAGGTTCGGAACCTCGAGGGGCTCCTTGATCTTTGCAAAGGAGATGCGCAGCGGGGCGGTGCTGGCACCGTTGTTCGTATTCGCGGTCGAGGCGTTGCGCGAGGCGGCCAAGAGGGGGTCCTTCCGAGGGCTCGGACTCACTACGCGCGTACCGGTCCCAAGCTGGACGCCGAGACGGTCGGTTCCTGATTCGGCCGAATAAGACCAGGTCAGAGACGGTTGATCGTCGGTGCTCAAGCGTGGGCATGCCTCTGGTGACGGACAGGAGGCAGCTAACAGGCAGCGCAAAGGGACAGTGTAGCCAAACGGCACACTGATGTCCAGTGGGGGTTCTCAGAGACCCACGTCGCTCTCACCAGCTTGTTCTCAACACCTATGGGTTACGCGCGTGCTGCGCTCTTGTTTACTGCCCTCTTCGGCCACGATCCATGCCTCGGATTCGGATCGATGTGCTGACGCGTCCTGAGAATTGCGCGCCGAGTGCGGTTCGTCAAGGCCCCCTGCCGGGACGGCACCCCGGCCGCCTCCCGGCACCGGCCGACCGCGCCCCGGGAGGCAACGGCGATGATCACCATACTCGTCGCCGCCGGAAGAGCAAGGCAGCCGTCCCGGGTACGCCGAAGGGCGACCACCCCGATGGGTGATCGCCCTTCGCGTGACGGTCGTCCGTGCCGTGCGGCACGGGCTCCCCGAGGAGTCAGTCGACTCCCTGAGTCACTTGACCTCGACGGAGGCGCCGGCGGCCTTGAGGGACTCGGCAGCCTTCTCGGCGGCGTCCTTGGCGACCTTCTCGAGGACCGGCTTCGGGGTGCCGTCGACGAGGTCCTTGGCCTCCTTCAGACCCAGCGAGGTCAGCTCACGCACGACCTTGATGACCTGGATCTTCTTCTCGCCGGCACCGGTGAGGATGACGTCGAACTCGTCCTTCTCCTCGACGGCCTCGGCGGCGCCACCAGCGGCACCACCGGCGACGACGACCGGCGCGGCAGCGGCAGCGGTGACGTCGAACTTCTCCTCGAAGGCCTTCACGAACTCGGAGAGCTCGATGAGGGTCATGTCCTCGAACTGCGCGAGCAGGTCTTCCTGGCTGAGCTTCGCCATGATGGCGTCCTTCCACTAATTCGGCTGGTGCCGGATGTACATGTGAGGCGGGCGTACGTTCGGCCCGCTACGACCTCCGCCGAACGGCGGTGGTCAGTGCGCGAGCCGAATTACTCGGCACCGCCCTGCTCGGCCTGCTTGGCGCGCAGCGCGTCCACGGTGCGGACGAGCTTCGACGGCAGCGCCTGGAAGAGCGAGGCAGCCTGGGACTGCTTGCCCTTGAAAGCACCGGCCAGCTTGCTGAGCAGAACCTCGCGGGACTCGAGGTCCGCGAGCTTCTTGATCTCATCGGCGGTCAGCGCCTTGCCATCAAGGACACCGCCCTTGATGATGAGGTTCGGGTTGTCCTTGGCGAAGTCACGAAGACCCTTCGCCGACTCCACCGGGTCACCGGTGATGAAGGCAACCGCCGTCGGACCACTGAAGTGGTCGTCCAGCGACGTGATCCCGGCCTCGTTGGCCGCAATCTTGGTCAGCGTGTTCTTCACCACGGCGTACTGGGCGTTCTCACCGAGCGAACGGCGCAGCTCCTTGAGCTGGGCCACGGTGAGACCCCGGTACTCGGTCAGCACGGCGGCGTTCGAGCTGCGGAACTGGTCCGTCAGCTCGGCTACCGCGGCAGCCTTGTCGGGCCTTGCCATGAGCGTCGGCCTCCTTCCGGGTGATGAGGACCGCTCAGAAGGGGCCGGGAAAGACGAACGCCCCGGCGCAGGGGCCAGGGCGTAGCTCAACCGGATGGTCTCCGGGAACTCTCCACAGTCACCTGCGCGGGTCGTCCGTACTCGACGGATCCTTCGGTCGCTTTCCCCCTTGCAAGGGCACAGCGACGACCAGCGGTCTTTGGCTTCTGTAGGAGAGTACGCGACGGACGTCGCGGCGGGCAAATCCGTCCGTGCCCGCTCCGGCGCCGGACTCAGCCGGCCCGCGCGACGGACTTCTCCAGCTGCTTCATCACGTCGGCGAACGTGGCGGTGTCGCCGGCCGGGGGCTTCTCCACCGAGACCTTCGTGCCGTAGTCGCTGTAGTACATCGTCACGTTCATCTCGCCGGTCTTCATCCGGGCCCGCTCGGTCTTCTTGATCAGCAGGTCGTTCTTGTCGACCCAGATGTCGACCTGCTCGGTGCTGATCCCTGCCTCGCTCAGCTGCTGCTTCAGCTCGGCGAGCTGCTTGTCGTCGAGCCCGGAGTCCTTCCCGGTCAGCTCGGCGACGTCGAGGGTGCCCGAGTAGTGCGTGGTGGAGACGCCGCGCACGTCCTCCTCGCCGACCTTCTTGATGTCGCCGGAGGCCAGCAGGGAGCGCACTCCCTGGTTGGGCGCGGCGCTCTGCATCTGCTGCTTCATCACCTCGCCGGAGGCGCCCGCGAGCTTCGCCATGTCGGCGTACCGGTAGCTGATCCAGTGCTTGCCGCCGGACTGCTGGGCGAAGGCGTCGCCCATGTTCACGGCGTAGCCGTCCGCGTAGTAGCGGGCCTCCATGGTCCCGCTGCCGCCGTTCTGCTTCACGACGTCGGCCATGCTGCCGCCGGTGTACGTGATCTTCATGCTGCCGGACAGGCCGTCGGCCCAGCCGACCACACCGGTCTGCTTCATCGACATGAGGTCACCCATCTCGATGGTTCCCTCGACCTTCGCCGAGCTGACCCCGTCGGTCTTCTTCTCGATCTTCCGCAGCGCGGCCACCAGGTCGGCGGTGGCGGCACCGCTGCACGACGTGACCGATATCAGCGCTGTCGCCAGCGCCGCCGCCAGGCCCACACGTCGCACGGTTCTGGTCCTCATGCCGTCTCTCCACCCCTCGTTCGGCTCCGGGAGCCTCACGCTAACGCACAGCACCGACACATCCGGATCGTATGTACGAATACGAGGACGGGCCCCGCACCTCAAGAGGTGCGGGGCCCGTCGATGTCACTCGTGACGCGGCATGCTGTCGAGCGCGGGGGCTCAGACGGCGGCCGGGTCCTCCTCGACGAGGAGGTTACGGGTGCGGTTGGCGTCCAGCGGGATGCCGGGGCCCATCGTGGTGGCCAGGGTGGCCTTCTTGATGTAGCGGCCCTTGGCGGCGGACGGCTTCAGACGGAGGATCTCCTCCAGCGCCGCCGCGTAGTTCTCCACCAGCTTGGTCTCGTCGAACGAGACCTTGCCGATGATGAAGTGCAGGTTCGCGTGCTTGTCGACACGGAACTCGATCTTGCCGCCCTTGATGTCGGTGACAGCCTTGGCGACATCGGGGGTGACGGTGCCGGTCTTCGGGTTCGGCATCAGACCACGCGGACCGAGCACGCGGCCGAGGCGGCCGACCTTGCCCATGAGGTCCGGGGTGGCGACGACGGCGTCGAAGTCCAGACGACCCTTCGCCACCTCGTCGATGAGCTCGTCGGCGCCGACGATGTCGGCGCCCGCGGCTTCCGCGGCCGCAGCACGGTCACCGGTCGCGAAGACCAGGACCCGGGCGGTCTTGCCGGTGCCGTGCGGGAGGTTCACGGTGCCGCGGACCATCTGGTCGGCCTTGCGCGGGTCGACACCCAGGCAGAACGCGACCTCGACGGTTCCGTCGAACTTGGTGGACGCGGTGTCCTTGGCGAGACGGACGGCCTCGAGCGGCGCGTAGTTGCGCGACCGGTCGACCTTGGCGTCCGCAGCGCGGAGGTTCTTGCTGCGCTTCACTTCTGCTCCTGTGGTTTCAGGGTGTGGAGTCGTGGTGCGGACCAGCGCTTGGCCCTACCACTGCGTACGTGAGGGGCTGAGTCAGCCTTCGACCGTGATGCCCATGGAACGGGCGGTGCCTTCGATGATCTTCGACGCGGCGTCGAGGTCGTTGGCGTTCAGGTCGGGGAGCTTCGTCGTGGCGATCTCGCGGACCTGGGCGGCCGTCAGCTTGGCAACCTTGGTCTTGTGCGGCTCGCCGGAGCCCTTCTCCACGCCCGCGGCCTTGAGGATCAGCTTCGCGGCCGGCGGAGTCTTGGTCACGAAGGTGAAGGAACGGTCTTCGTAGACCGTGATCTCCACCGGCACGACCATGCCGCGCTGCGACTCGGTCGCGGCGTTGTAGGCCTTGCAGAACTCCATGATGTTGACGCCGTGCTGGCCGAGCGCGGGGCCGACCGGCGGGGCCGGGTTGGCCGCACCGGCGTTGATCTGGAGCTTGATAAGCCCCGTGACCTTCTTCTTCTTGGGAGGCATTGCTCTCTCCGGGTCCTAGTGAGAGTGTTTCGCCACCATCCGGTCATCCGGACGGAGGCATACCGCGCAACGATAGCGGGTATGGCTGCGCGACCAAAAACCGAGCAGGTCAGACCGGCTGCGAAACCGGCCCGACCTGCTCGGTAGGCGTATGTCCGAAAACTGGCGGCGGGCGCTAGTTCTTCTGGATCTGGTCGAAGCTGAGCTCGACCGGGGTCTCGCGGCCGAAGATCTCGACGAGACCCTTGACCTTCTTCGAGTCGGCGTTGATCTCGTTGATCGTCGCCTGGAGCGTCGCGAACGGACCGTCCGTGACGGTGACCGAGTCGCCCACCTCGAAGTCGAGCACCTGCACCTCGACCTTGCGGGCCGGAGCCGGCTTGCCCTCGGCCTCGGCGGCCTCGCGGGCGGCCTTCTCCTCGGCCTCCGGGGCGAGCATCTTGACGATCTCGTCCAGCGTCAGCGGGTACGGGTCGTACGCGTTGCCCACGAAGCCGGTGACACCTGGGGTGTTGCGGACGACGCCCCAGGACTCGTTCGTCAGGTCCATGCGCACCAGGACGTAGCCCGGGAGCTTGTTCTGGCGGACGTTCTTGCGCTCGCCGTTCTTGATCTGGACGATCTCTTCCTCGGGGACCTCTGCCTGGTAGATGAAGTCCTCGACGTTGAGCGAGACGGCGCGCTGCTCCAGGTTGGCCTTCACGCGCTTCTCGTAGCCCGCGTAGGTGTGGATGACGTACCACTCGCCGGGCAGGCCGCGCAGCTCCTCGCGCAGGGCCTCGACGGGGTCGACCGGGGCGGCCTCCTCCTCGGCCTCGGCCTCGGTCTCGTCGTCCCCGTCGTCCTCGGAAGCCGCGTCGGCGTCGCCCTCGGTGTGCAGGGCGGCCTCCTCGGCGGGCTCGCCCGCGGCGGCGTCGGCAGCTTCGGCCTGGTCCGGGTCCTCGGCGTCCGCTCCCTCGACGATGTCGAGCTCGTCCTCGGCGGACTCGAAGGCGCCCGCCGTCGGTTCGACGGCGTCGTTCAGGTTCGGGTCAGACACGGTGGCTGCTTCTTCCTGGATACAAATGGGTGGAACATGCGAAAGGGGCGCCAAAAAGGCGCCCTCCGCGGGATCAGCCGAAGACGTACTTGATGGCTTGCTGGAATCCGAAGTCAATCACGGTCACGAGTCCGATCATGACGACGACGAAGACGATCACCACAGTGGTGTACGTCGTCAGCTGGGAACGACTGGGCCAGACGACCTTGCGCAGCTCTGCGACGATCTGGCGGTAGAACAGAGCGAGGCGACCCAGCGGGCCCTTCTTGCCGCGCTTGCCGCCCTTCCGGGTCTTCTTCCTCGACTCGGGTACTTCATCCTCGGCATCAGGCATGTCGATGGAGCCCACGGCGTCCGTCACGCTTCTCACCTGATTCCGGGTCGTGGCCGTGCCGCGCCCGGTCGAGCCGCACGGCGGTGCATTGAAGTACGTACATGCGCACACTTCCTGGCGAAGGAATGTGTAGCAGGGCCGGAGGGACTTGAACCCCCAACCGCTGGTTTTGGAGACCAGTGCTCTACCAATTGAGCTACGACCCTTTGTGGTTTCCACCAACCTACCGCATCTTCCCGGATGTTCCGGGTGGGGAAACGGTGCGGCGGTGAAGGCCAACGACAGGTGAGTGTACGTGCTGATCGGCCCGGCGTCGAACAGCTGGCCCGCGACGGCTTCCGGCCGCATCCCGTCCGCCTGGTTTCGCACCCTTGTCCGGCCCCTGAAACCCGTGCGCCGACGGGCCCGGCGGTCTGTAACCATGGAAGCCATGAGCGCTGCAACTTCTCCGTCCGAGCGCCGGGTCTCCGCCCGCGTCGGTGCCATCTCCGAGTCCGCCACCCTCGCCGTCGACGCCAAGGCCAAGGCCCTCAAGGCCGCCGGCCGTCCGGTGATCGGCTTCGGCGCCGGTGAGCCCGACTTCCCGACCCCCGGCTACATCGTCGAGGCCGCCGTCGAGGCCTGCCGCAACCCGAAGTACCACCGCTACACACCGGCAGGGGGCCTCCCGGAGCTCAAGGCCGCCATCGCGGAGAAGACGCTGCGCGACTCCGGCTACGAGGTCGACCCCTCCCAGATCCTGGTGACCAACGGCGGCAAGCAGGCCATCTACGAGGCGTTCGCCGCGATCCTCGACCCGGGTGACGAGGTCATCGTCCCGGCCCCGTACTGGACCACCTACCCCGAGTCGATCCGGCTGGCCGGCGGCGTCCCGGTGGAGGTCGTGGCCGACGAGACCACCGGCTACCGGGTCTCCGTGGAGCAGCTGGAGGCGGCGCGCACCGAGCGCACCAAGGTCGTCCTGTTCGTCTCTCCGTCGAACCCGACCGGCGCCGTATACAGCGAGGCCGATGCCGAGGCGATCGGCCGCTGGGCCGTCGAGCACGGCCTGTGGGTGCTGACCGACGAGATCTACGAGCACCTGGTCTACGGCGACGCGAAGTTCACCTCGCTGCCTGCGCTCGTGCCCGAGCTGCGCGAGAAGTGCATCGTGGTCAACGGCGTGGCCAAGACGTACGCGATGACCGGCTGGCGGGTGGGCTGGCTGATCGGCCCCAAGGACGTCGTCAAGGCCGCGACCAACCTGCAGTCGCACGCCACGTCCAACGTCTCCAACGTCGCCCAGGTGGCCGCGCTGGCCGCCGTGTCGGGGAACCTCGACGCGGTCGCCGAGATGCGCACCGCCTTCGACCGGCGCCGCCGCACCATCGTCCGGATGCTGAACGAGATCGACGGCGTGCTGTGCCCGGAGCCGGAGGGCGCGTTCTACGCCTACCCGTCGGTGAAGGAGCTGCTCGGCAAGGAGATCCGCGGCCGCCGTCCGGCCACCTCGGTCGAGCTGGCGGCGCTGATCCTGGACGAGGCCGAGGTCGCGGTCGTTCCGGGCGAGGCCTTCGGCACGCCGGGCTACCTGCGCCTCTCGTACGCCCTGGGCGACGACGACCTCGTCGAGGGCGTGTCGCGGATCCAGAAGCTGCTGGCGGAGGCCAAGGCGTAACCAGGAGCGGAATTCCCCTCCTGCCCGACCCCCGGCTCCGGCCGGGGGTCGGTTGTTTGTTCGGGGTTTACCTCTGATTGGCAAAGCGGCTACCGCCGGACCCCGGGCATGCGGCAGGATCTTCGAATGGAGCGTGATGTACGGCTGTTGCCGAAGGCCCACCTGCACTTGCATTTCACCGGGTCGATGCGGCCCACCACCCTGCTGGAACTCGCCGACAAGTACGGCGTGCACCTGCCGGAGGCGCTGACCGGCGGCGAGCCGCCCAAGCTGCGGGCCACGGACGAGCGCGGCTGGTTCCGCTTCCAGCGGCTCTACGACATCGCCCGCTCCTGCCTGCGGGAGCCCGAGGACATCCAGCGACTGGTGCGCGAGACGGCCCGGGAGGACGTCGCGGACGGCTCCGGCTGGCTGGAGATACAGGTCGACCCCACCTCGTACGCCCCGCTGCTCGGCGGCCTGATTCCGGCGATCGAGGTCATCCTCGACGCGGTGGACGCCGCCTCGCGCGAGACCGGGCTGCCGATCCGGGTGGTCATCGCGGCGAACCGGATGAAGCACCCGCTGGACGCCCGGACGCTGGCCCGGCTGGCGGTCCGGTACGCGGACCGGGGCGTGGTCGGCTTCGGGCTCTCCAACGACGAGCGCCGCGGCATGGCCCGGGATTTCGACCGGGCCTTCGCCATCGCCCGCGAGGGCGGCCTGCTGGCGGCCCCGCACGGCGGCGAGTTGTCCGGTCCGGCCAGCGTGCGGGACTGCCTGGACGACCTGGACGCCGCCCGGATCGGGCACGGCGTACGGGCCGCCGAGGACCCGCGGCTGCTGCGCAGGCTGGCGGAGCGCGGGGTGACCTGCGAGGTGTGCCCGGCGTCGAACGTGGCACTCGGCGTCTACGAGAAGCCCGCCGATGTCCCCCTGCGCACTCTGTTCGATGCCGGGGTGCCGATGGCCCTGGGTGCGGACGACCCGCTGCTCTTCGGCTCCCGGCTGGCCGCCCAGTACGACCTGGTGCGACGCCACCACGCGTTCACCGACGAGGAGCTCGCTGAGCTGGCCCGGCAGTCGGTGCGGGGCTCCGCGGCGCCGGACACGGTCCGGACGGAGCTTCTGGCGGGCATCGACGCCTGGCTGGCGAAGCCTGCCGCTCAGGGTCTTTCGTCTCGTCCGACGACAGCGCCGCGGGCGTGCGTGATGGGCCCGGCGTGATCCGGACGGGAGGGCCCGGCGCGACGCCCGGCTACCCGCCCAGTCCCCGCATCAGCGTCCCGGCCACGGAGGCGGCGAAGTCGTCGAGGGACTGCGGCGGGCCGCCCTCCTCCGTGGCCTCGTAGGCGAACGCCCGCTGCGCGCAGGCCCCCAGCAGCAGCGAGGCCGCCGCATAGGTGTCCGCGTCGGGCCGGATCCGGCCCGCCCGCTGTTCCGAGCGCAGGTAGGCGTCCAGGCCGCGGATCGGCAGGTGCGGACCGGTGCCCAGCTCCCGCATCGCCTCGTGGTGGCGCGCCCTGAGCCGGGGTTCGGCGTACAGCGAGGCGGCGATCGGGAAGCTCTGCTCGTAGAAGAGCGCGGCTTGGCGGGCGATCTCGGTGAGGTTCTGCTCGACGGTCCGCTCCCCGGCCTCCGGGGCGGCGGCCAGGCGCTCCAGCAGCGGGCCGACCCTGGGCAGCCGCTCCTTGAGCACGGCCACGAACAATTCCTCCTTGCCGGAGAAATGCTTGTAGAGCGCGGCCTCCGAGCATCCTGCGGCTCGCGCGATCTCCTTGGTGGTGGCGCGGGCCAGCCCGATGGTGAGCATCAACCGGTAGGCGGCGTCGAGGATGCGGACGCGGGCCGGTCTCGGCTCCGCTCTCTGCTCCATGTGGACTCCGAAGGTGCTTGACGGGGTGGTGAGTATCCGCTCACCCTATGGGTGAGTGAATACTTACCCACCTCGGGAGGGTGCGCGATGAGGATCACGGTGTTCGGCGCGACGGGCGGCGTCGGCCGGGAGCTGGTCCGCCAGGCGGTGGCGGCGGGCCACGAGGTGACGGCGGTGGTCCGTGACCCGGCGCGGCTGCCCGTCCGGCTCTCCGAGGTGCGGGTCCGCACGGTGACACGGCTGGACGATTCGGAGGAACTGCGCGAGGCGGTGGCGGGCCGGGACGCGGTGCTCTCCGGGCTCGGCTCGCGCGGCCGACGGGCCGACGGCGTGGCGGAGCAGCTGACCCGGTCGGTGCTGCGGGCGATGGAGGCCGAGGGGACGCGGCGGCTGGTCGTGGTCAGTGCCGCCCCGGTCGGTCCGCGGCCCGCCGACGACCCACTGGTGGACCGGCTGGTCCGCAAGGCGGTGGGGGCGGTCCTCAAGGAGGTCTACGCGGACCTGACCCGGATGGAGGCCGCGCTTGCCGCGAGCGCGACGGACTGGACGTCGGTGCGGCCGCCGAAGCTCACCGACGGCCCGCTGACGGGGAGGTACCGGACAGTGATCGGCGGCAGTCCACGCAGCGGCCGGACCGTCTCACGGGCCGATGTGGCCCACGCGATGCTGGCGCTGGTCGACGATCCGGCAGCGGTGAAGCAGGGCGTGGGCGTGGCGTACTGAGCACGGAGCGGGCGCACTCGGTACGGACCGGAGCGCGCCGGACACGGGCCGCCGGGACCGGCGTACGCGTACGGCCCGGAGCGCGCCGGGCGGCGGCTAGAGGCTCACGCCGACCGTCACCGGCTCGTTGACGAGCGTGACGCCGAACGCCTCGTGGACCCCGGCGACGACCTCGCGGGCGAGCGCGAGGAGGTCCTCGGTGGTGGCGCCGCCCCGGTTCGTGAGCGCCAGGGTGTGCTTGGTGGAGATACGGGCCGGGCCGGTGCCGTAGCCCTTGGTGAAGCCGGCCCGGTCGATGAGCCAGGCCGCGGAGGTCTTGGTGCGTCCCCCGTCCGCGGGGAAGGCGGGGGGCGTGACCTCGGGACCGAGCCGCTCCCTGGCACGGGCGAGGAACGCCTCGTACTCCGCCGCCTCCAGGATCGGGTTGGTGAAGAAGGAGCCGGCCGACCAGGAGTCGTGGTCCTCGGGGTCCAGCACCATGCCCTTGCCCGCGCGGAGCTTGAGCACCGTCTCGCTTGCCGCCGCGACGGACACGCGCTCGCCCTGCTCGACACCCATGGCGCGGGCCGTCTCGGCGTACTTCAGCGGCGCGGACAGACCATCCGCGTCCTCCAACTGGAATCGGACGCGGAGCACCACGAAACGGTCGGGTTCGGCCTTGAAGCGACTGTGCCGGTACGAGAACGCGCACGCGGCGTTCGGGATGGTGACCGTCTCGCGGGCCCGCCGGTCGTAGGCGACGACCTCGGTGATGGTGGCGGACACGTCCTGCCCGTAGGCACCGACGTTCTGGATCGGGGTCGCCCCGGCGGAGCCCGGGATTCCGGCCAGGCATTCGATGCCCGCGAGACCTGCTTCGACGGTGCGGGCGACGGCGTCCGTCCAGACCTCTCCGGCGGCGAGTTCCAGCGAGGTGCCGTCCAGGTCGAAGCCCCTGGTCGCGATGTGCAGGGCGGTGCCGTCGAAACCCTCGTCGCCGATGACCAGGTTGCTGCCGCCGCCGATGACGAGGAGCGGGGTGCCGGTGTCGTCGGCCTCGCGCACGGCCTCGATCACCTCGGCGTCGGTCGTCGCCGTGCGGAGGCGGGCGGCGGGGCCGCCGAGTCGGAAGGTGGTCAGGGGGGCGAGTGGGGCATCGTGAAGTTCCTGCACGGGGACAAGAGTACGGTCCGATGACCTGCGGGCATCCGCAGCCGTCTCCAGGGGCGCCCAGGGCCCCGCCGCTCGGGCGGGGCCCTGGTCCCGGGGGCGGGCGGGCCGGGCTCAGACGGCGACCGGAATCCGCTCCCCGGCCGCGTCGTCGGCCACCCCGGGGCCGGGCGTCCGCTCCGTGCGGCGCCCGGGTATCAGCAGGGCGACGAGGGCGGCCAGCGCCACCGCGCCGGAGCCGATCCACACCGCCGGAACGGTGCCGTCCGTGAAGGACTGCGCGGACTCGTATCCGCCCCGCGAGGAGAAGACCGTGGCGAGCACCGCGATGCCGAGGGCGCCGCCGACCTCGCGCAGGGCGTTGTTGGTGCCGGAGGCGATGCCCTGCTCGGCGGGGCGGACGCTGGACATCACGAGTCCGGCGGCGGGCGCGAAGTACAGGGCCATGCCGACGCCGCCGGTGATCAGGCCGGGCAACTGGTGGGTGTACGGGACGTCGGGCCCGAGGACCATGGCGAAGAGGGCGAGGCCGACGGCCTGGAGGGCGAGCCCGGTGACGACCACCGGGCGGCCTCCGAACCGGTCCGCGAGCATCCCCGCGATCGGCGCGACCAGCATCGGCATCCCGGTCCAGGGCAGCATCCGCAGACCGGCCTCGGTGGGCGAGTAGCCCAGCACGGCCTGGAGGTACTGACTGAGCAGGAAGATCGCCCCGAACATGCCGAGGAACATCAGCAGACTCGCCGCGTTGATCCCGAGGAACGCGCGGCTGCGGAACAGCCGCATCGGCAGCATGGGGCGCTTGGCGCGGAAGCCGTGGCGGACGAAGCCGGCGACGAGGGCGGCGCCCACGAGCAGCGAGGTGAGGACGGTGGCGCTGGTCCAGCCGTCGGTGTTGGCGTTGACCAGGCCGTGGACGATGCCGAAGAGTCCGCCGCTGACCAGGAGCGTGCCGGGGATGTCGAGTCGCGCGTCGGGCGCGTACGACTCGGCGAGGCGCAGTCGGGCCACCGGCAGCAGGAGCAGCCCGACCGGCACGTTCACCCAGAAGATCCACTGCCAGGACAGGTGCTCGGTGAGGCTGCCGCCGATCAGCGGACCGCCCGCCACGGCAAGTCCGGTGACGGCGCTGAAGATGCCGAGCGAGACGCCACGACGGGCCGGCGGCACCGCGGCCGTGAGGAGGGTGAGCGTCAACGGCATCATGATCGCGGCACCGGCGCCCTGGACGGCCCGGAAGGCGATCAGCTCGTCGATCCCCGACGAGAGCGCGGCGGCGGCGGAGGCTCCGGTGAACACGGCGAGCCCGACCAGGAAGAGCCTGCGGCGCCCGAACCGGTCACCGAGGGCCGCACCGAGCATGAGCAGGACGGCGAAGGTGAGGGTGTAGGCGTTCACGGTCCATTCGAGCTCGGCCAGTTCGCCGCCGATGCCCTTGCGGATGGAGGGCAGGGCGGTGGTGACGACGAGGTTGTCGAGAGCCGCCATGAACGCGGCGACGCTGGTGATGACGAGGGTCCAGACCGCTCGCGAGCGGTCCGTCGTGGACTTGTTCACTGCTCCCCCTGCGGGTTAGTTATCAATGACTAACTTCTCTGGGCGAAAAAACCGGTTCCCCTGTGGAGGCCGGGGCGGGCCCCGCCCCGGCCGGAACCCGGTCGAGCCGGGCAGAAGACCGGGCCGGGACCGGGCTCGCGAGATCGCGGCAGCACCGTTCAAAGGGGGCGCGGCGCTGTCCGGGAGACCCGCACCGCCCCGTTCAGGAGATGGGCTTGGCCGAGTCGTAGAACCCGGACCAGACCCGGTGCCCGGCCGGGAAACCGAGCGAGGTCAGGGTGTTGATGAGCATTCCGTACGCGAAGAACGTGGTCGTCTCCTCAGCATCGGCACCGAGGGCGAGATGGACCTCGTCCCACATCCGCAGCCACGCGGTGCGCAGCGCCTCGCCGAACTCCTGGTCCCCCGCGGCCCCGGCGCTCGCCACGGCGGCGTAGGTCTGCATCTGCATCCGGAGCTTCTCGGGGTCGTCGACGATGAGGCGCTGGTACGCGGCGGCCATCGCCGAGACCGCCTCGTCGCCCTCCAGCCCCTCGGCGGCGTCGGCGAAGACCTTCCGGGTGTCCACGAGGCAGCGTTCGGCGGCGGCGAGGAACATGGCCTGCTTGTTGGGGAAGAGGCGGAAGAGGTACGGCTGCGAGACGCCGACGCGCTTGGCGATGGCCTCGGTGGAGGTGGCGTCGTAGCCGCCGCGGGCGAATTCGGTGATCGCCGCGCGGATGACGCTCTCGCGGCGCTCCTCTGCGCTCATTCTTGCCATGCCGTGAAGTTAGTGCTCAATCACTAACTTGGCAAGGAGAGGCGACGACATCCGCGGACAGAAGTACGCCGGAGCACGCGCGAGGGGTGCCACCCGTCGGGGCGGCACCCCTCGCGGACGTACCGGTCGTTCTCAGGCGAGCTGCACGACGGCCCGGGCCATGCCCAGCACCTTCTTGCCCTCGCTCATGGCCGTCAGGTCGACCCGCACCCGCTTGTCGTCCAGCAGGACGGCCACCTTGGCACCGACCTCGATCACGGCGCCCGCGTCGTCGTTCGGCACGACGACCGGCTTGGTGAACCGCACCCCGTACTCGACCACCGCGCCAGGGTCGCCGACCCAGTCCGTGACCACGCGGATCGCCTCCGCCATGGTGAACATGCCGTGCGCGATCACGTCCGGCAGCCCGACCTCGCGGGCGAACTTCTCGTTCCAGTGGATCGGGTTGAAGTCACCGGAGGCGCCCGCGTACTGCACCAGCGTGGCCCGGGTCACCGGGAAGGACTGCGTCGGCAGCTCCGTACCGACCTCGACCGACTCGAAAGCGACCTTCGCCGTCATCACGCCTCCTCGGCGGCGCGCGCCACCAGCTTCGTCCACGCGGTCACGACGTGTTCACCGGACTCGTCGTGGACCTCGCCGCGGACGTCCACGATGTCGTTGCCCGCCAGCGACTTGATGCCCTCGATCGTCGAGGTGACCGTCAGCCGGTCCCCCGCACGCACCGGGCGCACATAGGCGAACTTCTGGTCGCCGTGCACCACACGGCTGTAGTCCAGACCCAGCTGCGGATCCCGCACCACCTGTCCCGCGGCCTTGAAGGTGATCGAGAAGACGAACGTCGGCGGCGCGATCACATCGCTGTGACCGAGCGCCTTGGCGGCCTCGGGGTCGACGTACGCCGGATTGGCGTCCCCCACCGCCTCGGCGAATTCGCGGATCTTCTCCCGGCCGACTTCGTACGGCGGAGTGGGCGGATAGGTCCGCCCCACGAAGGACTGGTCGAGCGCCATGGGCTCGCTACCTCCTGGTGAAAGAGAAAAGGCCGAAACAACAGCCCCCATACAACGACACGAGGCCGCCCCCAGCGGGGGCGGCCTCGTGTACGAGCCTGATTCAGCGCGTTTCGCGGTGCGCGGTGTGCGAGTTGCAGCGCGGGCAGTGCTTCTTCATCTCAAGACGGTCCGGGTTGTTGCGCCGGTTCTTCTTGGTGATGTAGTTCCGCTCCTTGCACTCCACGCAGGCCAGCGTGATCTTCGGGCGGACGTCGGTGGCAGCCACGTGAGTGCTCCTTGGACGGACGGATGGACGGATGAACGCAAAAAAGAGTAGCCGATCGAAGGACCGACCCCACAATCGGCTACCGTAAGTAGCGGTGACCGGACTTGAACCGGTGACACAGCGATTATGAGCCGCTTGCTCTACCGACTGAGCTACACCGCTTTGATGACAGATCCCCCCGCCGAAGCGGGGATTTCCGATCACCAGAGCCCCAATGCGGAATCGAACCGCAGACCTTCTCCTTACCATGGAGACGCTCTACCGACTGAGCTATTGGGGCGAGCGAGGAAGACATTACACGCTCGGTCGCCGATCCCCCAAATCCGTTTCGTCGCATCGGCTCGGGTGCCCGGCCGCCCCGCTCCCGGACCGCCCGTCGACCGCCTGAGCAGCGGCTCGATCCCCCGGAAGCCGCCCGCGGTGACCAACGGCGCCGGGAGCAGGAGGGCGCGGGCTCCCGGCACCCTCCTGTTGCCCAGGTCGTAACGCACCACCCGTAATCCCCAGCCTCTGACGCCCCCGGGGCCACACCGGTACGACTAATTCGCTCCTCCTCGAACCGGACCGAACACCCCCCTAGGCTCGACTCACTCTGCGTGACCTCCGCCCCGTTGTTCCGTTCTCAGGTCCCCGTTCCAGGAGCGCGATGCCCGACAGCCAGCCGTGGCCGCACGACGACCACGCCGCCGACGCGGTCGATGCGTCCACCGGCCCCGACACCGCCGAGACCGGCACCCTGGTGCTCCGCGGCGCCCGTCTGATCGACGGCCGCGTCGTGGACGTACGGCTCGGCGGCGGCCGCATCGAGGCCGTCGGCACGGCGGGAAGCCTGGCCGCCCCCGGTGCGCGGGTGGACCTGCGCGGCCATCTGCTGCTCCCGGCCCCGGCCGAACCCCACACCCACAGCGACACCGCGCTCACCGCCGACGGTCCCGGCCCCGGCCTCCCCGGCCCCGTCTCGCACAGCCCCCAGGACGTCCAGCGCCGCGCCACCGAGGCCGCGCTGCTGCAACTCGGCCACGGCGCGACCGCGCTCCGCGCCCACGTGCGGATCGGTTCGCTCCAGGGCCTCGCCTCGTTCGAAGCGGTGCTGCGGGCCGGCGACTCGCTGCGCGGCCTCGTCGATCTGACCCCGGTCGCCGCGCCCCGGCTGCTCACCGGCGTCGCGGGCGCCGACAATCTGGCCATGCTGCGCGACGCGGTGAAGATGGGGGCCTGCGCGGTCGGCGGCTGCCCCGACCTCGACCCGGACCCGGCGGGATACGCCGAGGCGGTCCTGGAGATCGCCGCCGAGCAGGGCTGCCCCGTCGACCTGCACACGGACGGCGACGACCCGGCCCGGCTCGGCCGCCTGGCCACCATGGCCGGCGGGCTGCGGTCCGGGGTCTGCGTGGGCCCGTGCGCGGGTCTGGCCCGGCTGCCGCTCCAGGCCGCGACCCGGGCCGCCGACCAGCTCGCGGCGGCCGGGGTGACGGTGATCTGCCTCCCGCAGGGCGGCTGCTGCGGGGTGGAGGGCCGGGGCGTCGCCCCGGTCGGGCTGCTGCGGGCCGCCGGGGTGCGGATCGCGGCGGGCAGCGGCGCGCTGCGGGACGTCGCCAACCCGGTGGGCCGCGGGGACCCGCTGGAGGCCGCCTACCTGCTGGCCTCGCAGAACGACATGCGCCCCGACGAGGCGTACCGGGCGGTCTCCTCGGCCGCCAGGCAGGCGATGGGGCTGCCCGAGGTGCGGGTGGAGGCCGGTTTCCCGGCCGAACTGCTCGCGGTGCGCGGGGACCACCTCCCGGGCGTGCTGTCGCTCGCGTACAGCCGGATCGTGGTGCACCGCGGCCGGGTGGTGGCGCGGACCAGCGCGGTGCGCGAGTACTGCGACTCGGAGACCGTCGTCGCCCTCGGCCTGCCCCGCCAGGGACGGCCGGACACCGGCGCCTGCGGCGGGCCCTGAGCGCGGCGGCCCGCCGCGGCGTACGGTCGGGACATGCGCATTGTCATCGCAGGTGGACATGGTCAGATCGCACTGCGGCTGGAGCGGCTGCTCGCCGCGCGCGGGTACGAGGCGGTCGGCATCATCCGTGATCCGGAACAGAGCGAGGACCTCCGGGCGGTGGGCGCCGAACCGGTCGTCCTGGACCTGGAGTCGGCCACCGCGGACGTCGTGGCGGAGGTCCTGCGCGGCGCCGACGCGGCGGTCTTCGCGGCGGGCGCGGGCCCGAACAGCGGCGCACCGCGCAAGGAGACCGTGGACCGCGGAGCGGCGGTGCTGCTCGCGGACGCGGCCGAGCGGGCGGGGGTGCGGCGCATGGTCGTCGTCTCCTCGATGGGCGCCGACCCCGATCACCCGGGCGGCGAGGTGTTCGACGCGTATCTGAGGGCGAAGGGCGCGGCGGACGCGGACGTGCGTGCCAGGTCCGCGCTGGACTGGACGATCCTGCGCCCCGGAATGCTGACGAACGACGCGGGCACGGGACTGGTCCGGCTCGCCGTGTCGACCGGTCGCGGGCCGGTGCCGCGCGACGACGTGGCGGCGACGCTGCTGGAACTGCTGGAGACCCCGGCGACGGCGGGACTGACGCTGGAACTCGTCTCGGGGAACGTGCCGGTGACGGTCGCGGTGAAGGACGTGGCGGGGAACTGAGCCGCGCGCCCGCGCGCGGGCCGTCTCTCCCCGGGAGACGCACCGGCATGTGCGCACGGGGCCGACGGGCCGTACGGGGCGGCCCCGACGGGGCGGACCCCGTACGGCCGTTCACGGCCGCTGCCGCCCGGTTCAGTCGCGCGGCGCCGGGCGGACGGTGATGCCGTGGCGCTCCAGCAGGGCGGCGGTGACCCCGTCGCCCGCGCGGAGCTCGCCCGTGAACGTGCCGTCGTAGACGGTGCCGCGTCCGCAGGAGGGGCTGCGCGCCATCAGCAGCGCCTCGGTGCACCCGGCCGCGCGTGCGGCCTCCAGCGCGCGTTCCGCGCCGTCCACGAACTCCCGCGTCACGTCGCGCCCGGCGTCGTCGACAACACGGGCGCGACCGTCCAGCACGTCGTGGCCGTCGCCGCCGACGATCTCCGCGGGACGGCGCGGAGTGGGCAGCCCTGCGGCGACCTCCGGGCAGAAGCCGACGGGGCGGCGCTCCCCGATGGCCTCGGCCACCGCGTCGGACGCCTTGCCGCGTCCGTCGAAGCGACAGGGCACTCCGCGCAGACAGGCACTGACCAGTACGGGTTCCATGTTCACGATCCTCGCTGCGGACATACGGAGAAGGCCCCTGTCCTGGGACAGGGGCCTTGTCGTGTGGCGGCGCCAGGATTCGAACCTGGGAAGGCGAAGCCGGCAGATTTACAGTCTGCTCCCTTTGGCCGCTCGGGCACACCGCCGGGTTTTGCTGCTGTGGATAACCGCTTTTCTGCGGTGCTCCCTGGCAACGACGTAAACGATACCCGATGACCGGGGGTGCTCCGCCACCGGTTTGATCAGCGGTCCGAACCGGTGCGGATGACCGGAGGCCGTCCCGTCGTCCGCGAGCGAGCGGGCTCCCGACGGCCTGCGACTCCGCCTCGGATCCGAAGCCGCGGGGCACCGCTCGCCGATCCACCCCTTCCTGTTCCCCAGGTCGTTAGGCTTTGCCCCGGCGGGCGGGCCCGACACGGCCGCGCCCGCGCGTATGCATCCCCCGTTTCCCAGCACCCCCGATACAAGGAGCCACACGTCATGGCCGACTCCAGTTTCGACATCGTCTCGAAGGTCGAGCGGCAGGAGGTCGACAACGCCCTCAACCAGTCCGCCAAGGAGATCTCGCAGCGCTACGACTTCAAGGGCGTCGACGCCTCGATCTCCTGGTCCGGCGAGAAGATCCTGATGCAGGCGAACGGCGAGGAGCGGGTCAAGGCGATCCTCGACATCTTCCAGTCCAAGCTGATCAAGCGGGGCATCTCGCTGAAGTCGCTGGACGCGGGCGAGCCGCAGCTGTCCGGCAAGGAGTACAAGATCTTCGCCACGATCGAGGAGGGCATCTCCCAGGAGAACGCCAAGAAGGTCGCGAAGATCATCCGCGATGAGGGCCCCAAGGGCGTCAAGGCGCAGGTCCAGGGCGACGAGCTGCGGGTCAGCTCGAAGAGCCGGGACGACCTCCAGGCCGTGCAGGCGCTGCTCAAGGGCAAGGACCTCGACTTCGCGATCCAGTTCGTGAACTACCGGTAGTCAGGGCCCGCCGACGGCACGTCGGTCCGTCCGCTCGCACCCCGGGTGCGGGGCGTCCCCCGCCGCCCCGCACCCGGGGTGCGTGATGTCCGGACAACGCCGGTCGTGGCGGGTCCGGGGACGCAGACCGGTTCGTGCCGGGGCGGCGATCGAGCCGGTTCCCGGCGTGACGGCCGCACGGGCGAGAAGTGTGGAGAGGACGAGTCATGACCATGTACGCAACGGCCGACAGCCCGCTGGGCGAACTGCTGCTGGTCGGCGAGGAGGCCGCCGACGCCGCCGGAGGGGTCGCGCTCGCCTCGCTCTCCCTGCCCGGACAGAAGGGTGCCGCCGTGGTCCGGGAGGGCTGGATCCACGCGCCGGATGCCTTCGCGGGGATCGCCGCCCAGCTGCACGAGTACTTCGCGGGGCGGCTCACCCGTTTCGACATCGCGTACACGGAGGTGGCGGGCACCGACTTCCAGCGACGGGTGTGGGCCGCGCTGGACGGTGTGCCGTACGGGGAGACCGTGTCCTACGGGCAGATCGCCGAGCGGGTGGGCACGTCCGGGGCCGGGGTGCGGGCCGTGGGCACGGCGATCGGGCGCAATCCACTGCTGGTCGTACGGCCGTGCCACCGGGTGATCGGCGCGGACGGGGCCCTGCGGGGCTACGCGGGCGGCCCGGAGCGCAAGCGCCGACTCCTGGGGCTGGAGGGCGCCCAGGCGGTGCGTTGACGTGTCCGGGCTCTTTCCGAGGGAGCGGGCCGTCGTCGCGCCCGGTGCGGTGCATGTGCCCGAGTGGTTGTCGCCGGAACGTCGGCGGGAGTTGGTGGCGGCCTGCCGGGAGTGGGCGCGGGGACCGGTGCCGCTGCGGCACACGGCGCTGCCGGGCGGTGGGGTGATGTCCGTGCGGACGGTCTGCCTGGGATGTCACTGGCAGCCGTACCGGTACTCGCGCACCGCCGACGACGTGAACGGCGCACCGGTCGCCGCGTTCCCCGACTGGTTGGGAGAACTGGGCCGAGAGGCTCTGGCCGCCGCGTACGGGGACGGGTGTCCGGCCGGGACGTACGCGCCGGACGCCGCCCTGGTCAACTTCTACGACGACACGGCACGGATGGGCATGCACCAGGACAAGGAAGAACGGTCCGGTGCCCCGGTGGTGTCGCTGAGCATCGGCGACACCTGCGTATTCCGCTTCGGCAACACGGAGAACCGGGGGCGGCCCTACACGGACGTGGAGCTGGCCTCCGGCGACCTGTTCGTCTTCGGCGGGCCGTCCCGGTTCGCGTTCCACGGCGTGCCGAGAATCCTCCCCGGGACGGCGGATCCCTCGGCGGGGATGCGCCGCGGTCGGCTCAATCTGACGCTGCGCGAGACGGGCTTGTCCGGTGCCGGTTTCGGGAGTGGTCCCGGTTGCCGAGGTGGTTCCGGTTTCGGTTCCGGTTTCGGTGTCGATCCCGGTTCCGGTTCCGTGTCCGGCCGTTGAGGGGCGGGCTCCCGTCCGGGGCCGGTGTCAGGTGCGTCCGCCGAAATCCGGCCAGGGCGCCAGGTCCTCTCCTTCGTCCTCGGAGTCCTCGCAGTGCCAGGCGGTGCCGTCCAGCCAGTCCCGGAGCCATTCGGCGAGGCCCGGCCGGTCCACGTACCACGCGTGCTCCGGCTCGCCGACGTTCGGCTCGAAGAGCAGGACCGCGGTGTGCTCGCTGCGGCAGTCCACGCAGGAGTACATCCCGCACCCCAGACTGCAGATCGGCAGGACGCCCTCCGGCCACGGCCATCCGCCCTCCTCGGTCGCGTCCCTGCGGTGGGCGAGGTACTGCGCGACGGCGGACTCCTCACCGCCCGGCGCGCGCTCGCCGATCAGCGGCATCAGCCCGTACGCCGGACCGAAGCCGCCGTTGGCTATGCGGGTGTACAGGGCGGCGAGCAGCGGCGGGAGCGGGAAGCCCAGGGCGGCCTCAGCCCGTCGGACGTCCTCGTCCCGCAGGGGTGCCGGAAGAGGGTGCTCCGCGGAGCGCGTCGTCTCCGCCGCGGCTGCGAGCAACTGCTCGGTGTCGTTCATGCGTCCATGGTGAACGACGGCACTGACAATCCCGTCGGTGTGCACCGGCTGCCGGGTCCGTGCGGGTCGGGACCATGATCGTCCGTTCCGGCCCTCCGGTTCCGGCTCCCGGTCCGCGGGCGGATACTGGCAGTGAGCACGGCCGACGGACGAGCGAGACGGAGCACAACGGTCATGAAGCCGATTCAGCTGATCCTCAACATCCTGTGGGTGGTGTTCTGCGGCTTCTGGATGGCCCTCGGCTACGCGGTCGCGGCACTCATCTGCTTCATCTTCATCGTGACCATTCCCTTCGGCATCGCCTCGCTGCGGATCGCGGGCTACGTCCTGTGGCCGTTCGGCCGGACCACGGTGGAGCGGCCGGACGCGGGGGCTCCGTCGTGCGTGGGCAACGTGATCTGGCTCGTGTTCGCCGGCTGGTGGCTGGCGCTGGGACACCTGCTCACCAGCATCCCGCTGTTCGTGTCGATCATCGGCATCCCGTTCGGCTGGGCGAACCTGAAGCTGATCCCGATCTCGCTCATGCCCCTGGGCCGAGAAGTGGTCCCGACCGACGAGGCGTTCGGGGGACGGTGACGACGGCACGGGGCTCCGGTGGCCGGGCCCGCCCGGAAGCCGGCGACCGGGGCCGCTCCGTACGGGCGCGGCGGCGAGGCCGGGAGCCGCGCCTACGGGCGGCGGCCCGCCATCTGCTCCAGACGGGCGATGCGCTCCGCCATCGGGGGGTGGGTGGAGAACAGCTTGGACATGCCCTGGCCGGGACGGAAGGGGTTCGCGATCATCATGTGACTCGCGGTCTCGATCCTCGGTTCGGGGGGCAGCGGGAGCTGTTTCGTTCCCGCTTCGAGCTTCCGCAGGGCCCCGGCGAGGGCCAGCGGGTCGCCGGTCAGCTGGGCGCCCGACGCATCGGCCTGGTACTCGCGCGAACGGCTGACGGCCAACTGGATGATGGATGCGGCGACCGGCCCGAGGATCATGATCAGCAGCATGCCCAGGATGCCGGGGCCCTCGTCGTCGTTGGACCGGCCGACCGGGATCAGCCAGGCGAAGTTGACCAGGAACATGACGACGGAGGCCAGCGCTCCGGCGACCGACGAGATCAGGATGTCGCGGTTGTAGACGTGGCTCAGCTCGTGCCCGAGGACGCCGCGCAGCTCTCGCTCGTCGAGGATCTGCAGGATGCCGTCCGTGCAGCAGACCGCCGCGTTGCGCGGATTGCGGCCGGTCGCGAAGGCATTGGGGGCCTGGGTCGGGGAGATGTACAGCCGGGGCATGGGCTGGCGGGCGGCCGTCGAGAGCTCGCGGACCATGCGGTAGAGCTGAGGCGCCTCGAATTCGCTGACGGGGCGGGCGCGCATGGCTCTCAGCGCCAGCTTGTCGCTGTTCCAGTAGGCGTAGGCGTTGGTACCGACGGCCACGAGGAGCGCGACGATCAGGCCCGTACGTCCGAAGAAGCTGCCGATGACGATGATGAGTGCGGACAGCCCCCCGAGGAGTACGGCGGTCTTCAGCCCGTTGTGCCGGCGGTGCACGGTACGCCCTCCAAGTGGTGCGGCAGGGGAACCCTTTGCTCGGTGGGCTCCACTCCCCCAGTGGAACCTCCCGAACGAATCAACGCCAGGCGAGGTGAGCTAGTTCCCTTGTGCGCGCCGGGGCCCGTCCGGCCGTGGTGGCCGGGCGGGCCCCGGTGGGGTATTGCGGCGGGCGGAACGACGCGTCGGACGTTCGGTGCCGGGCCTCAGCGCTGGGCGGGCAGACCGGCGACCGCGAGGGCCTCGGGGTCCGGCTCGACCTCGCTGGTGCAGTGGGCGCAGCGGGAGGCGATGGCCGGGATCTCGGTGTAGCAGCGGGGGCAGTCGCGCACGGCGGCCTTGATGTCGACCTTGTCGTCCGTCTTGGAGAAGCGGTTCTGGACCTTGGCCATGGGGACGACGACGCAGAAGTAGAGCACTGCCGCGGTGATCAGGAAGGCGATGGCGGCGGCCAGGAACTTCCCGTACGGGAAGATCGTGCCCTCCAGCGCGAACTCCGCGGAGCTGAAGTCGCCGACCGATCCGGTGGCGAGACCGATCAGCGGGGTGATGAACGCGGTGCTGAACCCGGTGACGACTGCGGTGAACGCGGATCCGACGGCCAGACCGATGGCCATGGAGATGACGTTTCCGCGCAGGATGAAGTCCTTGAACCCGTTCAGCACTGCTCTTGCTCCCTCTGGGACATGGTTGTGGGTGTCTCGATGTGCGGCCCCGGGCCGGGTCCTCGCACCGGCATCGTCCCGCCGGAGGCCATACGGCAGGCGGCAGGCGGCAGGCGGCAGCGCGACGACAGACCTAGACCTTGCCCTGCACGGGCCGCTGCGGGCAAACCGATCTTGGTGCGTCAGAAGAATCCTGGCGCTCAGAAGAGGCTGACGGCGGTGAATCTCAGGATGGTCTGCGGAACACCGGAGAGCACGACACCCGCGACGGCGGTGAGGGCGATCGCGGCGACGACGGGGACCGGGACGTGCTGCCTGGTGGGGGCGGGTGCGACGGTGTCCGCGGCGGCCTCGTCCGCGGTGCGCGCCGGGACCTCCTCCGGCGCTTCCTGCGGGGCGCGGAAGAGCGCCGCGGTCCATTGCAGGTAGTAGTACAACGCGATCACGACGTTGACTGCCATGACGACCGCGAGCCAGCCGAGTCCGGCGTCGACGGCGGCGGAGAAGACCGTGACCTTGGCGAAGAGGCCGACGATGCCCGGCGGGAGTCCGGCCAGGCAGAGCAGGAAGAAGCCCATGACGAGTGCGGTCAGGGGGCGGTCGGCGTACAGGCCGCGGTAGTCGGACAGCCGGTTGCCGGGACGGGTGCGCGCGACGAGGGCGGCGACCGCGAAGGCGCCGAGGTTCACGACGGCGTACATCAGGGCGTACGCGACGGTGGAGCCGATGTGCCGGTCGCTGGCGTACGCGGCGGCGGCGATCGGTACCAGGAGGTAGCCGGCCTGGCCGACGGACGACCAGGCGAGCAGCCGTACGGCGCTGCGGGCACGGTCGGCGTTCTGGCGCAGGGCGGCGACGTTGCCGACGGTCATGGTGAGCGCGGCGAGGACGGCGAGGGCCGGTCCCCAGACGTCGGCGTACGCCGGGAACGCGATCACGGTGACGAGGACGAGGCCGGAGAAGCCGACCGCCTTGCCGACGACCGAGAGGTAGGCGGCGACCGGCAGCGGGGCGCCGACGTAGGTGTCGGGGACCCAGAAGTGGAAGGGCGCGGCGGCCGTCTTGAAGGCGAAGCCGACGAGGGTGAGGACGACACCGGTCTTGGCGAGGGTGTCGAGCTGTCCGGGCACGTCGTCGAGCCGGGCGGCGAGCTCGGTGAGGTGGAGGGTGCCGGTGGCCGCGTACACGAAGCTGAAGCCGAGGAGCGTGACGGCGGTCGCGACGACGGAGGAGAGGAAGAACTTCAGCGCGGCCTCGGAGGACCGGCGGTCGCCGCGCTTGATGCCGACCAGGGCGAAGGCGGGCAGCGAGGCGACTTCGAGGGCGACGACGAGGGTGGCGAGGTCGCGGGCGGCGGGCAGCAGGATGGCGCCGGACGCGGAGGACAGCAGCAGGAACCAGAACTCGCCGGCCGGGAGCCTGCGGGTGTCGCCGAGCGAGAGCAGTGCGGTGAGCAGGGCGCCGCCGAGCACGAGGGCCTGGATGACGAGGGCGAAGTGGTCGGCCGTGTAGCTGCACGCCCCGGTGGCGCCGGTGCCGGTGGCCGCCTCGGTGAGGCAGAAGGTCGAACGGTCGCCGCCGCGCAGCGGGACCAGCAGGGCCGCCGCGGCGACGAGCCCGGCGATGCTCGTCCACCCGAGGAGCGGCTTGCGGTTCTCGGGCAGGAAGAGGTCGGTGACCAGGACGATCAGGGCGACGACCGCGACGACGACCGGGGGCGCGATCGCGAGCCAGTCGACGGACTGGACCAGGCTGGTGGCGCTGTCGGCCGCGGTGGTGACGAGGCCGGTGGAGGGATCGGCGGCGCCGGTGAGGAAGCCGGTGGAGGCGTCGGCGGTGACGGCGCCCGGGGTGATGGCGGCTGTGGTCACGACTTGCCTCCTGCGAGGAGCTTCTGCACGGCCGGGTCGGTGAGGCCGAGGAGGACGGCGGGCCACAGACCGGCGAGGACGGTGAGGGCGACGAGCGGGGTCCAGGTGGCGAATTCGTAGCTCTGGACGTCGGCGAGCGGCTGCGGTTCCTCGCGCTTCTCGCCCATGCAGACGCGGCGCACCACGATGAGCATGTACGCGGCGGTGAGCAGGGTGCCGAACGCGGCGATCGCCATGAAGGTGCGGAACGCGGGCCGGCTGAGGCCGTCGGCGGGGTCGAAGGAGCCGAACAGGGCGAGCATCTCGCCCCAGAATCCGGCGAGGCCGGGCAGGCCGAGGGAGGCGATCGCGGCGAAGGCGAGCAGGCCGCCGAGGCGGGGGGCCCGGCCGTAGAGCGCGGCCCCGGTGGCGCCGGAGAGGGTGTCCAGGTCGGCGGTGCCGTAGCGGTCCTTCACCGCGCCGACCAGGAAGAACAGCAGGCCGGTGATGAGGCCGTGGGCGATGTTCGCGAAGAGTGCGCCGTTGACTCCGGTGGGGGTCATGGTCGCGATACCGAGGAGCACGAAGCCCATGTGTCCGACGGAGGAGTACGCGATCAGGCGCTTGAGGTCGCCCTTGGAGCCGGGACGGGCCAGTGCCAGGCAGGCGAGCGACCCGTAGACGACGCCGACGGCCGCGAAGGCGGCGAGGTAGGGCGCGAAGGTGTGCATGCCGTCGGGGGCGATGGGCAGCAGGATGCGGACGAATCCGTAGGTGCCCATCTTCAGCAGGACACCGGCGAGGAGGACCGAACCGACGGTAGGGGCGGCGGTGTGGGCGTCCGGGAGCCAGCTGTGCAGCGGCCACATCGGGGTCTTCACGGCGAGCCCGATTCCGATCGCCAGGACGGCGACGACCTGCACGGACGAGGTGAGCCCGCGGCCGTTGTCAGTGGCGAGTGCCACCATGTCGAAGGTGCCGCTCTTCAGCCCGATGAGGAGCAGGCCCAGCAGCATGACCACCGAGCCGAGCAGCGTGTAGAGGATGAATTTCCCGGCGGCGGCCTGCCGTCCCGCACCGCCCCAGCGGGCGATCAGGAAGTACATCGGGATGAGCACCGTCTCGAAGGCCAGGAAGAACAGCAGCAGATCGAGGACGGCGAAGGTGGCGAGGGTGCCGGTCTCCAGGAGGAGGACGAGTGCGACGAACGCCTTCGGGGAGGGGCCCGCGGGCGGCTTGAAGTAGCTGTACAGCGCGCAGAGGAAGGTCAGCAGCGCGGTCAGTACGAGAAGGGGGAGCGAGATGCCGTCGATGCCGAGGTGGATCCGGACGTGGAGCGCCGGGATCCAGTTGATGTCGGTGGTGGCCTGCATCGTCGACGGGTGGTCGTTGTCGAAGCCTGCGGCGAGGACGAGCGCGGCGAGCAGGACCGCGCCGGTGACGGTCACGCCGTGGCGGAGCACCGCCTGGTCGGGGCCGGTTCCCTTCAGTCCGGGCGGGGCCGGCAGGAGGGCCGCCACGGCCCCGATGAGCGGGACGACGACGATGAACGCGAGAAGGAACTGCATCACGGATTCACTGATATCGATCACGGCTCACGACCCGGCGTTGACGTTGGCGAAGACGACGGCGGCGATCGCCAGGACCAGGGAACCGGCGAACAGTGCGCTGAGGTAGGTCTGCACGTTGCCGGTCTGGGCGCGGCGGACGGCGGTGCCGAGCCAGCGCGCTCCGGTGCCGGAGCCGCGTACGTAGGTGTCGACGACCTCGCGGTCCAGGAAGCGGACCAGGCTCGCCGCGGCCTGTACGGGGCGGACGAACAGGGCCGTGTACAGGGCATCGAGGTGGAAGCCGGTGGCGGCGTGGCGGTGGAGCGGGCCGAGCAGCAGTCGGCCCGGGTCGGCCGGGTCGGGGGCGTCGCCGGCCGTGCCGTAGGCGGCGGTGTGCGCCGTCAGTGCCTCCGCCTCGACGAGGGCGGGTTCGGCGTCGGGGTGGGCGACGACGGTGCCCACGGTGGTGCGGGCGGCGAGGGCCGTGGTGTGGCGCCAGGCGCCGTAGGTGACGATTCCGCCGATGAGGCCGACGCCGGTGGAGAGGACGGCGGTGGTCAGGGACGGGGTGAGGCCGTGTCCGTCGAACCAGTCGCCGATCGCGCCGACGGTGAGGCCGAAGGCGATGGTGGGGACGGCGAGGACCCACAGGACGGTGGTCATTGCGACGGGCTGGCGGCCGTGGTCCGGGACCTCGGCGCCGCGGCCCCGGAAGGCCAGGAGCCAGAGGCGGGTGGCGTAGGCGGCGGTGAGGGCCGCGGCGAGCAGTCCGGCGACGAGAACGGTCCAGCCCGCCGCCGACGGGGCGACGTGCCGCTCGCCGAGCGCGGTGTGCTCGGCGGCGACGAGGACGGCTTCCTTGGAGAAGAAGCCGGCGAACGGCGGGATGGCGGCGAGCGCGAGCAGGGCGACGGTCATCGTCCAGTAGGCGTCCGGGATGCGCTTGGCCAGGCCGCCCATACGGGACATGGCGGCCAGTGAGTTGGTTCCGGCGGCGTGGATGACGACGCCCGCCGCGAGGAAGAGGACGGCCTTGAACGCGCCGTGGGACAGGAGGTGGAAGACGGCGGCACCGCGGTCGCCGACGGCGAGGGCCCCGGCCATGTAGCCGAGCTGGCCGATCGTCGAGTAGGCGAGAACGCGCTTGATGTCGTCCTGGGCGAGGGCGGCCAGCCCGGAGCCGATCACCGTGATCGCCGCCATCACGGCGAGGACGACGAGGGCGGCGCCGGACTGGGCGAAGACGGGGAGGAGCCGGGCCACGAAGTAGATGCCGGCGGCGACCATCGTCGCGGCGTGGATCAGCGCGGAGACGGGGGTGGGGCCGGCCATCGCGTCGGGCAGCCAGGTGTGCAGCGGGAACTGCGCGGACTTGCCGGCGACGCCCGCGAGGAGCAGCAGGGCGATGAGTGTGGGGTGGTCGAGTCCGCCGCTCGCGACGGCGCCCAGGATGCGGGTGATGCGGAACGATCCGGTGTCGGCGGCGAGCGCGAACAGTCCGATCAGGAAGGGGACGTCGCCGAGCTTGGTGACCAGGAATGCCTTGAGGGAGGCGGCGCGTGCCTCGGGCGTCTCCCAGTAGTGGCCGACCAGGAAGTACGAGCAGATGCCCATGATCTCCCAGCCGACCAGGAGCACCATCAGGTCGCCGGAGTAGACGACGAGCAGCATCGCGGAGGTGAAGAGGGAGACGAGGGCGGCGTAGGAGGGGTAGCGGGGGTCGTCGCGCAGGTAGGCGGTCGAGTAGATCTGCACGCAGGCCGCGACGAGCCCGACCAGCACGGCGACGAGGACCGCGAAGCCGTCCAGGTGCAGGGCGAGGTCGATCGGGACCGAGCCGGTGGGGGTGAGCCGGGTCGCCGCGTCGATGGCCCGGTCGCCGTCCTGGCGGAAGGCGACGACGACGGCCAGCGCGAAGGCGGCGAGGGTCGGCAGTACGGCGAGGGGGCGTGCGAAGCCGGGGGCGGTGCGTCCGGTGAGCAGTCCGGCCGCGGCACCGAGGAACGGAAGGAGGGGGACGAGGACGGCGAGGGTCGTGGTGGTCACCTGGTGGCCTCTGCCTTCTTTGCCTTCCCTGCCGGAGCAGTGGTCCGGTCGTCGGTGTCGTGCTGCGGCGTTCCGTCGGTCCTGTCGGTCCTGTCGGTCCCGTCGGTCCCGTCGTCCGGGAGCGCTTCGGCCGCGTCGGTCTCGGCGGTGTCGCGGAGCCGGTCGATGTCGGAGCTGCCCCGGTTGCGGTACACGGCGAGGACGACGGCCAGGCCGATGCCGATCTCCGCCGCCGCGATCGCGATGGTGAAGAGGGTGAGTCCCTGGCCGGCGTGCAGGGTGTCGCGGAGCCAGACGTCGAAGGCGACAAGGTTGAGGTTGACGGCGTTGAGCATCAGCTCGACGGACATCAGGACCAGGATCGCGTTGCGGCGGGCGAGCACTCCGTAGAGCCCGGTGCAGAAGAGAAGGGCGGCGAGCACCGCGGGATAGGCGAGGTGCATCAGCTCGGCTCCTTACCGCGCTTGCGGGACAGGACGACCGCACCGACCAGGGCGGCGAGCAGCAGGACGGAGAGCGCCTCGAACGGCAGCACCCAGTGCCGGAAGAGGAGCGCACCGGTCACTTCGGTGGAGCCCCGGGCCGGTCCTTCGAGGTCGATCCAGGTGGTGCGGAAGGCGTCGACGACGACCCAGACGAGCGTGCTCGCTGCGACCGCCGCGACACCGAGGGCCGCCCAGCGGTTGCCGGAGTCGGCGTCCGGGGAGCGGCCGATCGGGGCCCTGGTGAGCATGAGCCCGAAGAGGAGGAGGACGACCACGGAACCGACGTAGATCAGTACCTGCACCCAGGCGATGAACTCGGCGGTGAGCAGCAGGTACTCGACGGCGAGACCGCCGAGCGCCACGACCAGCCAGAGGGCCGCGTGCACCAGCTGCCTGGTGGTGACGGTGAGGAGGGCCGCGCCGAGGGTGGCGATGCCGACGAGCACGAAGACGATCTCGATGCCGGTCGGGGAGAGGAACCCGGACGGAGCGGACTGGGCCGGCTGTACCGACTGCGCGAGCTGGACGGACTGGGTGAGATGGAGGGATTGGGTGAGATGGAGGGATTGGGTGAATGGGAAGGACTGTGCGAGCTGGGTGGAGTGGGCGACGTGGGCCGCGACGGCTGCGAGTGTCACTCCTCCCCCTCCTCCTTCTCGGTCTTCTCGGTCTTCCCCGCCTCGTCGGCTCGCTGGGCCTCTCGCGCCTCCTGGGCCTCCTCGGCCTCCTTGGCGCGCTGGGCTTCGAGTTTCTCCGCCGTCTTGCGGGCGGCGGCGATCTCCTTCGGCTCCTCGGCGCCCGGATCGAGCGCGGGCGGTTCGGGCACCGTCCACATCCACTCGCGGAGTTTGTCCCGCTCGTGAGTGAGTTCGAGGATGTCCGTCTCGGCGTACTCGAACTCCGGCGACCAGAACAGTGCGTCGAAGGGGCACACCTCGATGCAGATGCCGCAGTACATGCAGAGCGAGAAGTCGATCGCGAAACGGTCGAGCACATTGCGGCTGCGCTCGCGTCCGCCCGGGACGGCGGCGGGCACCGTCTCCTTGTGGGAGTCGATGTAGATGCACCAGTCCGGGCACTCGCGGGCGCACAGCATGCAGACCGTGCAGTTCTCCTCGAACAGCCCGATGACGCCCCGGGACCGGGGCGGCAGCTCGGGCTGGACGTCCGGGTACTGCGCGGTGACGGTCTTCCGTGTCATCGTCCGCAGGGTGACGGCGAGGCCCTTGGCCAGGCCGGAGCCCGGGACGCGGGGCCGGGAGGGCGGGGAGGGGTCGGGCCGGTGGGACGGGTGGTGCGCGGCCATCAGTTGATCGCCACCTTCACGATGCCGGTGAGCGCGATCTGCGCGAGAGCGAGCGGGATGAGTGTGGTCCAGGCGAGCTTCTGGAGCTGGTCCTCGCGGAGTCGGGGGTAGCTGACCCGCAGCCAGATCACGACGAAGGCGAGGATCGCGGTCTTGAGGAGCGTCCAGAGCCAGCCGAGTCCGTCGGCGCCGAACGGACCGTGCCAGCCGCCGAGGAAGAGGACGGTGGTCAGGCCGCACAGAACGACGATGCCCGCGTACTCGGCGAGCAGGAACAACGCGAAGCGCAGCCCGGTGTACTCGGTGTACGCGCCGAAGATGATCTCCGAGTCGGCGACCGGCATGTCGAACGGCGGACGCTGGAGTTCGGCGAGTCCGGCCACGAAGAAGACGAGCGCGCCGACGATCTGCCAGGGCAGCCACCACCACTCGAAGGCGTCGAGGATGCCGGGGAGCGAGGCGGTTCCCGCCGCCATCGCGACGGAAGCGGCGGCCAGCAGCATCGGCAGTTCGTACGCAAGCAGCTGAGCGGCCGTGCGCAGCCCTCCGAGGAGGGAGAACTTGTTGGCCGAGGCCCAGCCGGCCATCAGCGAGCCGAGCACGCCGACACCCATCACGGCGAGGACGAAGAAGACGCCCGCGTCGATCACCTGTCCCACCGCGCCGTCGCCCGGCCCGATCGGAATGACGACGAGCACGAGCAGGTACGGGAGCAGCGCGACGGCCGGCGCGAGCTGGAAGACCCGGCGGTCGGCCTCGGCCGGGACCACGTCCTCCTTCTGCGCGAACTTCACGCCGTCCGCGACGAGCTGCGCCCAGCCGTGGAAGCCGCCGGCGTACATGGGGCCGAGGCGGCCCTGCATGTGGGCCATCACCTTGTGCTCGGTCTGTCCCACGACGAGCGGGAGAACCATGAACGCGACGAACACGATGACGAGCCGGAGGGCGACGTCGAGCACGTCGTTCACGCGGGATCGCCTCCGTGGGAGCGGTCGGGGGTGTGCGGCTGGTGGGAGTTCGGTGGCCGCTGGTCGCGGCCCCGGGACTGTTCAACTGCCTCGGGCTGTTCAGCTGCCTCGGCCGGATGGGGTGTTTCGGCAGGTTCCGAGGTCTCGCCCGGTTCCGGCGACTCGGACGCCTCGACCGGTTCCGGCACCTCGGCCGGATGGGGTGTTTCAGCCGGTTTTGGGGCCTCGGGCCGGGCGGGGGCGGTGTCGAACGCCGGGCGGGCGTGATGCCAGGGGGCATCACCGCTTCCGGCCTTCGACCCCGCTCCGGCCGTCCCGGCTTCGGTGGTTCCGGCTGCGGCGGATCCCGTTCCGGCGGATCCCGTTCCGGCGGATCCCGTTTCGGTCGTTCCCCCGGTGGCCCCGGCCGCGGCATCGGGCCCCGTCGTTCCCGGTTCGGCGGCGGGGCGGCGCTGGCTGGCTGAGCCCTGGGAGGCGCTGCGGGCACGGCGCGGACGGACCGGAGCTACCGGCTCGGCGGCTGCCGGCGCGGGCGGTGCCGGCTCGGCGGCTGCCGCTGCTGTCGGCTGCTGGCCGACCGAGCCCTGGCTCGCACTGCGGGTGCGCCGCACCGGACGGTCGCCCGCCGCACGCGGGGTCCGGGCGGGGCGGGACGGCGCGGGCGGGAGCTGTCCCTTCAGGGGCCCCCACTCGTTCGGATCGGGAACGCCGGGCGGCAGCATCGTGCGCCGTTTCGGGCCGCCGTGCTCGGACTCGCCGGGCTCCTTCGCGCCCGGCCACGCCTTCGCGACGCGTGCCGCCAGCACGAAGTCCTTGCGCAGGGGGTGGCCCTCGAAGCCCTCGGGCAGCAGCAGCGGCACCAGGTGGGGATGGCCCTCGAAACCGATGCCGAACATCTCGTGCGTCTCGCGCTCGTGCCAGGCCGCGCCTGCGTAGACGTGGACGGCGGTGGGCAGAGCGGCGGCGTCGTGCGGAACGGTCGTACGGACCAGGAGACGCCGGACCCTGCCCTCGGCCGGAGCCGCGACGTGGGCGCAGATCCGGAAGCCGGTGCCCGGTTCGTCGACGGCGCTCAGCCAGTCGAAGAAAGTGCAGCCCAGCCGGTCGCGGGCGGTTTCGAGCGCGGTGATCCAGGAGGCCGCGGGGACATCGACGGTCAGCAGGTCGTACGCGTACTCGGCCGTCGCGCCCTCGCCGAAGAGTTCGGCGGCGGCGTCCGGCAACCGGTCGTAGTCGGCGGCGGCTTCCGTGAACCGGCCGCGGTCCTCCGTTCCGCTCACTTCTGTTCCTCCTCCGGAACCGGCGGGGCGGCGACCAGGCCGCTGCGCAGCGCGGCGGTGGAGGGCCGTGCGGCGCCGCCCGTCGCGTACCGCTCCCCCAGCGACTCGCGGGCGATCTTCTCCTGGAGCTTGAGGATGCCCTGGAGCAGTGCCTCGGGCCGGGGCGGGCAGCCCGGGACGTAGACGTCGACCGGGATGATCTGGTCGACCCCCTTCGTCACGGAGTAGGAGTCCCAGTACGGGCCGCCGCAGTTGGAGCAGGCGCCGAACGAGATGACGTACTTGGGCTCGGGCATCTGCTCGTACAGCCGCTTCACGGCCGGGGCCATCTTGTCCGTCACCGTGCCGGAGACGATCATGAGGTCGGCCTGGCGGGGGCCGGGGGCGAACGGGATCACGCCGAGCCGGATGAAGTCGTGCCGGGCCATGGAGGCGGCGATGAACTCGATGGCGCAGCAGGCGAGGCCGAAGTTGAAGACCCAGAGGCTGTAACGGCGGCCCCAGTTCAGGACCACCTTCATCGGCTCGGGAGCGAGGCGCGAGAGCACTCCGAGCCGCTTGGGCTCCGGCAGGAACGTCGCGGCGTGCCGCGGATCGGTGGTTCCGGTCCCGGAGGCCGACTCGGTACCCGCGCCGGGCAGCTGCTCCGGGGGCGGCGGGCTCGTCACGTCCATTCGAGGACGCCCTTCTTCCATGCGTAGAGCAGTCCCACGGCCAGGAAACCGAGGAAGATGAACATCTCCACCAGGGTTGTCGCCCCGTACCCCGGCGCGGCGAACACGGTCGCCCAGGGGAACAGGAAGATCGAGTCGACGGCGAAGATCACGTACAGGAAGGCATAGACGTAATAGCGGACCTGTGTATGGGCCCATCCTTCACCCACCGGGTCCACGCCGCACTCGTACGTCAGGAGCTTTTCCGGCGTGGGGACCACGGGGCGCAGCAGTCGGCCGGCCCCGAAGGCGACGGCGACGAACAGCACGCCGATCACGGCGAGCACGCCGACCACCGCGTATCCGTGGAAGTAGTCCGACGCGAGAACGATCGGTTCCGGCAGGTCAGCCACGTCCGCCCCCTCGCTCCCTCGAAACCGTTCGTCGATGTGTGTACGCGGATGTTGTACGCACGGGAGTCTAGGCCCTGACAAAGGGAGGACAACGACCTGGGGAGAAAGAGGGAGCGGGCTCCCGACGCCCTGCGACTCCGCCTCCCGCGTTGTCGTCGGTCGCGACGACTCCGCCGTCACTCCCTCCTCCGTCGCGGATCCGGAGCCGCATGACGCCGCCCACCGGTCCACTCCTCCTGGCTCCCCGGGTCGTCGGCAGTCGCGTCGGACGAAAGGTGGGGTTATCCCCACTGCACCCCACCCATGAGCCCCATGGCGTGCGCGGACCGTACCCGGCAGGCTGGGCATATGACCATGAGCCCCTCTGTACCCTCCGACGACGCGCCACCGCCCGCCCGCTTCGCCCTCGACCGCTGGACGTGGAAGGAGTTCGCCCACCTCCTGGCGAACCTTCCCCTGGCCGTCGTCGGGTTTGTTTACACGGTGTTCATGATCGGTATCGGTGTGGCGCTCACGGTCACGGTGGTCGGTCTGCCCCTGCTCGCCAGCGGTCTGCACGGGGAGCGGCTGGTCGGCAGGGTCGAGCGGCGCCGGGCGCGGTCGATGCTGGGCGTGCGGATCGACGAGCCGAGCCCGATGGTGCTCGCCCGCGCGGAGCAGGGCTTCTTCCCGTGGCTCTGGTCGAGCCTCAAGGACCCGGTGGGCTGGCGGACGGCGCTCTACTCCTTCGTCCGGCTGCCGTGGGGCGTACTCACGTTCGGCGTGATGGCCGTCTCCTTCTTCGTGCTGTGGCCGGTGCTCCCCTTCATCGCGCGGGCGCTCGGCAATGTCGACCGGGCGATGGTGCGCGGGCTGCTCTCGCCCTCCGACGAGCTGGAGCGCCGGATCGCCGAGCTGGAGTCGGACCGCGGGGTGGTCGTGGACACCGCCGCCGCCGACCTGCGCCGCATCGAGCGGGACCTGCACGACGGCGCGCAGGCCCGCCTGGTCGCCCTCGCCATGGGTCTCGGCCTCGCCAAGGAGAAGCTCACCGACGACCCCGAGGCCGCCGCCCGCATGGTCGACGAGGCCCACGGCGAAGTGAAGGTCGCCCTCCAGGAACTCCGCGACCTCGCCCGCGGCATCCACCCCGCCGTCCTCACCGACCGCGGACTCGACGCCGCACTCTCCGCCATCGCCTCCCGCTGCACCGTCCCCGTGACGGTGACGGTGGATCTGCCGGCACGTCCGGCGGAGGCGATCGAGGGCATCGCGTACTTCACCGTGTCGGAACTGCTGCAGAACGTCAGCAAGCACAGCGCCGCCCGCTTCGCGACCGTCGACGTGTGGCGCGCCGCCGACCGCCTCATGCTCCAGGTCACCGACAACGGCCGCGGCGGCGCGCGGATGGACGGTGGTACGGGCATGGCCGGGCTGGCCGAACGGCTCGGTGCCGTCGACGGGCTGTTCGTCCTCGAATCGCCGGTGGGCGGCCCGACGACGGTCACCGCCGAGCTGCCCTGGCGGGACCGGGGCCCGAACCCCGATTCCGGCCGGGAGCGGGGGAACCGCGGCCGGTCCCGTACGGCGGCCGCAAAGCTCTCCTGAGCCGACGGGACACACGGGAGACCCCGGACACGCGGGAGACCGGGACACACGGGAGACCGGGACACACGGGAGACCGGGACACGGGGAAGACCGGACGCACCGGCGACGCTGCCCGCACCCGTGCCGCCCGGGGCGCCCAGGCCCGCCCGCATCGCGGGCCCGTGAACCCGCCCGCATCCCCTGCGGGCCCGCCTCGCCCGGTCCTCCGCCCACACCTCCCGGGCGCCCACACCTCCCGGGCGCCCACACCTCCCGGGCGGCTGCGCCACCGGGCGTCGTCACGGGTCCGGGGGCACGGCCGTGCCCGGACGGGGGGTGGGGAAAACCCCCGCCCGAAGAGGGATACCGCCCTCATGGTGGACGTCCCCGCGGCCCCGCATCCTTGATTCACGGCCGGAGAACCGCAGCAGCGGCCCGCCCCGGCCGGGCGGCCCACGGCCCGTACTTCGGCGAGAAGGACCGGACGCCGCCAGGAAGAACCGGACGTCGCCGAGAAGAACCGAACTCCGCCGAGTAGAACCCGGAAGAAACGGACACCACCCATGGTCACGGCATACGGACCGGACACGCGGGACCACCAGCGGTCCTCGGACGCCGCTTTCGCGGGTCAACCCCCGGTGAAGCACTTCCTTCCCGCCGGGTTGCGCGCCCCCTTCGAGGGCAGGACCTGGCGCGAGTTCGGCCATCTGCAACTGAGCCTGCTGATCAGCCCGGTCATGTTCGCGCTCGCGATCTCCCTGACGGCCACGGGCATGGGCATGTTGATCACTTTCCTCGGGGTCCCGATCCTCGCCGGTTCGCTGGCCATGTGCCGCGGCTTCGGCGCCTTCGAGCGGGCCCGGGCGCGCGGGCTGCTGCACCTGGACGTGGCGGCCCCGGACCCGGTGCGCGGCCGTACCGGTGGCGCGATGTCCTGGATGGGCGCTGTCCTCAAGAACGGGGCGTCCTGGCGGCACCTGCTCTACTCGCTGCTGCACTTCCCGTGGGCGCTGTTCGCCGGTGTCCTCTCGCTGGTCCTCTGGGTGACCGGCTGGTCCCTCCTCACCTATCCGCTGTGGCAGTGGGTGTTCCCGACGTGGGTGGGGTCCGGTGGCATCCAGCTGTACGGCGACGACCACCACCAGATCTATCTCGACTCCCCCTTCGAGCTTGCCGCGACCAGCGTGTGCGGCCTGGTTCTGGTCCTGCTCACGCCGTGGCTCGTCCGCGGTCTGACGAACGTGGACCGGTTGATGGTGGCGGGGCTGCTCGGCCCGTCCCGGCTGGCCACCCGCGTCATCGAGCTGGAGTCGGACCGCGGGGTGGTCGTGGACACCGCCGCCGCCGACCTGCGCCGCATCGAGCGGGACCTGCACGACGGCGCGCAGGCCCGCCTGGTCGCCCTCGCCATGGACCTCGGCCTCGCCAAGGAGAAGCTCACCGACGACCCCGAGGCCGCCGCCCGCATGGTCGACGAGGCCCACGGCGAAGTGAAGGTCGCCCTCCAGGAACTCCGCGACCTCGCCCGCGGCATCCACCCCGCCGTCCTCACCGACCGCGGACTCGACGCCGCACTCTCCGCCGTCGCCTCCCGCTGCACCGTCCCGGTCGCCGTCGAAGTCGACCTGGCGAGCCGGCCCGCCCAGGCGATCGAGGGCATCGCGTACTTCACCGTGTCGGAACTGCTGCAGAACGTCAGCAAGCACAGCGCCGCCCGCTCCGCGACCGTCGACGTGTGGCGCGCCGCCGACCGCCTCATGCTCCAGGTCACCGACAACGGCCGCGGCGGCGCCGACCCCTCCGCGGGCAGCGGCCTGGCCGGCCTCGCGGAGCGGCTCGGCGCGGTGGACGGGGTGCTCGTCGTCGATTCCCCGGTCGGCGGTCCGACCCGAATCACGGCCGAGCTGCCCTGGCGTGGCTGATTCCGTTCGTCCCCGCTCCGTCCGCAGCATCGCGGACGCAGGCATTCCGAGGTTCCCGCAGACCCGTGCCGACCCGCTCCGCGCACGGCACCGCGGCACGGCCTCCGACTCCACGGCCCTTCGCTTCCCGTGCTCCCGGCCGCCGCACAGGCTCGAAAACCAGCCTGCGCGGCGGCCGGGAGCACGAAACCGCGGATACTGGATGCTGAACGCCGTACGGGCAGGATCAGCGGACAGCGAGCAGCAGTGGGGGAACACAGCGTCATGGTGGAGGACAGGGTGCGGGTCGTCATCGCCGAGGATTCGGTATTGCTCCGGGAAGGACTCACCCGGCTGCTGACCGATCTCGGGCACGACGTCGTGGCGGGCGTCGGCGACGCCGAGGCGCTGATCAAGACGGTGCACGATCTCGCCGGTCAGGACGCGCTGCCCGATGTGGTGGTCGCCGACGTGCGGATGCCGCCGACCCACACCGACGAGGGCGTCCGTGCGGCGGTGCGGCTGCGCAAGGACTACCCGGACATCGGGGTGCTGGTCCTTTCGCAGTACGTGGAGGAGCAGTACGCGACCGAACTGCTCGCCGGTTCCAGCCGCGGCGTCGGCTACCTGCTCAAGGACCGGGTCGCCGAGGTCCGGGAGTTCGTGGACGCGGTGGTCCGGGTGGCGCAGGGCGGCACGGCCCTGGACCCGGAGGTGGTGGCGCAGCTGCTGGGCCGCAGCCGGAAACAGGACGTCCTGGCCGGGCTGACGCCGCGCGAGCGGGAGGTCCTCGGTCTGATGGCGGAGGGGCGGACGAACTCCGCGGTGGCCCGGCAGCTGGTGGTGAGCGACGGCGCCGTGGAGAAGCATGTCAGCAACATCTTCCTGAAACTGGGGCTGTCGCCCAGCGAAGGGGACCACCGTCGGGTCCTCGCGGTGCTGACCTACCTGAATTCCTGAGGGGCTGGCGTACCGTCAGTCGGCTGACGACGGGGCGGACGGCCGTCGCGGGCACCCCGCGGCGACCGTCCGCCGCCCCCTCGACCGGCCCGCGACCGGATTTCCGCAGCGGAAACGGGCAGGTCGGGGCCGTGGTCCTACAACCAAAGAATGAATGCACAGCGTCTTCGTCGAACGACCGAGGGGCTCGCAAAACATGACAAACCGGTATCGAAGCTCGTCTCAAAACAGCGTCCATCATGTGATCGGTCCGGGGGAGGCGACCCTTACCGACGTAGGGTGGCCCCCGGGACCGTCGGGCGGCCGGCCGGTCCCGAACCGCCGCCCCGAGGGAGGTCCAGTTCAGTGACCAGCCAGGTCAGTAGCCCAGCCGAACAGGCCGATGAGGCCGGTGAGTCACTCGTCGGGGGACAGCGTGCCCCCCGTGCCGACGGCACGGTTCCCGGCGAGAAGGAGGTCCGCCGTCTGGACCGGGTGATCATCCGGTTCGCCGGCGATTCCGGTGACGGTATGCAGCTCACGGGTGACCGGTTCACATCGGAGACCGCGTCGTTCGGGAACGACCTCTCCACGCTGCCGAACTTCCCCGCCGAGATCCGCGCCCCCGCAGGCACCCTGCCGGGGGTTTCCTCGTTCCAGCTGCACTTCGCGGACCACGACATCCTCACCCCCGGCGACGCCCCCGACGTACTGGTCGCGATGAACCCGGCGGCGCTGCGGGCGAACATCGGCGACGTACCGCGCGGCGCCGACATCATCGTGAACACCGACGAGTTCACCAAACGCCCGATGGCGAAGGTCGGTTACACCACGAGTCCGCTGGAGGACGGGTCCCTGGACGCCTACAGCGTCCACCCGGTGCCCCTGACCACGCTGACGGTCGAGGCGCTGAAGGAGTTCGGGCTCTCCCGCAAGGAGGCCGAGCGCTCGAAGAACATGTTCGCGCTCGGGCTGCTGTCCTGGATGTACCACCGCCCGACCGAGGGCACCGAGACGTTCCTGCGGGCGAAGTTCGCGAAGAAGCCGCAGATCGCCGAGGCGAACGTGGCGGCGTTCCGGGCCGGGTGGAACTTCGGCGAGACGACGGAGGACTTCGCCGTCTCCTACGAGGTCGCTCCGGCCGCGCAGGCGTTCCCGACGGGGACGTACCGCAACATCTCCGGGAACCTCGCCCTGTCCTACGGACTGATCGCCGCGTCCCGGCAGGCGGACCTGCCGCTCTACCTGGGCTCGTACCCGATCACCCCGGCCTCCGACATCCTGCACGAACTGTCCAGGCACAAGAACTTCGGCGTGCGGACCTTCCAGGCCGAGGACGAGATCGCCGGGATCGGCGCCGCGCTGGGCGCGGCGTTCGGGGGTTCCCTCGCGGTGACGACGACGTCGGGGCCCGGAGTGGCGCTGAAGTCGGAGACGATCGGGCTGGCGGTCTCGCTGGAGCTGCCGCTGGTGGTCGTCGACATCCAGCGCGGCGGGCCGTCGACGGGCCTGCCGACCAAGACCGAGCAGGCCGACCTGCTCCAGGCGATGTACGGGCGCAACGGCGAGGCCCCGGTGCCGGTGGTGGCTCCCCGGACCCCGGCCGACTGCTTCGACGCGGCCCTGGACGCCGCCCGGATCGCCCTGACCTACCGCACCCCGGTCTTCCTGCTCTCCGACGGCTACCTCGCCAACGGCTCCGAACCGTGGAAGATCCCGGAGACGGGCGAGCTGCCCGACCTGCGCGTCCAATTCGCCACCGCCGCCAACCACGAACTCGCCGACGGCACCGAGGTGTTCTGGCCCTACAAGCGCGATCCGCAGACCCTGGCCCGCCCCTGGGCCGTGCCCGGCACCCCCGGCCTCGAACACCGCATCGGCGGGATCGAGAAGCAGGACGGCAGCGGCAACATCTCCTACGACCCGGCCAACCACGACCTCATGGTCCGCACCCGCCAGGCCAAGATCGACAACATCGAGGTGCCGGACGTGGAGGTCGACGACCCGTCCGGGGCCCGGACCCTCGTCCTGGGCTGGGGCTCCACCTACGGCCCCATCACCGCCGCCGTCCGTCGGCTGCGCACGGCGGGCCACCCCATCGCCCAGGCCCACCTGCGCCACCTCAACCCCTTCCCGAAGAACCTCGGCGAGGTGCTGAGGCGCTACGAGAAGGTGGTCGTGCCGGAGATGAACCTCGGCCAGCTCGCCACCCTGATCCGCGCCAGGTACCTCGTCGACGCCCACAGCTACAACCAGGTCAACGGAATGCCGTTCAAGGCCGAACAGCTCGCGACGGCTCTTCAGGAGGCCATCGATGCCTGACACCAACGAACTCCTCCACCTGGTGCCCAGGGCCGAGGCGAAGCAGACCATGAAGGACTTCAAGTCCGACCAGGAAGTCCGCTGGTGCCCCGGCTGCGGCGACTACGCCGTCCTCGCCGCCGTCCAGGGCTTCATGCCGGAGCTGGGGCTGGCGAAGGAGAACATCGTCTTCGTCTCCGGCATCGGCTGCTCCTCCCGCTTCCCGTACTACATGAACACCTACGGGATGCACTCCATCCACGGCCGCGCCCCCGCCATCGCCACCGGCCTGGCCACCTCGCGCCGCGACCTGTCCGTCTGGGTCGTCACCGGCGACGGCGACGCCCTGTCCATCGGCGGCAACCACCTCATCCACGCCCTGCGCCGCAACGTCAACCTCAAGATCCTCCTCTTCAACAACCGGATCTACGGGCTCACCAAGGGGCAGTACTCCCCCACCTCCGAATCCGGGAAGATCACCAAGTCGACGCCGATGGGCTCGCTCGACGCCCCCTTCAACCCGGTCTCCCTCGCCATCGGCGCGGAGGCGTCCTTCGTCGCCCGCACCATCGACTCCGACCGCAAGCACCTCACGAGCGTGCTGCGCGCGGCAGCCGACCACCCCGGCACCGCCCTCGTCGAGATCTACCAGAACTGCAACATCTTCAACGACGGCGCCTTCGAGGCCCTCAAGGACAAGGAACGCGCCCAGGACGCCGTGATCCGCCTCGAACACGGCCGACCGATCCTCTTCGGCGCCGACGACTCCAAGGGCGTCGTCCGCGACCCCGCCACCGGCGACCTGGAGGTCGTCGCGGTCACCGAGGACAACAAGGCGCAGATCCTCGTCCACGACGCCCACGCCGCCTCCCCGACCACCGCCTTCGCCCTCTCCCGCCTCGCCGACCCGGACACCCTGCACCAGACCCCCATCGGCGTCCTGCGCAGCGTGGAGCGGCCGGTCTACGACACGCAGATGGCCGAACAGCTCGACACCGCCGTCGAACGCAACGGCAAGGGCGACCTCGCCGCCCTCCTCGCGGGCAACGACACCTGGACCGTCGTCGGCTGACGGAGGTCCATCCGCACCGCGCGACCACCGGACGGGCTGAATTCCGGCCCGTCCGGCGTCGTGCGGGCCGGTGGAGGGGCGGTCGGCCGCGCACCATGTGGCCATGGCCCTGGACCGTCCCGTGTACCGCATCAAGCAGCGTCTGCTCGGCAGAGCACTCACCACCGAGCGCATCAGCGAGGAGAAGCTGAACAACCGGACGGCGCTCGGTGTGCTCGCCTCCGACTGCATCAGCTCGTCCGCGTACGGCTCCGAGGAGATGCTCCGGGTCCTGGTGCCGGTGGTCGGTGCCGCCGCGTTCACCCTGCTCATGCCGGTGACCGGCGCGATCCTGTTCGTCCTGGTGCTGCTGACGCTCTGCTACAGCGACGTCGTGATGATCTACACCCGGGCGGGCGGGTCGTATGTGGTGGCCCGGGAGAACTTCGGACCCGACGTGGCGCAGATCGCCGCCGTGGCACTGCTCGTCGACTACATCGTCACGGTGGCCGTGCAGACCTCGGCCGGCACCAATGCCCTGATCTCGCTCGCCCACCTGGTCGGCAACGGCTTCACCGGGCTGGACCACCTCCAGCTGCCGGTGTCGGTCGCGGTGATCGTGCTGCTGGCGTACGGGAACCTGCGCGGGGTTCGCGAGGCGGGCCGGGCCTTCGCGCTGCCCGCCTACCTCTTCATGGCGGCGGTGGGCATGATCCTGGTCGCCGCCGGGGTGCGCGGCCTCCTGGGCGAGCTGCCGCGCGCCGATCTGCACGCCGAGGGAGTGGTGCCGGTCGGCACCCCGGGCAACGGCTGGCTCTACGGCGCCTCGCTCTTCATCGTGCTGCGCTCGTTCGCCAACGGCGGCTCCTCGCTGACCGGTCTCGAAGCGATCTCCAACGGCATCTCCACGTTCCGCGAACCGCAGGGGCGCAACGCGCGGCGCACCCTCATCGCCATGAGCGCGGTGCTCGGCGTCCTCGTCCTGGGTGTCTCCACGCTGGCGCACTTCACGCACGCCGTGCCGTACAAGGACGGAACCCCGACCGTCATCGCGCAGGAGGCCCACCTCGCGTTCGGCGGCGGCCCCCTCGGCACCGCCGGGCTGGTCTTCGTGCAGCTGGCGACCGCGCTGGTGCTGTACACCGGCGCCAACACCCCGTTCACCGGCTTCCCGTACCTCGCCAGTTTCGTCGCCGCGGACCGGTTCCTGCCCCGGCAGCTGACCCGGCGCGGGCACCGGCTGGCGTTCTCCAACGGCATCATCGCGCTGACCGTCGTCTCGCTGGCGCTGCTGCTGGTGACCGGCGCCAGTGTGGACCGGCTGGTTGCGTTGTACGCGATCGGCGTGTTCACCGCGTTCACCATGGCCGGGGCCGGGCTCACCGCTTACCACCTCCGGCGCCGCGAGCCGCACCGCGGGCTGAAGATCGCGGTCAACGGCCTCGCCGCGGCCATCTCGGCCGCCGTGGTGCTGATCTTCGCGATCACCAAGTTCACCGAGGGGGCCTGGCTGGTCGTGGTGATCTTCCCGCTCGGGGTCTGGGCCCTGATGCGGATCAACCGCGAGTACCGGCACGAGGCAGCCGCGTTGCAGAGCGTCCAGGCCCCGGGGGCCGACCGGACGCGCTTCCGCCGCCACCTGGTCTTCGTCCTCGTCGAGACGCTGGACCTGGCGGCGCTGAAGGCCCTGCGGTACGCCCACGAGCTGCGGCCGGACGAGATCCGGGCGGTGCACTTCGCCATCGACGAGGCGTACGGCAGGCGGCTGGCCGCCCGCTGGGAGGCGACGGCCGCCACGTCCGTGCCGCTGGAGCTGGTGGCGTGCCCGGACCGGCGGTTGCGGCACGCGATGATGCAGCTCGCCTCCCGGACCACTGCCGACGGGAGCACCTGGCTGACGGTGCTGGTGCCGCGGCGGACCTACCGCAATGTGCTCGGGAAGCTGCTGCACCGGGGCACCGGCGAGCAGATGGCCAAGACGCTCGCGCGGCTGCCGCACGTCGCCGTGACGATCCTGCCGTTCGACGTCTCGCACGCGCTGCGGCAACTGGCGGAGGGGCACGCACCGCAGCCGGACTGACGGCGGGCGGGGGCGGCCGACGGCGACCGCCCCCCACAGGTCCGGCGCACGTCCGCGCGGGGCGTGGGGCACGGGCCCGGTCTACGCCTCGCGGGCCTTCTGCCGGTCGTAGGTCTCGCGTGCCGCCCGCACCGCGTCCAGGCGCCGCTCCGTCCAGCGGGCCAGCGCCCACACCTGCTCGGCGGCCTCCCGGCCCAGCGCGGTGAGCGAGTAGTCCACCCGCGGCGGGATCACCGGCTTCGCGTCCCGGTGCACGAAGCCGTCGCGCTCCAGCGTCTGGAGGGTCTGGGCCAGCATCTTCTCGCTGACACCGCCGACCTCGCGGCGCAGTTCGCTGAAGCGGTACGAGCGTTCCAGCAGTGCGGCGAGGACCAGCACGCCCCAGCGGCTGGTGACGTGTTCGAGCACCAGCCGGGAGGGGCACATCGGGCGGTTCACGTCCGGCTTCCGGTCCGGGTCGCCCGGGCGGCTCGCCTCGACGCCCGCGGGGTTCACATCGGCCGTGCGGTTCACGTCGGGATCGCGGTCCGGGGCACTCACTCTCATACCAGTACCTTACTTCAAAGTGGGTACTTTCGATTGGTTAGTACCCCTCCTAGAGTGAGTGAAGGCCCGAACAAGGATCAGCGCCGCCGAAAGAGGAGAAACCCATGAGCATCGTCGTCACCGGAGCCACCGGAGAACTCGGCCGACTCGTCGTCGACCGGCTGCTCGCCACCGTCCCCGCCGGTGAGATCGCCGCCGTCGTCCGCGACGAGGCGAAGGCCGCCCCGCTCGCCGCCCGGGGCGTCGAGATCCGCGTCGCCGACTACGACCGCCGCGAGTCCCTCACGGACGCCTTCCGGGCCGGCGACCGCGTCCTGCTCGTCTCCGGCAGCGAGGTGGGCCGACGCGTGCCGCAGCACACCGCCGTCATCGAGGCGGCCGGGGCGGCGGGCGTGGCGCAGCTCGCGTACACCGGCATCCTGGGCGGCCCCGACGCCGACTTCGCGCTCGCCGCCGAGCACAAGGTCACCGAGCGGCTGATCCTCGACTCCGGGCTGCCGCACACCTTCCTGCGCAACGGCTGGTACACCGAGAACTACACCGCCAACCTCGGCCCCGTCCTGGAGCACGGCGCCGTCGTCGCCAACGCGGGCGACGGCCGGGTCGCCTCCGCCACCCGGGCCGACTACGCCGCCGCCGCGGCGGCCGTACTGACCGGCGAGGGCCACATCGGCGCGGTGTACGAGCTGAGCGGCGACGTCGCCTGGTCGTTCGCGCAGTACGCGGCCGAGATCGCGAAGGCCACCGGCAGGGAGATCGCATACCGGAACGTCCCGGCCGCCACGCACCAGGAGATCCTGGTCGGCGCCGGGGTGCCCGAACCGTTCGCCGCGATCCTGGTCGACGTGGACGAGGCGATCGAGCGCGGCCTGCTCGCCGGCACCAGTGGCGACCTCGCCCGGCTGATCGGCCGACCCACGACGCCGCTCGCCGAGACCGTGGCGGCGGCGGTGGCCGCCGCCGGGGCATGACCCCATTCCGCCTCAGGGGCTCCCGGGATGTCAGGGATCCCGAGGACCCCTGACATCCCAGGAGCCCCTGAAATCCCCGGAATCCCGGGCGCCCCTGTCATGACCGTATGTCGATACGTCCATGACAGCGGGCGCCGCACGGAGATACCGTCGTGCCGTCGACTCCGCGGTCGGCACGGACACGCCGGGAGGGCCCGTGAAGGGGACGAATGATCAGCGGGCCGGACTGCTCTCCGGCATCGGCGCCTACGGACTGTGGGGCGTCGTCCCGCTGTTCTGGCCGCTGCTGAGGCCCGCCGGGGCGGTCGAGATCCTCGCCCACCGCATGGTCTGGTCCCTCGGCGTCGTCGGCATCGCCCTGCTGGCGCTGCGCCGCTGGTCCTGGATCGGCGAGCTGATACGACAGCCGAGGAAGCTCGGCCTGATAGCGGTCGCCGCGGCCGTGATCACGGTCAACTGGGGCCTGTACATCTGGTCCGTGAACAACGGCCACGTCGTCGAGGCGTCGCTCGGCTACTTCATCAATCCGCTGGTCACCATCGCCATGGGCGTCCTGCTGCTCGGCGAACGGCTGCGCCCCGCGCAGTGGGTGGCGGTCGGCACCGGCGTCGCGGCGGTGCTCGTGCTGGCGATCGGCCACGGACGGCCGCCGTGGATCTCGCTGACGCTGGCGTTCTCGTTCGCCGTCTACGGTCTGGTGAAGAAGAAGGTCGCCATGGGCGGCCTGGAATCACTCGCCGCCGAGACCGCCGTGCTGTTCCTGCCCGCGCTCGGGTATCTGCTGTGGCTCGGCGCGCAAGGCACGTCGACCTTCGGCTCCGAGGGGACCGGGCACGCGGCGCTGCTGGCCGCGACGGGCGTCGTCACGGCCGTCCCGCTCATCCTGTTCGGGGCGGCGGCGATCCGGGTGCCGCTCTCCACGCTGGGCCTGCTCCAGTACCTGGCCCCGGTCTTCCAGTTCGTGCTGGGCATCGTGTACTTCCACGAGGAGATGCCGCCCGAGCGGTGGGCCGGCTTCGCCCTGGTCTGGCTGGCGCTCACCCTGTTGACCTGGGACGCGTTCCGGGCGGCGCGAAGCACCAGGGCGCAGATGCGGACCGGCGCGGCGCGGGCGGCGGCACACACCGCCCCGTCGGCACCGTCGACCGAGGACTCCGCTTCCCCATCCGTCGCGGCCCCGGCGCCCCGCGGCTCCACGGACACACCATAAAAGTTACCCGGTTGCTTTTTTAACTCGGTTGCGTTTTGCTGGGGATCCCACGGAACCACGACCGAGGAGTCCGCATGTCCGCGACCACGACCACGACCATCACTCCGGTACTGATCGTGGGCTCGGGTCCGACCGGCCTGACCCTGGCCTGCGACCTGGCCCGCCACTCCGTCGCCGTACGGATCATCGACAAGTCCCCCGATTTCCCGCGCAGCTCGCGCGCCAAGGGCCCCAACGCCCGCTCCCTGGAGGTGCTGGCGGACCTGGGGGTGGCGGACCGGGTGCTGGCCGCGGGCTCTGCGCCGCTGCCGATGCGCAAGTACCGCGACGGCCTGCCGGTGGCCGACGCCGACCCGCACGAGGCGTCGGACCCCGCACCGGACACCCCGTACGGGCGCCCGCGGCTCATCGCCCAGTGGGCGCTGGAGGAGATCCTCCGCGACCGCCTCGCGGAGTACGGCGTCCACGTCGAACTGGGCGCGGAGGCGATCGCGCTGACGCAGCACGCCGACTCGGTGGACGTGGCGCTCGCGGACGGCAGGAGCATCACGGCGCGCTACGTGGTGGGATGCGACGGCGCGCACAGCCCGGTGCGCAAGATGCTCGGCGTCACCTTCGAGGGCAGTACGGCCGAGGAGCAGACGATGGTCTGCGGGGACGTCGAGGTGGACGGCCTCGACCGCGGCTTCTGGCACCAGTGGTTCGACGAGGACGGAGCCGTGATGCTGTGTCCGATCCCGGGTACGCGGTCGGGCTGGTGGTTCCAGGCGAGCCCGGAGACGGACGGGGCGGGAAACCCCGTACCGCCCTCGTTGGAGAGCTTCCGGCGGCTCCTCGCCCGGCACGCCCGGCTGCCCGGCGACCGCCTGTCGCGGGCGGAACTGCTGTCCACCTACCGGGGCAACGAGCGGATGGCCGACCGCTACCGGGTGGGCCGGGTCCTGCTGGCCGGGGACGCCGCACATGTGCACTCCATCGCGGGCGGGATGGGCATGAACACCGGTATCCAGGACGCCTTCAACTTGGGCTGGAAGCTCGCCCCGGCCGCCACCGGGCGGGCGGCCGAGGGCCTGTTGGACACGTACGAGGAGGAGCGGCTGCCCGTCGCCGCCCGGACGCTGGGCATCGCTGCGGAGCGGCTGCGGGCCACGCTCGACGCGATCAAGGAGCCGGGGGGCGGCCTGGACTCGGCGATGACCGCGGAGACCACCGGCCTGGGCATCGGCTACCGCTGGAGCCCGCTCGCCCGCGACACCCGCCGGGGCACGCACTCCCCCGCCGGTGCGGCCCTCGGCCCGCGCGCGGGCGACCGGGCGCCGGACGCCACCTGCCGCGACGCCGCGACCGGCGCACCGACCCGCATGTTCGACGTGTTCGCGGGACCGCACTTCACCCTGCTCGGCTTCGGGCCGGGCACGGCGGACGCGCTGCGCGCGGCGGAGGCCGAACACGGTGGCAGGCTGCGGGCGTTCGGGGTGGACACGGGGGAACGGCAGGGGCTGTCGGACCCGACGGGCCGGGCCCGCACGACGTACGGCATCACGGACGACGCGCTCGTCCTGATCCGCCCGGACAACCATGTGGGGCTGATCGCGCCCGCCGATGACGGCCGGGCCGTCGGGGAGTACCTGAACCGCCTCGTCGGCACGGCCCCGGCCACCGGCGCGACTCCGGCCGTCTGAGCGCCTCGTGGAGGGGGAGGCCGTTACTGCATTCCGCGCAGCACGCGTACGGCATTCAGGCGGGATTCGAGGCCGTCACGGTGGGTCAGTCCGAAACTACCAACCGTTTATATTCTTCTGACGTGCCATGAGCCGATCCACGCCCATGTCCCGGAGCATGGTCCGCCTGCTCCTGCGCACCGCCGTCGCGACCCTCTCCACGCTGTCGTTCCTCGTCTGCGAAGCCTCGCCCACGGCACACGCGGACGGCGTCGGTGCGAAGCGGGCCCACCCCTCCTCCGCTCCCGATCGAAGCACTTCCGGCCCGCCGTCCCCCCTCCGGGAGGGACACCTCCGGGAGGGACACCTCCGGCTGCCGGCCGGAAGTCCGTCCTGATCCGTCCGGCACCCGCGAGCGGCCCCGGCCGCTCAGTCGGCGGCGGTGTGCCGGGCGCGGTGGGCCCGGACCTTGTGGAGGTTCCCGCAGCGCTCCATCGCGCACCACCGCCGTCGGCCGGGGCGCGAGGTGTCGACGAAGAGCAGCGCGCAGTTCGCCGACCCGCATTCGCGGATGCGGTCGGCGTACGGCCCGGTGAACAGCTCCACGGCGTCCCGCGCCACGGTCGACAGCAGAGCGGTTCCGGTGGCACCGGGAGCCCACGAGAATCCGCCCGACGCGACGTCGACCCGTGGGACGAGCGGCGGTTCGGCCGCCACCGCGTTGACCACGTCGAGGGGGCCCGGGGCGAGCGGACGGCCGTGCGCACGCGCCTCCGTCAGGTCCCGGAGGGCGGCGCGCAGTTCGTGCGCCCGGCGCAGTTCCGCCGCACTCACATCCAGGGACAGCCCGCCGGGCAATCGGCACTCCCCCGCCCATCGCACCAGGTCGGCGGGGGCGTGCAGCACCTCGTACGCCGCGTACCGCCCGCACCCGCCGGTGGGCAGCAGCTCCAGGCTCAGGGCTCCGGGATCGAAGCGGTAGGGGCGTCCCTCCGGGGTGTGGAGGATGAGCCCCGGCACCTCCCTTGCGGGTTCAATCATGTAACCAATATAAATGGTTTCCATGACCCTGCACTGGAAAGTCGTCATCGACTCGACCGACCCGCACGCGCAGGCCGCCTTCTGGGCGGAGGCCCTCGGCTACCTCGTCGAGGACAACAGCGCACTGGCCGAGCGGCTGATCGGGGCCGGGGCGGTGCCCGAGGCGGCCACCGTCCTGGTGGACGGCCGCCGCGCCTGGCGGGATCTCGCGGCGGCCCGGCACCCCGACGATCCCTACGAGGAGGAGAGCGGGACGGGCCTCGGACGACGGCTGCTGTTCCAGCGTGTGCCGGAGGCCAAGACCGTCAAGAACCGCCTCCACCTCGACGTGCACGCGGGCCCGGGGCGACGTGACGCGGAGGTGGCCCGGCTGGCGGGCCTGGGCGCGAAGGTGCTGCGCGAGGTCGCACAGCCGGGAGGCACCTGGTCGGTCCTCGCCGATCCCGAGGGAAACGAGTTCTGCGTGCACTAGCGGCCCCGGCCGCAGGCCCTGCCGCCCCGCGAGGGGGCGGCAGGGCCTGCGGCAACGGGCCCGCCCGGTTCAGTCCGCCACCACGTCCTGCGGGTACCAGCGCAGTTCCACGGTGTTGCCGTCCGGGTCCCGGACGTACACCGACTGCGCGGTGCCCCGGGCGCCGGAGCGGCTGACCGGGCCCTCCAGCACGGTGAAGTCGCCCGAGTCGATGACCTGCTGCCAGTCCAGCGGCTCGACGACCAGGCAGATGTGGTCGACGTTCGACTCGGAGCGCGGGCCGCCCAGCAGATCGATGATCGTGGTCGGGCTGACCCGCGCCGACGGGAACGGGAAGGAACCGGCCCGCCACTCGTCGACCTTCATCGGTTCCAGGCCGAGCAGCCCGCAATAGAACTCCAGGGAGCGCTCGACGTCCTGCACGTTGAGCACCAGGTGATCGAAGTCCTTGACCTTTACTCGCACGGCACAACCTCTCAGCCATCACATCGGATACGACCGGTGTGTATGGTCCGGTCCGTTCCGGTCCGGTTCAAGGAGCCGCGGCGGTCGGGGCGGCCGGGGGCCAGGGGACCCCGGCGAGCAGGGGCAGGATCTGCTCCTCCTCGTTGTCCAGATGCGCGGTCAACTCCTCGGACATCCTGTTCAGTTCCGCACGGAAGCGCTCGGGTTCCGCGATGCCGATGCCGGCGAGCAGCGCGACGAGTTCGCCCCGGATGCGCGCGACGGTGCGGTGTTCCTCGGCAAGCCGGGCGAAGGTGCCGGTCAGGTGGGGGTGGTGGCGCGCGATGCCCGGGAACAGGTGCGCGTCCTCGCTCGTGTGGTGGAACTCCAGGGCCTGGCAGAACGCGAGGCAACGCTGCCGGATCTGCAACCCCAGACCGGGCACCGGGGCCGCGCCGGGGTCCGGGTGGGCCGCCCGTGCGGCGAAGTGGGCGTCCGCCTCCGCCTTCACGTGGGCCAACTGGCCCCGCAGCCAGGTATGCACCTCGATGAGCTTGTCGGCGAGGCTGTTCACCTCGGCGGGCGCCTCCCAGCCGTCGGGCTCGGCCCGCTCCAGCACCACGACCGGCAGCAGTCGGGTGGTCCCGGCCTGGTGGTCGGCGTACCCCGGTGCCGCCGCCACGACCCGGGCGAAGAGCCGATCGCGCCGTGCCCCCTCGGCGGGAACGGCGAGGGCCTCGAACGAGCGGGTACCGACTTCCACCCGCACCACCGGGTGGGCGAGGAGGTTGTGGTACCAGGCGGGATGGGCCGGAGCGCCCAGGTTGGAGCCGACGACCAGCAACGCGTCGCCGTGCCGGACGTAGCCGAGCGGAGTCGTGGCCTCCTTCCCCGACCTCGCGCCGGTGGTGGTCAGCAGGAGGAGGTCACTGCCCCGGAAGGGCCCGCCGACCTCTCCCCCGTTGGCACGGAACTCCTCGATGACGGACGTGTTGAACGATGTGGGCATGCGGTTCTGTCTCTCCGGAAAGCACGGATGAAGCCCTCGCCCGCTGCGGCGAACGGCTGTCGTGAACGAAATGGCTGATCGAGAGGCGCGCGGCTCGTGTCGCGTACGGACGACCCCGAGGGTGCGGGGAGGCGCCGCGCGGCCTTGCGCTGCGTCAGAAGCAGGGCGCGGAGTACGAACTCATGACGTGTCCCTGGATGAAGGGTGTTCACCCGATCGTCGGCCGGCCCACTGCTCTTTGGCCGACGTCACGTGACACCGCCGCCATTACACGCAGCCACTCGCCGGACTGTCAACGCCGCACCCTCTCACAGCGCGTGCCGGACCCGGCGGCGGAGGGTGCGGGACCGCACGTCGCCCCGCTTCCCCCTCCGCGCCCCTCCGCGCCCCTCCCCCGTCTCCCGCCCGCGTCCTCCCCCGTCCCGTTCGCCCGCGCATCCGGTTCGTCCGCGCATCCGACGCGTCCGCGCATCCGGTACGTCAGACGCCCGGCGCCACGGGCCGCGTTCCCCGCCACCCGCCGAGCGGAGCCGTGCCGTTCTCCTCCGCGGCCGCCTCCGGCACGCCCAGCGCGCGCAGCACCTGCGCGACCAGCGCCGCCACTTCGGCCTCGTCCTGCACCGGCTTGCGCAGCAGGTGGCGGTAGTACACCGGGCCGTACAGCATCTCCACGGCCAGCGGGAGATCCGCGTCCGGCGGGATCTGGCCCTGTTCCTGGGCGCGGTGCAGGCGGGCGACCGCCTCCGCGAAACGCGGGTCGACCAGCTTCGTCCGCACCGTCTCCGCGAGCGCGTCGTCATGATGGACCTCGGAGAGTATCCCGGCATAGGCGGGGCCGAACGGCGGCGTGGACAGCAGCCGCACCGCGCCCATCACGTTCGCCCGGAGGTCGGCGGCGATGTTCCCGGTGTCGATGAACGGTGTGCTGCCGATCAGCCCGTCCGTGAACGCCTCCAGGAGCACCGCGCTCTTCGCGGGCCACCAGCGGTAGATGGTCTTCTTGCTGACGCCCGCTCTCGCCGCGATCGCCTCGATGGTGACACGGCCGTACCCCTTCTCCGTGCACAGTTCGAGCGCGGCTTCCAGGGTCGCCCGTCGTGATCTCTCGCTGCGGCGCATTGAACTCGGCGATGTGATCATTCGGTGAGCATAGGTGCGCTCGCACCCCTCCTTGTTGACAGCCCGTCACCATAAGTCGAACAATGCTGAGGCGGAAACGGAACGTGCCGTGTCGCATCGTTCCCGTGGTTCGCGCCGTTCGCGCCGCGACGAGCCGATCGGGGGACGGCTCGCCCGGCACGGCGGTGCGCGGGCGGTGCTCTGTACCGCCCGCGCCCTCACACCACTCACGCCCTCACGCCGTCGGCGCACCGCGCCTCAGGACGTGATGTCCTTCGTGGTGAACCGGGCCCAGGCCGCGGAGCAGAACACCGCCGCGTACACCCCCTGAAGGCCCAGGTTCCTGACCAACTCGTCCCAGTACACGGGTTCACGCAACAGGTCCGCGTAGGACATCCAGTAGTGCGGGAAGAGGTACGGGTGGACCGCGCTCAGCTGCGGGACGGTGTCCACGATCTGAACGGTGATCAGCAGGCCGACGGTCGCCGCCATGGCCGCGATGCCGCTCGTGGTGAGGGTCGAGACGAACAGGCCGATCGCCGCGAAGCCGATCAGCGACGCCGCGACCACCACCGCGATCAGCCCCGCCCGCGCCAGCCCCTCGCCGAAGCCGATTCGGGTCCCCGAGATGGTGGTGACGTCGCCGACCGGGAAGAGCAGCGCCCCCACGACGAGCGCCGACAGCGCCACGACCAGGGTCGCGACCAGGCAGAACGTGAGGACGGACGCGTACTTCGTCAGCAGCAGCCGGCCCCGGCCCGCCGGGGCGACCAGCAGATAGCGCAGGGTGCCCGCGTTGGCCTCACCCGCGATCGAGTCGCCCGCGACGACACCGACGGCCATCGGCAGGAAGACCGGGAGCGTCACGGCGAGCGCCGCGAAGACCAGGAACAGGCCGTTGTTGGTGATCTGGGAGAGGAACGCGGGGCCCTGGCCGCCGTCCGGTCCGGGCGAGGAGCCGTGATTCGTCTCGATCCGCACCGCGATCCCGATCAGAACCGGAACGGCGGCCAGCACTCCGAGGAGGGCGAGGGTGCGCCATCGGCGGAAAGTGATGGTCAGCTCGGAGCGGAGGATGCCGAAGGCCCGCACCGGGCCACGTGCCCCGCCGCCCCGGTCGTCCCCGCAGGTCGTCCCCGCCTCGTCCGTCCCGCTCGCCCCGTCCGCCGAACGCATCACATCCGCACCGCCCATCCCGTCCACCGCATCCGTTCCGCTCGCCGTGTCCGTCCCGTCCGTCCCGCCCGTCTCGCCCGTCCCGCCCGTCCCGTCCGTTCCGGTGCGTGAGGCATCACCCCGCGACATCGAACCCCTCCCCGGTGAGGGCGACGAACGCGTCCTCCAACGAAGCACGCTCGACGCCGAAGGACCGCAGGCGCACCCCGGCGTGGACCAGCGCCGCGCTGAGGTCGGCGAGTTCCACATCGGCGGCCGGGGCATCGGCGCTCACCCGCTCGCCGTCGGCCGTGACGCCGACGACGCCCAGCCCCTCCAGGACCCGGGCGGCCTCGCCCGGGTCGGGGGTCGTGACGGTCAGTCGGCCGCGGGCGCCCGCCGCCAGCTCCGCGACCGGGCCCTGGACGATCAGCCGGCCCGCGGCCATCACCGCGGCGTGCGTGCAGACCTGTTCGATCTCGTCGAGGAGGTGGGAGGAGAGGAAGACGGTGGTGCCGTCCGCCGCCAGGTCCCTGACCAGGGTGCGGATCTCCCGCATCCCCTGCGGGTCCAGGCCGTTGGTCGGCTCGTCGAGCACGAGCAGGCGGCGCGGCCGGAGCAGGGCCGCCGCGAGGCCGAGACGCTGTTTCATGCCGAGCGAGTACGCCCTGGCCCTCCGGCCGGCCGCCGCGGCGAGCCCGACCCGGTCCAGGGCCTGCTCGACCCGGGCCCGGCGGGTGCGCGGATCGGCGGTCGGGTCGGCGGAGTCGTACCGCAGCAGGTTGTCCCGGCCGTTCAGGAAGCCGTACAGCGCCGGTCCCTCGATCAGCGCGCCGACCTGTGGGAGGACCGAACGGGCCGCGCCCGGCATGGGGCCGCCGAGCACGTGCGCGGTGCCGGACGTCGGCTCGATCAGGCCCATCAGCATCCGGATCGTCGTGGTCTTGCCGGAGCCGTTCGGACCGAGGAACCCGAAGACGCTCCCGGCCGGTACGGCGAGGTCGAGGCCGTCGACGGCGGGCCTGCCCGCGCCGTACCGCTTGGTGAGGCCCCGTGTCTCGATCACCGGGCCGGACGCAGCCGCCGCGCCCCGCTCGGTGGCGGTCCCGGGCTCTGTCATACGTGGCTCCCTGGGTCGGGTCGGGTCGGGCCGCCGGGCCGGGCCGGATCGGGCCCGGCGGAATGTGGGCGGAGGGTCATGGGCGGGCCGGTCCGGCAGGGTGGGCGGACGGGACCGGGGGAAGGCGGGCGGACGGGGCCGGGCGCGACCGGCCGGACGGTCCGCAACGGCCCGCCCCGCCGTACGGAGGGTACGGCGGGGCGGGTGGACGGCGACGAGCGGCGATGTGCCGCGCCCCGACGTCAGGAGGCGTTGTCGGCGGCCTCGACCAGGGCCTCCGGCGTGACGGCACCGACGTACACCTTGCCGCTGTCCGTCATCAGCGTGTTGACCAGGCGGGTCTTGAAGACCGTGCCCGAGCCGAACTTCCCGGAGACCTTGTCGCCCAGCGCGTCCAGGAACTGCTGCGCCTCGGCAGGCACCTCGCCCGACGCCTTCGAGGGAAGCCCCGAGCCGCCCGGGACGGTGATCTCGGCGATCGCGTTCCAGCCCTCGCCGATGACCTTCGGGCCCTTGAGTCCGTCGGTCCCCTCGCCCCCGATGCCCAGTTTCCCGGAACCCAGTTCCCCGGCGCCCGGCAGGATGCCCAGGCCCTCCGGACCATCGGACCCGCGGTGCTGCGCCTTCGCGTCGTCGGCCTCGGTCACCTCGGCGCCCTTGGGCGGGGTGAAGGTGAACGAGGAGGCGGCCGGCTTCGCGAAGTCGACCTGGGTGAATCCGGCGTCGACGACGGCCTTGCCGCCGCCGCTCGGCAGCAGGCTGAACTTCAGCGGCACGCCGTTCTTCGCGTCGACCGCGACGGTGACCGAGGCGATCGTGGAGCCGCTCTGCTTCGGCTTGACGACCAGCTTGTACGCGTCGCGCCCGGCGACCCGCGCCGTCCCGTCGACCGTCACCGAGGTGGTGGGGCCCGCGGTCTTCAGCACCTGTTCGGCGAGCGCCTTCGGCGTGGTCGGCACGGAGTCGGGGACCGGGGCCGAGCGGTCGTCCTTCTTCGCCGCGGCACGGTCCTCCGTGGCGTGGTACGCCTGGTTGCTGCCGCTGTCGTACGCCCAGACCTCGGCGCCGTTGCGAATCAGGCTGTACTCCGTCGCGCTGTCCAGGACGGAGAGCCGCTGCCGGTCGGGGCCGTCGGCGGCGATCCGCAGGGTGTGCGTGCCGGACGCCAGTTCCGTCAGCTTCGCCTGCGGGTCGGCGCTCGATCCGCCCTTGCCGCCACCGGGGCCGCCGCCCTGGACGAAGGCGTCGGCCAGGCCGCCGAAGGACGGGAGGCCGAGGTCCGTGCTGATCTGCACCGTTCCGGAGAGCTGCTGGGTGTCGGAAGCGGCGATCTTCTCGATGAGCTGCTGTGCGGTGATCTTCGGCAGATCGGGGTCACCGGTGCTCGCGAGCGCCGGGACGAGCCCGATCGTCGCTGCCGCCACCCCCGCCACCGCGACCGGGACGGCGTACCGGGCCGCCTTCCGGCGGGCGGCGGCGCCCCTGGTTCCGCCGTCGGTCGCTGCGCTGTCGTTCGGTGCCATATGTATGCCCTACCTCCGTGGTCGGCGGCTTCCGTCCGGGATGCACTCGTCCACTCCGTGCCGCCGTTCTCGCCCGATTCGTTCAGGAGCGGATGTGCTCCATCCGACCAAATCGACGGCGCGAAGACGTCACCCGAGGGGATCAACTCCGCCTACCTCTCCGGGATGACACCGGTCGTGCGCCCCTCCCCCGTCCCGTAGGGGAACCGTGCGGCCGAGGTCTGACGGAGACGGCGCGCACCGCTCAGCCCGCGCGGTGCACCACCGCGTCGCACATCTCCTCCAGCGCGGCCTTCGCGTACCCCTCGGGCAGCGGGGCCAGCGTCCGGCGTGCCGCCTCGGCGTACCGGACGGTGTCCCGCCGGGCCTGCTCCAGCGCCGGGTGGGCGCGGAGCCTGCGCAGCGCCTCGGCGTGCCGGGCGTCGTCGGCGAGGCCGCCGTCGAGGAGGGCGACGAGCTCCAGGTCCTCCGGCCGGCCCTCGGCCGCCGCCCGCGCCCGCAGGTGGAGCACCGGGAGGGTGGGGATGCCCTCGCGCAGGTCGGTGCCGGGGGTCTTGCCGGACTCGTGGGAGTCGGAGGCGATGTCGAGCACGTCGTCGGCGAGCTGGAAGGCGACGCCGAGCCGCTCCCCGTACTGGGTGAGGATGTCGACGGCCGCCTCGTCCGCACCGGCCATCAGCGCGCCGAACCGGCAGGCCACCGCGATCAGCGAGCCGGTCTTGCCGCTCAGCACGTCGAGGTAGTGCTCCACCGGGTCGCGGCCGTCCGGGCCCGCGGTCTCCAGGATCTGACCGGTGACCAGCCGCTCGAACGCCTCCGCCTGGATGCGGACGGCCTCCGGGCCGAGGTCGGCCAGTATGTGCGAGGCACGGGCGAAGAGGAAGTCCCCGGTCAGCACGGCCAGCGAGTTGCCCCAACGGCTGTTGGCGCTCTCGACGCCGCGGCGCACATCGGCCTCGTCCATCACGTCGTCGTGGTACAGCGTCGCGAGATGGGTCAGCTCGACGACGACGGCCGCGGGCACGATGCCGGGCGCGTACGGGTCGCCGAACCGGGCGGACAGTATGGCCAGCAGTGGCCGGAAACGTTTGCCCCCGGCGCGCACCAGATGCTGTGCGGCCTCCGTGATGAAGGGCACGCCGCTCTTGGTGGCATCGAGCAGCCCGGACTCGACAGCAGCCAAACCGGCCTGGACATCGGCCTCAAGAGCGCGGTCCCGCACGCTCAGTCCGAACGGCCCGACGACGGTCACGAGGGGATCTCCTGTCTGCTGACGATCACACGGAATGTCGATGTGTCGCTGTCATCACTCAAGTCAGCGTATCCGGTCCCCTTTGGATCACCGTGGGCGCCTTCCCGCCACCGCCGGTATGTTCGAGATCAGCTCATACGATCAGGAGTCCTCCTTTTGTCCCACACGACCACCGACACCGAACCGACCCAGCCCCCGCCCGGCGACGACCATGCCTTTTTCGGCCAGCCGCGGGGACTGATGACGCTGTCCGGCCTGGAAGTCTGGGAACGGTTCTCGTTCCTGGGCATGCAGGCGATCCTGGTCCTCTATTTCGCCGATACCGTCGCCCGCGGCGGCATGGGCCTGGACGCGGGCACCGCAGCCTCCGTATCGGCCGCCTACGGCACCCTGGTCTACCTGGTGTCCGTCGCCGGGGGCTGGCTGGCCGACCGGATCCTCGGCTCGTACCGCGCCGTGCTGTACGGCGGGATCCTCATCGCCTTCGGGCACTACGCCATGGCCGTGCCCACCGACGCCATGACCTGGACCGGCCTCGGCCTGATCAGCGCCGGGACCGGGCTGCTCAAGCCCAATGTGGCATCGATGGTCGGCAAGCTCTACCGTACCGACGACGAGCGCCGCGACGCCGGATTCGCGCTCTACTACATGGGCATCAACATCGGCGCGTTCCTCGGGCCGCTGGTCACCGGCTGGCTCGGCGACCACGCGAGCTGGCACTGGGGCTTCTCCGCCGCGGCCTTCGGCATGACCCTCGGTCTGATCCAGTACGTGCTGGGCCGGCGTCACCTGGCCGGGCGAAAGCACAGCGCCGAATTCGCGCTGGCGCCGGAGCCGATGCGGCGTGCCGTGCGGCTCATCGTGATCGGCGCCGTCGTGGTGGCCGCCGTCACCACCGCACTGTCGCTGACGGGATGGCTCACCATGGGCCGTGTCGTCGACGCGCTCACCCTCATCTCGGTGATCGCGCCGGTCGTCTACTTCGCGGTGATGTTCCGCAGCCGGCAGGTCACCGCCGAGGAGCGCGGCAGGCTGCGCCCGTACGTGGTGCTGTTCCTGGCCTCGGTCGTCTTCAACTTCATCCTCTTCCAGGCGTACTCGACGATGATTCTGCTCGCGTCGACCAACGCCCGCACCGAGATCTTCGGCTTCCACTTCCCGGCGAGCTGGTACGCCTCCGCGCTCGGTGCCTTCGAGGTCGCACTCGCCCCGGTGGTGGCCGCGGTCTGGGCCCGGATGGGGCCGCGCCAGCCGCATGCCTCCAACAAGATCGCGATCGGGGTGGTCCTCGGCGGGCTCTCCTTCCTGCTGATGGTGCTGCCGACCTCCGGGCACACCGGCGACACGTACAAGATGGCCGCCTGGTGGATCGTCGGCTCGTACCTGCTGCTCGGGCTGGGCGACATCCTGCTGGAGACCTCCGGCATGTCCGCGTCCACCAAGCTCGCGCCCAAGGCGTTCTCCGGCCAGACGATGGCGCTCTGGTTCCTCTCGCTGGCCCTCGCCAACGGCATCCAGGCCCAGGTCGTGAAGCTCTACGGCGAGGTCTCCAACCCCGCCTACTTCGGCATCAACGGCGCGATCGCGGTGGTGGCCGGTATTGCCGTCATCGCCGCCGCCCCCTGGCTCAGACGCACCATGCACCCCGTCCACTGAGGTACCGCCATGCACATCCGCACCACGTTCCCGTACGAGACCACCCATGAGGACGTCCGCATCCCGCTGCCGGACGGCACCCGGCTGTACGCCCGGATCTGGCGGCCGGTCACCGACGAACCCGTGCCCGCGCTCCTCGAATACCTGCCGTACCGGCTGGGCGACTGGACGGCCCCGCGCGACTGGCAGCGCCACCCCTGGTACGCGGGCCACGGCTACGCCTCGGTCCGGGTGGACGTGCGCGGCCACGGCAACAGCGAGGGCATGCCGGGCGACGAGTACGACGCCACGGAACTCGCCGACGGCGTCGCCGTCATCCACTGGCTGGCCCAGCAGGAATGGTGCTCGGGCCGGGTCGGCATGTTCGGCATCTCCTGGGGCGGCTTCAACTCGCTCCAGATCGCCGCCCTGGCCCCCGAGCCGCTGAAGGCCGTCGTCACCGTCTGCTCGACCGACGACCGCTACGACAACGACGTCCACTACATGGGCGGCTCGGTCCTCGGCGTCGACATGCACGCCTGGGCCGCCACCATGCTGGCCTTCGTCTCCCGCCCGCCGGACCCGGCCCAGGTCGGCGCGGGCTGGAAGGACATGTGGCTGGAGCGGCTGGAGAAGGTCGAGCCGTTCATCCACACCTGGCTGGGGCACCAGACCCGCGACGCCTACTGGAAGCACGGCAGCGTCTGCGAGGACTACTCCGCGATCCGGGCCAACGTGCTCGCGGTCGGCGGCTGGCACGACCCGTACCGCGACACCGTGCTGCGGCTCGTCGAACACCTTCCGCCGGACCGGGTGCGCGGGCTGATCGGCCCGTGGTCGCACCAGTACCCGGACCGCGGCCTGCCGCCCGGCCCGGCGATCGGCTTCCTCCAGGAGACGCTTCGCTGGTGGGACCAGCACCTCAAGGGCGAGGACACCGGCATCATGGCCGAGCCGCTGCTGCGGTCCTGGATCAGCGAGTCGCACCGGCCCGCCACGGCGTACGAGACGCTGCCCGGCCGCTGGGTCGGCGACACCGCCTGGCCGTCCCCGAACGTCGAGACCGTCGCGTACGCCCTGCGGGGCGGCCCGCAGACCGTCGACTCGCCGCAGCAGACCGGCCTGGACGCGGGCCGCTTCTTCCCCTTCGGCAACGACGCCGACCTGCCGCCCGACCAGCGCGACGAGGACGCCAAGTCGGCCTGCTTCGAGTTCCCGGTCGAGGACACGCCGATCGAGATCCTGGGACGGCCCCGGGTGACCCTGCGCCTGCGCATGGACGTGCCGCGCGGGCAGGCGATCGCCCGGCTCTGCGACGTCGCGCCGGACGGCTCCTCCACCCTCGTCACCCGGGGCGCGCTCAACCTCTCCGCCCGGCACGGCCGCGACCGCGCCGTGGACTGGCCGGTCGGCGCGACCGAGGAGGTGACCTTCGAGCTGAACGGCATCGGCCACACCTTCCCGCCCGGCCACCGGATCAGGCTCGCCGTCTCCTCCGCCTACTGGCCGTGGATCTGGCCGCAGCCCGGGTCGGTGGGCTTCACCCTGGACGCCGACGGGAGCTTCGTCGAACTTCCGGTGCGCCGGCACACCGAGGATCCGGAGATCCGGTTCGAGGAGCCGGAGCAGTCGCCGCCGCTCGGCGTCGTCCACCCGGTGCCGCTGGACGAGCAGCGGCCCGAGCGCCTGGTGGTCCGGGACGTCGCCAAGGGCGAATGGCGGCTGGAGGTCGACCCGCGCTACGGCGGCACCCGTCTCTACCCGGACGGTCTCGAATTCACCGAGGACGCCCTGGAGACGTACACCGTCCAGCAGGACGACCCGCTCTCCGCACGCACCCGCTCCGACTGGACGATCCGGCTGCACCGGCCGGAGATGGCCTGGGACGTGCAGATCGAGACGCGTTCCGAGATCGGTGCGGACGAGACCGACTTCATCACCTCCGACGAGGTGATCTGCCGGGACGGCGGCGAGGTCGTCTTCCACCGCACCTGGGAGAAGCGGATCCCGCGCACGGCGGGCTGAGTCCGTGCTTCCGCCGTGTCCCCGGTGGCCTCGCACACCTGGGACACGGCGGAGCTTTCCGGGCATCGGCGGGCAGTTGAGACACTCCCCGCCGGGACGGCCGCCGACGTAACGTGTCCCCCAAGCGACCTGGAAAGCGAGGCGGCAACACATGCCCGAGCAGAGCAGCCCGCTCGATCTGGCCGACGGCGACCCCTTCGGCCCGCACAACCTTCCGTACGGTGTGTTCTCCACCCCCGACCACCCCGAGGACCGCCGGGTCGGCGTCCGCATCGGCGACCACGTGCTGGACGCCGGGGCCGCCGCGCACGCGCTCGGCTCGCCCTACGCGCGGCTCCTCGCCCAGCCGGACCTGACCGAGCTGCTGGCCGCCGGCCGCACCGCCTGGCGGGACGTCCGGCGGGCGCTGATCTCCTGGGTGACGGTCCCGGCGCACCGCCCGGACATCGAACCGCTGCTGCACCCCGTCGAGTCCGTCACGCTGCACCTGCCGTACCGGGTCGCGGACTACGTCGACTTCTACGCGAGCGAGCACCACGCCACCAACGTCGGGAAGATCTTCCGGCCGAACGGCGAGCCGCTGACCCCCAACTGGAAGCACCTGCCGATCGGTTACCACGGCCGGTCCGGCACGGTCGTCGTCTCCGGCACGGACGTGGTGCGGCCGTCCGGCCAGCGCAAGACGCCTGCCGACGCCGCCCCGGTCTTCGGCCCGTCCGTCAAGCTCGACATCGAGGCCGAGGTCGGCTTCGTCGTCGGCGTCGGCTCCGAGCACGGCCGCCCGGTCCCGCTCGCCGACTTCCGCGAGCACGTCTTCGGGCTCTCGCTGCTCAACGACTGGTCCGCGCGGGACATCCAGGCCTGGGAGTACGTCCCGCTCGGCCCGTTCCTCGGCAAGTCCTTCGCCACCTCCGTATCGGCATGGGTGACTCCGCTGGAGGCCCTGGAGGACGCCTGGACCGCGCCGCCCGCCCGCGACTTCCCGCTCCTCCCCTACCTGGAGGACCGCGACGAGGACCGGGGCGGCGGGCTGGACCTGCGGATCTCCGTCGCGATCAACGGGCAGCAGGTCGCCGAGCCGCCGTTCGCCACCATGTACTGGACGCCCGCCCAGATGCTGGCCCAGATGACGGTGAACGGCGCCTCGCTGCGCACCGGCGACCTGTACGGCTCCGGCACGGTCAGCGGCGCCGAGCCGGGCCGGCGCGGTTCGCTGCTGGAGCTGACCTGGAACGGCAGCGAGCCGCTGGACCTCGCCGACGGCAAGCGGACCTTCCTGGAGGACGGCGACACCGTGACGATGACGGCCTGGGCCCCCGGCCCGGACGGCACCCGGATCGGGCTCGGCGAGGTGACGGGGCGCATCGTCCCGTCCGTCTGACATCGGCCTCCGTCCGCCCCTCCCCGTCAACGGCCGCGTCCCCGAGGGCGCGGCCGTCAACGGTTCCCGACCGGTTCACCTGTTCGCGCGAGTCCGAACCGGTTCCGGGTCGATACGCTGGACAGATCCGCGAGACTCCGTGCATGGGAGCACTGATGAGCGTCGAACCCGGGGGCGAAGAACCGAGGTGGGCGGTTCCGCCCGTGGGCGGCTGGACCGCCGATGACCTGGACACACTCCCGAACCTGCCTCCGCATACGGAGCTGATCGACGGGAGCCTTGTTTTCGTGAGTCCGCAGACGCTGTTCCATTCACGCGCGGTCAGCTTCTTCGAATGGCAGCTGCAATCGCTGGTCCCCTCCGGCCTGGAGGTCGTGCGCGAGTTCACCATCGACATCGACCGTCACAACCGGCCCGAACCCGATGTGATCGTCGTCGACGACGAGGTCGTCCGGGATGCGAGCCAGACCCGCTTCCCTGCCTCGTCCGTGCATCTCGCCATCGAGGTCGTGTCCGACGAGTCCCTGACCCGCGACCGGGAGACCAAACCCGTGAAGTACGCACGGGCTCGCATCCCCCACTACTGGCGTGTCGAGAACCACGACGGCAGGGCAGTCGTCTACGTCTTCGAGCTGGAACCGTCGACCGGGGCCTACGCCTACACCTCCACCGGGATCTTCCACGACCGGATGAAGGTCTCCGTCCCCTTCCCGGTCGACCTGGACCTCGGTGCCATCACGCCGCGCCGCCGGGCGGCGGCCCCGGAATAGCCCCGGCACCACCGCCCCCTTGCCCCGCCCGCCGCACGGGCTCACTCGAACTCGGGCGGCGGCTCCTCGTCCCAGCCGAACTCCGGATCGTCGTCGGGGGCGGCCGACGGGGCCGACGCCCGCACGGCCGGTGCGGACGCCGCCGCGACGGGAGCGTCCGGAACGGACCCGCCCCGCCCCGCGCCCGCATCCGCACCGGGCGCCGCCGCACCGGAACCGGCCTCCACCAGTGCCTCCTGCCGCGCCTCCCCCGCGTCCCCCGGCTCGCCCGCCGCACCACCGGCGAACTCCGCCAGGACCTCCAGCACGCCTTCCCCGTGGGTCGCGAGCTTCTTCTCGCCGAGGCCGCTGATCCCGCCCAGCGCGGACAGCGTGTCCGGCCGCACCGCGGCGATCTCGCGCAGCGTCGCGTCGTGGAAGATGACGTACGCCGGGACGCCCTGCTCCTTCGCCCGCGCACCGCGCCAGGCCCGCAGCGCCTCGAAGACCGGCACGGCCTCCGGCGCCAGTTCGGCGGCGGCCGTCTGGGACTTCGCCTTGCGTTCGGCCTTCGCGGAGCGCGAGGCGGGCTTCGCCGCCTCCTTGCGCAGCGGCACCTCGCGCTGCCGCTGGAGCACCGCCCCGCTGCCCTCGGTCAGCACCAGCGTGCCGTACTCGCCCTCGACCGCGAGCAGCCCCTGGGCGAGCAACTGCCGTACGACTCCGCGCCATTCGGCCTCGGACAGCTCCTCGCCGATCCCGAAGACCGAGAGCTGGTCGTGGTCGAACTGGATGACCTTGGCCGTCTTGCGGCCGAGCAGGATGTCGATGATCTGACCGGCGCCGAACTTCTGTCCGCGCTCCCGCTTCAGCCGCACCACCGAGGACAGCAGCTTCTGGGCGGCGACCGTGCCGTCCCAGGTCTCGGGCGGGGTGAGGCAGGTGTCGCAGTTGCCGCAGGCCGCGGCCGTCGGCTCCTGGCCGAAGTACTTCAGCAGCTGGCCGCGCCGGCACCGGGCCGTCTCGCACAGCGCGAGCATCGAGTCGAGGTGGGAGGCGGCCCGGCGGCGGAAGGACTCGTCGCCCTCGCCGCCCTGGATGAGCTTGCGCTGCTGGACGACGTCCTGGAGCCCGTAGGCCATCCAGGCCGTGGACGGCAGCCCGTCACGGCCCGCGCGGCCGGTCTCCTGGTAGTAGCCCTCGACCGACTTCGGCAGGTCGAGATGGGCGACGAAACGGACGTCCGGCTTGTCGATGCCCATGCCGAAGGCGATGGTCGCGACGACGACCAAACCCTCCTCGCGCAGGAACCGGGACTGGTGGGCGGCACGGGTGCCCGCGTCCAGGCCCGCGTGGTACGGCACGGCCTCGATGCCGTTGCGGCAGAGGTACTCGGCGGTCTTCTCGGTCGAGTTGCGCGAGAGGCAGTAGACGATGCCCGCGTCCCCGGCGTGCTCCTCCTTGAGGAAGGAGAGCAGTTGCTTCTTCGGATCGGCCTTGGGCACGATCCGGTACTGGATGTTGGGCCGGTCGAAGCTGGCGACGAAGTGCTTGGCGTCGGGCATGCCCAGACGCTGGGTGATCTCCTGGTGCGTGGCGTTCGTCGCGGTGGCCGTCAGGGCGATGCGCGGGACGTCGGGCCAGCGCTCGCCGAGGACCGAGAGGGCCAGGTAGTCCGGGCGGAAGTCGTGGCCCCACTGGGCGACGCAGTGCGCCTCGTCGATGGCGAAGACGGAGATCTCGCCCCGGGAGAGCAGGCCGAGCGTGGAGTCCAGCCGCAGCCGCTCCGGGGCCAGGTAGAGCACGTCGAGCTCGCCCGCGAGGAACTGGGCCTCCATGGAGCGGCGCTCGTCGAAGTCCTGCGTGGAGTTGATGAAGCCGGCCCGGACACCGAGCGCGCGAAGCGCGTCGACCTGGTCCTGCATGAGGGCGATCAGGGGCGAGACGACCACCCCCGTGCCGGAGCGGACCAGGGCCGGGATCTGGTAGCAGAGGGACTTGCCGCCGCCGGTGGGCATGAGCACGACGGCGTCGCCGCCCGCCACCACGTGGTCGACGATCGCTTCCTGCTCGCCGCGGAACGATTCGTACCCGAACACCCGGTGGAGGGTCTGCCGTGCGTCGCTCTCGGTCACATCCATGGTCCCGCCCGTCGTGCTCGTGCCGCCTGGTTCCCGGTGTCGTCCGTGGCCCGTCCCGATCACCGCTCCCCTGCCACGATAGGTGCCGGGTACGACAGCGCCGGACGGGCTTGACTTCCGAAGCCCGTCCGGCGCCGCCGCGGCGGTGCCTGCGCACCGCTGCGTGGAGAGGTGTGTGCGCTACCTCACGAAGACTCCCGCCTGACCGGCCAGGTCCAGGAAGTACTGCGGGGCCAGGCCCAGCACCAGCGTGACCGCGACACCGACGGCGATCGTGGTCATCGTCAGCGGGGACGGGACGGCGACCGTCGGGCCGTCCGCCTTCGGCTCGCTGAAGAACATCAGCACGATGACCCGGATGTAGAAGAACGCGGCGATCGCCGACGAGATCACACCGACCACGACCAGCCCTCCCGCGCCGCCGTCCGCCGCCGCCTTGAAGACGGCGAACTTCCCGGAGAACCCGGAGGTCAGCGGGATACCGGCGAAGGCCAGCAGGAACACCGCGAAGACCGCGGCGACCAGCGGCGAGCGCCGACCGAGCCCGGCCCACTTCGACAGGTGCGTCGCCTCGCCGCCCGCGTCGCGCACCAGGGTGACGACGGCGAACGCGCCGACCGTCACGAAGGAGTACGCGCCCAGGTAGAAGAGGACCGACGAGATGCCGTCCGGGGTGGCCGCGATGACACCGGCGAGGATGAACCCGGCGTGCGCGATCGAGGAGTAGGCGAGCAGCCGCTTGATGTCGGTCTGGGTGATGGCGACGATCGCACCGCCCAGCATGGTGACGATCGCGATGCCCCACATGACCGGGCGCCAGTCCCAGGTGAGGCCCGGCAGCACCACGTACAGCAGGCGCAGCAGCGCGCCGAACGCGGCGACCTTGGTGGCGGCGGCCATGAAGCCGGTGACCGGGGTCGGGGCGCCCTGGTAGACGTCCGGGGTCCACATGTGGAAGGGGACGGCTCCGACCTTGAAGAGCAGACCGGTGAGGATCATCGCGCCGCCGATCAGCAGCAGCGCGTCGTTGCCCATGGTGGCGGCGAGCGCCGGGTCGATCTTCGTGACGGAGCCGTCGACCACGCTCGCGATCGTGGCGTACGACACGGAGCCCGCGTAGCCGTACAGCAGGGCGATCCCGAAGAGCAGGAACGCCGACGAGAAGGCGCCGAGCAGGAAGTACTTCACCGCGGCCTCCTGCGACATCAGCCGCTTGCGGCGGGCGACGGCGCAGAGCAGGTAGAGCGGGAGGGAGAAGACCTCCAGGGCCACGAAGAGCGTCAGCAGGTCGTTGGCGGCCGGGAAGACCAGCATGCCGGCGATCGAGAAGAGGACCAGCGGGAAGACCTCGGTGGTGGTGAACCCGGCCCGGACCGCTGCCTTCTCGCTGTCGCTGCCGGGCACCGAGGCGGCCTGCGCGGCGAAGGAGTCGACGTTGTTTCCGTGCGAGGCGGGGTCGAGCCGCCGCTCGGCGAAGGTGAAGACCGCGACCAGCGAGGTCAGCAGGATGGTGCCCTGCAGGAACAGCGTCGGGCCGTCGATCGCGATGGCGCCCATCGCCGCGATGTGCGCCTTGGTGGTGCCGTACCCCCCGGCGGCGAGGCCGACGACCGCGGCGAACGCGGCGGCGAGGGCGACGACGGTCAGGAAGACCTGCGTGTAGTAGCGGGACCGGCGCGGCACGAACGCCTCGACGAGCACGCCCACCACGGCCACGCCGATCACGATGAGGACCGGCATGAGCTGGGTGTACTCGATGACCGGGGCCTTGAATTTCTCGGCCGGGGCGGCAGAGGTCACCCCGCCCGCCGTTGCCCACAGGCTGTGGACAGCTGATGCGCTCACTTGGCGGCCTCCACCTCAGGCTGGGGGTCCTTCTTCTGGACGTCCGACATGGTGTGCTGCACCGCCGGGTTGACGATCTCGGTCAGCGGCTTCGGGTAGACCCCCAGGAAGAGCAGCAGCGCGATCAGCGGGACGACCACCGCCAGCTCCCGGACCTTGAGGTCCGGCATGCCGCTGACCTCGGCCTTCACCGGGCCGGTCATCGTCCGCTGGTAGAGGACGAGGACGTACAGCGCGGCGAGCACGATGCCGGTGGTGGCGATGATGCCCGCCGCCGGGTACGCGCTGAACGCGCCGACCAGGACCAGGAACTCGCTGACGAACGGGGCGAGTCCGGGCAGCGACAGGGTCGCCAGGCCGCCGATCAGGAAGGTGCCCGCCAGCACCGGGGCCACCTTCTGCACCCCGCCGTAGTCGGCGATGAGCCGCGAGCCGCGCCGGGTGATCAGGAAGCCCGCCACCAGCATCAGCGCGGCGGTCGAGATCCCGTGGTTGACCATGTAGAGCGTGGCACCGGACTGGCCCTGGCTGGTCATCGCGAAGATGCCCAGGACGATGAAGCCGAAGTGCGAGATCGAGGCGTAGGCGATCAGGCGCTTGATGTCGCGCTGGCCGACGGCGAGCAGCGCCCCGTAGACGATGCTGATCAGCGCCAGGACGACGATCACCGGCGTCGCCCACTTGCTGGCCTCCGGGAAGAGCTGGAGGCAGAAGCGGAGCATCGCGAAGGTGCCGACCTTGTCGACGACCGCGGTGATCAGGACGGCGACCGGGGAGGTCGCCTCGCCCATGGCGTTGGGCAGCCAGGTGTGCAGCGGCCACAGCGGGGCCTTCACCGCGAAGGCGAAGAAGAACCCGAGGAACAGCCAGCGTTCGGTGCTCGTCGCCATGGACAGCGAGCCGTTGGCGCGGGCCTCGGCGATCTCGGAGAGCGAGAACGTCCCCGCGACCACGTACAGCCCGATCACGGCGGCCAGCATGATCAGGCCGCCGGCCAGGTTGTAGAGGAGGAACTTCACCGCGGCGTAGGAGCGCTGCGCCGCCGCGTTCTCCTCGCCGCCGTCCGCCGCGGCGGAGGTGGCCCGGTCCCCGAAGCCGCCGATGAGGAAGTACATCGGGATGAGCATGGCTTCGAACAGGACGTAGAAGAGGAAGACGTCGGTGGCCTCGAAGGAGAGGATCACCATCGCCTCGGTCATCAGCATCAGGGCGAAGAAGCCCTGCGTGGGCCGCCAGCGGCGGCTCCTGTTCTCCAGAGGGTCGGCGTCGTGCCAGGCCGCCAGGATGATGAAGGGCAGCAACAGGGCGGTGAGCGCCATGAGCGCGACCCCGATGCCGTCCACGCCCAGTTCGTACCGGACCCCGAAGTCCTTGATCCAGGCGTGCGATTCGGTGAGCTGGTAGCGCGGGCCGCCGGGCTCGAACCGGGCGAGCGCGACGCCCGCCAGGACGAGTGTGGCCAGCGAGAACACCAGCGCGGTCCATTTGGCGGCGGTACGCCGGGCGGCCGGGACGGCGGCGGTGGCGATCGCGCCGATGGCCGGGAGCGCCGCCGTCGCTGTCAGGAGGGGAAAGGACATGTGATCAGACCGCCCTCATCAGCAGGGTCGCGGCGATGACGATCGCCGTACCGCCGAACATCGAGACCGCGTAGGAGCGGGCGTAGCCGTTCTGCAGCTTGCGCAGCCGGCCGGAGAGCCCGCCCATCGTGGCGGCCGTGCCGTTGACGACCCCGTCGACCAGGGTGTGGTCGACGTACACCAGGGAGCGGGTGAGGTGCTCGCCGCCGCGGACCAGGACCACGTGGTTGAAGTCGTCCTGGAGGAGGTCGCGGCGGGCGGCCCGGGTGAGCAGCGAGCCGCGCGGGGCGGTGACCGGGACCGGCTTGCGTCCGTACATCGCCCAGGCGATGGCGACCCCGACGGCGAGGACCACCATGGTGGCGGCCGTGACGGTGGTGGCGCCGATCGGGGCGTGTCCGTGGCTGTGTCCGGTGACCGGCTCCAGCCAGTTCAGGAAGCGGTCGCCGATGGAGAACAGCCCGCCCGCGAAGACCGAGCCGAAGGCGAGGACGATCATGGGGATGGTCATCGACTTCGGGGACTCGTGCGGGTGCGGCTCGTTGCCGTCCGCGTCCGGCTGCCAGCGCTTCTCGCCGAAGAACGTCAGCAGCATCACGCGCGTCATGTAGAACGCGGTGATCGCGGCGCCCAGCAGGGCGACCGAGCCGAGGATCCAGCCCTCGGTACCGCCCTTGGCGAAGGCCGCCTCGATGATCTTGTCCTTGGAGAAGAAGCCGGACAGGCCGGGGAAGCCGATGATGGCCAGGTAGCCGAGGCCGAAGGTGATGAAGGTGACCGGCATGTACGTCCTGAGGCCGCCGAACTTCCGCATGTCGACCTCGTCGTTCATGCCGTGCATGACCGAACCGGCGCCGAGGAAGAGTCCGGCCTTGAAGAAGCCGTGCGTCACCAGGTGCATGATCGCGAAGACGTAGCCGATCGGGCCGAGCCCGGCGGCCAGGATCATGTAGCCGATCTGCGACATCGTCGACCCGGCGAGGGCCTTCTTGATGTCGTCCTTCGCGCAACCGACGATCGCACCGAACAGGAGCGTGACCGCGCCGACGATCACCACGACCAGCTGCGCGTCCGGTGCCGCGTCGAAGATCGCGCCGGACCGGACGATGAGGTAGACGCCCGCGGTCACCATGGTCGCGGCGTGGATGAGGGCCGAGACCGGGGTCGGGCCCTCCATCGCGTCACCGAGCCAGGACTGGAGCGGCACCTGGGCCGACTTGCCGCAGGCGGCGAGCAGCAGCATCAGGCCGATCGCCGTCAGCTTGCCCTCGCTCGTGTCCCCCGTCGACGCCAGCACCGGCCCGAAGGCGAAGGTGCCGAACGTGGTGAACATCAGCATGATGGCGATCGACAGGCCCATGTCGCCGACCCGGTTGACCAGGAACGCCTTCTTCGCGGCGGTGGCCGCGCTCGGCTTGTGCTGCCAGAAGCCGATCAGCAGGTACGAGGCGAGGCCGACGCCCTCCCATCCCGCGTACAGCAGCAGGTAGTTGTCGGCGAGGACCAACAGCAGCATCGCCGCGAGGAACAGGTTCAGATAGCCGAAGAAGCGGCGACGGCGTTCGTCGTGCTCCATGTAGCCGATCGAGTAGATGTGGATCAGGGTGCCCACACCGGTGATCAGCAGCACGAACGTCATCGACAACTGGTCGAGCTGGAAGGCCACATCGGCCCGGAAGCCCTCGACCGGGATCCAGCTGAAAAGCTTCTGGTGCAGCGCCCGGTCATCGGCCGTCCGCCCCAGCATGTCGAGGAAGAGCACCGCGCCGACGACGAACGACGCGGCGGCGAGCAGGGTGCCGATCCAGTGTCCGGAGCGGTCGAGCCGTCGGCCGCCGCAGAGCAGGACCGCCGCTCCGAGCAGAGGCGCCGCGACGAGCAGCGCAATCAGGTTCTCCACGATTCAACGTCCCCTTACAGCTTCATCAGGCCGGCGTCGTCGACCGAGGCCGAGTGGCGGGAACGGAACACCGACACGATGATCGCGAGCCCCACCACGACCTCCGCGGCGGCGACGACCATCGTGAAGAACGCGATGATCTGGCCGTCGAGGTTGCCGTGCATCCGGGAGAAGGTCACGAAAGCGAGGTTGCAGGCGTTGAGCATCAGCTCCACGCACATGAACAGGACGATCGCGTTCCGCCGGATCAGCACCCCGGCCGCGCCGATGGTGAACAACAGGGCGGCGAGATAGAGGTAGTTGACCGGATTCACTTGGCGACCTCCTCGTCTTCGTTGTCGCGGCCGAGCCGCTCCTCGGAGCGCTGCTCCAGAGCCCGCAACTGCTCCAGGGATTCGCCCGACACGTCACGGACCTGACCGCGTTCGCGCAGCGTCCGCATGACGGTGAGCTCGGACGGGGTGCCGTCCGGGAGCAGACCGGGGATGTCCACCGCGTTGTGCCGGGCGTAGACGCCCGGGGCGGGCAGCGGCGGCAGCTGACTGCCGCGCACCCGGGCCTCGGACAACTCCCGCTGCGTACGGGCGCGTTCGGTGCGCTCGCGGTGGGTGAGCACCATCGCGCCGACCGTCGCGGTGATCAGCAGGGCGCCGGTGATCTCGAAGGCGAAGACGTACTTGGTGAAGATGAGGCTGGCCAGCCCCTCGACGTTCCCGCCGTGCTGGGCGTTGGCGACGCCGAGCCCGTTGAAACTGTTCAGCGAGGCGTTGCCGATGCCCGCGATCAGCAGGACGCCGAAGCCGAGACCGCAGCCCGCGGCCAGCCAGCGCTGGCCCCTGATGGTCTCCTTCAGCGAGTCGGCGGCCGTGACGCCGACCAGCATGACGACGAAGAGGAACAGCATCATGATCGCGCCGGTGTAGACGACGATCTGCACGACGCCCAGGAAGTAGGCGCCGTTGGCCAGATAGAACACCGCCAGGACGATCATGGTCCCGGCGAGGCTCAGCGCACTGTGCACGGCTTTTTTCATCAGGACGGTGGACAGCGCGCCGAGCACGGCGACGGTGCCCAGGATCCAGAACTGGACGGCCTCCCCGGTCGAGGTCTGGGAGGCCGCCGCGGCCAGGACCGTCATGCGCCCACCCCCTGCGCCGAGCCGTTGTTCTCGTGCTTGCCGTGCGCGTCGTCTGACGGCTTCTCGCCCTTGGAGACGGCGACCTGGCGCTCCGTACCGGGGGCGGCCTCGGCGACCAGGCCCCGGTAGTAGTCCTGCTCGTCCATCCCGGGGTAGATCGCGTGCGGAGTGTCGACCATGCCCTCCTCCAGGCCCGCGAGCAGCTCGTCCTTGGTGTAGATGAGGCTCTCGCGGGTGGTGTTGGCGAGCTCGAACTCGTTGGTCATCGTGAGCGCCCGGGTCGGGCACGCCTCGATGCACAGGCCGCACAGGATGCAGCGCGCGTAGTTGATCTGGTAGACGCGGCCGTAGCGCTCACCTGGCGAGTAGCGCTCCTCGTCGGTGTTGTCCGCGCCCTCCACGTAGATGGCGTCCGCCGGACAGGCCCAGGCGCACAGCTCGCAGCCGATGCACTTCTCCAGCCCGTCCGGGTGACGGTTGAGCTGATGCCGACCGTGGAAGCGCGGCGCCGTCACCTTCTGCGTTTCCGGATACTGCTCCGTCAACCGCTTCTTGAACATGGCCTTGAAGGTCACGCCGAAGCCGGCGACGGGGTTCTGGAACTTCTCTCCCGAGGGCTCCTTCGACTCAGACACCGTCAGCCTCCTTTCCGTCACTCGCATTTCCGTCACTCTCAGTGTCCGACCCGCCACTGACAACGAGCTGTCGCTCGCCCCGCGGCCTGCGGCGCGGCACCGGCGGCAGGGTCTGTCCGGGCAGCGGAGGCACCGGGAACCCGCCCGCCATCGGATCGAATCCCGGTTCCGGACCCGCCTTCTCCGCTTCGGCCCGGCCCTTGTTGTCGCGGAAGACCTCGACGACGAAGGAGAGCAGCAGGACCGCGATCACGGCCCCGGCCACGTACAGGACGATCCGGGAGAACTCGTAGCCCTCGTTGCTCAGCGCCCGCACGGTGGCGACCATCATCAGCCAGACCACGGAGACCGGGATCAGGACCTTCCAGCCGAGCTTCATCAGCTGGTCGTAGCGGACGCGGGGGAGCGTGCCGCGCAGCCAGATGAAGAAGAACAGCAGCAGCTGGACCTTGAGCACGAACCAGAGCATCGGCCACCAGCCGTGGTTCGCGCCCTCCCAGAAGGTGCTGATCGGCCAGGGCGCCCGCCAGCCGCCCAGGAACAGGGTGGTGGAGACCGCGGAGACGGTCACCATGTTCACGTACTCGGCGAGCATGAACATCGCGAACTTGATGGACGAGTACTCGGTGTTGAAGCCGCCGACCAGGTCGCCCTCGGACTCCGGCATGTCGAACGGGGCCCGGTTGGTCTCCCCGACCATCGTGACGATGTAGATGATGAAGGACACCGGCAGCAGCAGGATGAACCAGCGGTCCTGCTGCGCCTCCACGATCTTCGAGGTCGACATCGACCCGGAGTAGAGGAAGACCGAGGCGAACGCGGCGCCCATCGCGATCTCGTAGCTGATCATCTGGGCGCAGGAGCGCAGCCCGCCCAGGAGCGGGTACGTCGACCCGGACGACCAGCCCGCCAGCACGATGCCGTAGATGCCGACCGAGGCCACCGCGAGGATGTACAGCATCGCGATCGGCAGGTCGGTGAGCTGCATCGTCGTCCGGTGCCCGAAGATCGAGACCTCGTTGCCGGACGGGCCGAACGGGATCACGGCGATCGCCATGAACGCCGGGATGGCGGCGACGATCGGCGCGAGCACGTACACGATCTTGTCGGCGCGCTTGACGACGACGTCTTCCTTCAGCATCAGCTTCACACCGTCGGCGAGCGACTGGAGCATGCCCCAGGGCCCGTTCCGGTTGGGGCCGATGCGCAACTGCATCCAGGCGACGACCTTGCGCTCCCACACGATGGAGAACAGCACGGTCACCATCAGGAACGCGAAGCAGAACACCGCCTTGACGACGACGAGCCACCACGGGTCGGTGCCGAACATCGACAGGTCCTCGGCGGCGAGCACGGCATCGCGCGGTGCCGCGGCAAGTTGAGCGAAGGCTGTCACGCCCCCACCTCCGGTGTGATGTCGTCAGCGCCCGGTGCGACGGGGCCGATCCGGACCAGACCGCCGGGCCGGGCGCCGGTGTCGGCCGGGACGCCCCGCCCGACGGAGTTGAGCGGCACCCAGACCACCCGGTCCGGCATGTCGGTGATCTTCAGCGGGAGTTCGACGGCGCCCGCCGGGCCGGTGACGGCCAGCAGGTCGCCGTCCTCGACGCCTGTCTCGGCGGCGGTGGCGGCGGACAGCCTGGCGACCGCGGCGTGCCGGGTACCGGCCAGCGCGTCGTCGCCCTCCTGGAGCCGTCCCAGGTCGAGCAGCATCCGGTGGCCGGCCAGGACCGCCTCGCCGTCGCCCGGCCGGGGCAGCGGCTGCGCCGGCTCGTTCGGGTCGTCGGCGTGGGCACCGGCCCAGCCGCCGAGCCGGTCCAGTTCGCGGCGGACGGACTTGAGGTCCGGCAGCGCGAAGCGGGCGGGCCCCTCGGCGTCGGTGACCCCGGCCACCGCTTCGGCCAGCATGTGCAGCGCCCGCGCGTCGGTCGGGGCGGGCGTCCGGGTCATCTGCTCGGGCTTCAGCGCCGCCTCGAACAGCCGGGCCCGGCCCTCCCAGTTGAGGAAGGTCCCGGCCTTCTCGGCCACCGCGGCGACCGGCAGGACCACATCGGCCCGTTCGGTGACCTCGCCGGGCCGCAGCTCCAGCGAGACCAGGAACCCGACCCGGTCCAGGGCCTCCAGGGCCCGCGACGGGTCCGGCAGGTCGGCGGGCTCGACCCCGGCGACGAGCAGCGCGCCGAGTTCGCCGGTGGCCGCCGCCTCCAGGATCTGGCCGGTGTCGCGGCCGAAGCGGGCGGGGAGTTCGGCGACGCCCCACACGGCCGCCACCTCGTCCCTGGCCCGCGGGTCGGTCGCCGGACGGCCGCCGGGCAGCAGCGACGGGAGTGCGCCCGCCTCCACCGCGCCGCGCTCGCCGGCTCGCCGCGGGATCCACACCAGCGCGGCCCCGGTAGCGGTCGCCGTCCGCACCGCGGCGGTCAGCCCGCCCGGCACGGCGGCCAGCCGCTCGCCGACCACGATCACGGAACCGTCGCCGCGCAGCGCCTCGGCCGCCGCGGCGCCGTCGCCGTCGAGCCCGACGCCGCCCGCGATGGCGTCCAGCCACTCGGTCTCGGTGCCGGGGGCGGCGGGGAGCAGCGTGCCGCCCGCCTTGGTGAGGCCGCGGGTGGCGTGCGAGGCGACGGCGTAGGTGCGCTGTCCGTGCTTGCGCATCGCCTTGCGCAGCCGCAGGAAGACGCCGGGGGCCTCCTCCTCGGACTCGAACCCGACCAGCAGCACGGTCGGGGCCTTCTCCAGTGAGGTGTACGTGACCCCCGTGCTTCCCCCAAGTTCTCGGCTTCGCTCGAACAGGGAGGGACCCCCTAGGTCCCTGCCGCGTCCGGCGACGCGGGCGGCCAGGAAGTCGGCCTCCTCGCCGCTGTGCGCGCGGGCCCGGAAGTCGACGTCGTTGGTGTCCAGCACCACCCGTGCGAACTTGCCGTACGCGTACGCGTCCTCGACGGTCACCCGGCCGCCGGTCAGGACACCGGCCCGGCCGCGTGCGGCGGCCAGTCCGGTGGCCGCGGCGGCCAGGGCCTCGGGCCAGCTCGCGGGTTCCAGGACGCCGTCCGCGTTCCGCACCAGCGGCGTGGTGAGCCGGTCGCGCTGCTGCGCGTAGCGGAACGCGAAGCGGCCCTTGTCGCAGATCCACTCCTCGTTGACCTCGGGGTCGTCGGCGGCGAGCCGCCGCATGACCTTGCCGCGCCGGTGGTCGGTGCGGGTGGCGCAGCCGCCCGCGCAGTGCTCGCACACCGACGGCGAGGACACCAGGTCGAAGGGGCGGGAGCGGAAGCGGTACGCGGCCGAGGTCAGCGCCCCGACCGGGCAGATCTGGATGGTGTTCCCGGAGAAGTACGACTCGAACGGGTCGCCCTCCCCGGTGCCGACCTGCTGGAGCGCGCCGCGCTCGATCAGCTCGATCATCGGGTCGCCCGCCACCTGGTTGGAGAACCGGGTGCAGCGCGCGCAGAGCACGCAGCGCTCGCGGTCCAGCAGCACCTGGGTGGAGATCGGGACGGGCTTCTCGTACGTCCGCTTCTTCCCGTCGAAGCGGGAGTCGGCGTCGCCGTGCGACATCGCCTGGTTCTGCAGCGGGCACTCGCCGCCCTTGTCGCAGACCGGGCAGTCCAGCGGGTGGTTGATGAGCAGCAGCTCCATCACACCCTTCTGGGCCTTCTCGGCGACGGGCGAGCTGAGCTGCGACTTGACGACCATGCCGTCGGTGCAGGTGATGGTGCAGGAGGCCATCGGCTTGCGCTGGCCCTCGACCTCGACGATGCACTGCCGGCAGGCACCGGCCGGGTCGAGGAGCGGGTGGTCGCAGAAGCGCGGGATCTCGATGCCGAGGAGTTCGGCGGCCCGGATGACCAGGGTGCCCTTGGGCACGCTGATCTCGATGCCGTCGATCGTCAGCGTGACGAGGTCCTCGGGCGGGACGGCCGCCTCGCCTCCCCCGGAGGGCGCACTCGTGGTGACGGTCATGCGTTCACCCCCTGGTGAGCGTTCTTGTCGTCGGCCCAGACGGTCGACCTGGCGGGATCGAAGGGGCAGCCCTTGCCCGTGATGTGCTGCTCGTACTCCGCGCGGAAGTACTTCAGCGAGGAGAAGATCGGTGAGGCGGCGCCGTCGCCGAGGGCGCAGAAGGACTTGCCGTTGATGTTGTCGGCGATGTCGTTCAGCTTGTCGAGATCGGCCATCTGTCCCTTGCCCGCCTCGATGTCGCGGAGCAGTTGGACGAGCCAGTACGTGCCCTCGCGGCACGGGGTGCACTTGCCGCAGGACTCGTGTGCGTAGAACTCGGTCCAGCGGGTGACGGCGCGCACGACGCAGGTGGTCTCGTCGAAGCACTGGAGCGCCTTGGTGCCGAGCATGGAACCGGCGGCGCCGACGCCCTCGTAGTCGAGCGGGACGTCGAGGTGTTCGTCGGTGAACATCGGGGTGGAGGAGCCGCCCGGGGTCCAGAACTTCAGCCGGTGCCCGCGGCGCATGCCGCCGCTCATGTCGAGCAGTTGGCGCAGCGTGATGCCGAGCGGGGCCTCGTACTGGCCGGGGCTCGCGACGTGCCCGCTGAGCGAGTACAGCGTGAAGCCCGGGGACTTCTCGCTGCCCATGGAGGTGAACCACTCCTTGCCGTTGTTCAGGATCGCGGGAACCGAGGCGATGGACTCGACGTTGTTCACCACGGTGGGGCAGGCGTACAGACCGGCGACCGCGGGGAAGGGGGGTCGCAGCCGGGGCTGGCCGCGTCGTCCTTCGAGCGAGTCGAGCAGTGCGGTCTCCTCACCGCAGATGTACGCGCCGGCGCCCGCGTGCACGGTGAGTTCCACGTCGAGCCCGGAGCCCAGGATGTTCGTGCCGAGCAGGCCCGCCTCGTACGCCTCGCGCACGGCCTCGTGCAGCCGCCGCAGTACGGGGACGACCTCGCCGCGCAGGTAGATGAAGGCGTGTGCGGAGCGGATCGCGTAGCAGGCGATCACGATGCCTTCGACGAGGGAGTGCGGGTTGGCGAAGAGGAGCGGGATGTCCTTGCAGGTCCCGGGCTCCGATTCGTCGGCGTTGACGACGAGGTAGTGCGGTTTGCCGTCGCCCTGCGGGATGAACTGCCATTTCATCCCGGTGGGGAAGCCCGCGCCGCCGCGTCCGCGCAGACCGGAGTCCTTGACGTACGCGATGAGGTCGTCCGGCGACATGGCGAGGGCCTTGCGCAGTCCCTCGTACCCGCCGTGGCGGCGGTAGGTGTCCAGGGTCCAGGAGCGCGGTTCGTCCCAGAACGCGGAGAGGACGGGGGCGAGCAGCTTCTCGGGGTCTCCCCCGTTGCCGCCGCCGTTGTCGCCGATCTCGGTGGCCAACGTCATCACGCTCCCTCCTCGGCTGCGGGGCCTGCCGCCGGGCGCCGGCCCTGCGGGGTGTCGGCGGGGCCGGATTCGCCGTGCGGGCTCTCGCCGCGCGGGGCGACGACGCGCGGGTGCGGTTCCTCGCCCCTGGCGAGCCGGAGACCGGCCAGCGAGGCGGGGCCGGCGCCGCCGGACGCCTCGACGGCACCGGGGCGCTCGTCGGGGAAGCCGGCCAGGATGCGGGCGGTCTCCTTGTACGAGCACAGCGGGGCGCCGCGGGTGGGTTCGACGGTGCGCCCGGCGAGCAGGTCGTCGACCAGGCGGGTCGCGCTCTCGGGCGTCTGGTTGTCGAAGAACTCCCAGTTGACCATCACCACGGGGGCGAAGTCGCAGGCCGCGTTGCACTCGATGTGTTCGAGGGTGATCTTCCCGTCCTCGGTCGTCTCGTCGTTGCCGACGCCGAGGTGCTCCTTGAGCCGGTCGAAGATCGCGTCGCCGCCCATCACCGCGCACAGCGTGTTGGTGCAGACACCGACCTGGTAGTCGCCGCTCGGCCTGCGCCGGTACATGGTGTAGAAGGTGGCGACCGCGGTGACCTCGGCGGTGGTGAGGCCGAGCAGCTCGGCGCAGAACGCCATGCCGGTGCGGGAGACGTAGCCCTCCTCGGCCTGCACCAGGTGCAGCAGCGGCAGCAGTGCGGACCGGCTGCCGGGGTAACGGGCGATCACCTCCTTCGCGTCCGCTTCGAGCCTGGCGCGCACCTCGGCCGGGTAGGCGGGGGCGGGGAGCTGCGGCATCCCCAGACTGACTTCCTGTCGTGCTTCGGTCACCGGTCGACGCCTCCCATCACGGGGTCGATGGACGCGACGGCGACGATGACGTCGGCGACTTGGCCGCCCTCGCACATCGCCGCCATGGCCTGGAGGTTGGTGAAGGACGGGTCGCGGAAGTGGACCCGGTAGGGGCGGGTGCCGCCGTCGGAGACGATGTGCACGCCGAGCTCGCCCTTGGGCGATTCGACGGCGGTGTACGTCTGCCCGGCGGGGACCCGGAAGCCCTCGGTCACCAGCTTGAAGTGGTGGATCAGGGCCTCCATCGAGGTACCCATGATCTTCTTGATGTGGTCGAGCGAGTTGCCGAGCCCGTCCGGGCCGAGCGCGAGCTGCGCGGGCCAGGCGATCTTCTTGTCGGCGACCATCACCGGGCCCGGGGCGAGCCGGTCGATGCACTGCTCGATGATCCGCAGCGACTGGCGCATCTCCTCCAGCCGGACGAGGAAGCGGCCGTATGCGTCGCAGCTGTCGGTGGTGGGGACGTCGAACTCGTAGTTCTCGTATCCGCAGTACGGGTCCGTCTTGCGCAGGTCGTGCGGGAGTCCGGCGGAGCGCAGGATCGGTCCGGTGGCGCCCAGCGCCATGCAGCCGGTCAGGTCGAGGTAGCCGACGTCCTGCATGCGGGCCTTGAAGATGGGGTTGCCGGTGGCGAGCTTGTCGTACTCCGGCAGGTTCTTCCTCATGGTCTTCACGAACTCGCGCAGCTGGTCGATCGCGCCGGGCGGCAGGTCCTGGGCGAGTCCTCCGGGCCGGACGAACGCGTGGTTCATCCGCAGTCCGGTGATCAGCTCGAAGAGGTCGAGGACGAGTTCGCGGTCCCGGAACCCGTAGATCATGATCGTGGTGGCGCCGAGTTCCATGCCTCCGGTGGCGATGCACACCAGGTGCGAGGAGAGCCGGTTCAGCTCCATCAGCAGCACGCGCAGGACGGTGGCGCGGTCGGGGATCTGGTCCTCGATGCCGAGGAGCTTCTCGACGCCGAGGCAGTACGCCGTCTCGTTGAAGAACGGCGTCAGGTAGTCCATGCGCGTCACGAAGGTGGTGCCCTGGGTCCAGTTCCGGTATTCGAGGTTCTTCTCGATGCCGGTGTGGAGGTAGCCGATGCCGCAGCGGGCCTCGGTGACGGTCTCGCCGTCGATCTCCAGGATCAGCCGCAGCACCCCGTGGGTGGACGGGTGCTGGGGACCCATGTTGACGATGATGCGCTCGTCGTCGGACTTGACCGCGGACTCGGCGACCTCGTCCCAGTCTCCGCCGGTGACCGTATATACGGTCCCCTCGGTCGTGGCGCGGGCATCGGACAGGGGCGTCCCGGTGGGGTCCGACGCGGGGTGGGAATGGGGAGTGGTCATCAGGAGTACGACCTCCGCTGGTCCGGAGCCGGGATCTGGGCGCCCTTGTACTCGACGGCGATGCCGCCGAGCGGGTAGTCCTTGCGCTGCGGGAAGCCCTGCCAGTCGTCCGGCATCATGATCCGGGTGAGGGCGGGGTGGCCGTCGAAGACGAGCCCGAAGAAGTCGTACGCCTCGCGCTCGTGCCAGTCGTTGGTCGGGTAGACCGCGACGAGCGAGGGAAGGTGCGGGTCGTCGTCCGGGGCCGAGACCTCCAGGCGGATCAGCCTGCCGTGGGTGAGCGAGCGCAGGTGGTAGACGGCGTGCAGCTCGCGGCCCTTGTCGCCGGGGAAGTGGACCGCGCTGACCCCGGTGCAGAGCTCGAAGCGCAGGGCGGGGTCGTCACGCAGGGTCCGGGCCACCCGGACCAGGTGCTCGCGGGCGATGTGGAAGGTGAGCTCGCCCCGGTCGACGACGGTCTTCTCGATGGCGTTCGCGGGAAGCAGGTCCTGTTCCTCCAGGGCCCCCTCCAGCTCGTCGGCCACCTCGTCGAACCAGCCGCCGTAGGGGCGGGACGCGGCACCGGGCAGGGCCACGGTGCGGACGAGGCCGCCGTAGCCGGAGGTGTCGCCGCCGTTGTTGGCGCCGAACATGCCCCGGCGTACGCCGATGACCTCGCCGCCCTCGTCGCGCGGTGCGGGGAGACCGCTGCCGTCCTGTGCGTCGTGGACATGGTTCTCGCTCATCGCAGCAGCCCCTTCATCTCGATCAGGGGCAGGGCCTTGAGCGCGGCTTGCTCCGCCTCGCGGGCGGCCTCCTCCGCGTTGACGCCGAGCTTGGTGTTCTGGATCTTCTGGTGGAGCTTGAGGATCGCGTCCATCAGCATCTCCGGGCGCGGCGGGCAACCCGGCAAATAGATGTCTACCGGCACAATATGATCAACACCCTGAACAATGGCGTAATTGTTGAACATTCCGCCCGATGAGGCACAAACCCCCATGGAGATCACCCACTTGGGGTTGGGCATCTGGTCGTAGACCTGCCGCAGGACGGGCGCCATCTTCTGGCTGACCCGTCCTGCCACGATCATCAGATCCGCCTGGCGCGGCGATCCGCGGAAGACCTCCATCCCGAAGCGGGCGAGGTCGTAGCGCCCGGCGCCGGTCGTCATCATCTCGATGGCGCAGCAGGCGAGGCCGAACGTGGCCGGGAAGACGGAGGACTTCCGCACCCAGCCCGCGGCCTGCTCGACGGTGGTCAGCACGAAGCCGCTGGGCAGCTTCTCTTCGAGTCCCATGGTGTGCCCCTCAGCCCCTCAGTCCCATTCCAGGCCGCCGCGACGCCATACGTACGCGTAGGCGACGAAGACGGTGAGCACGAAGAGCAGCATCTCCACGAGCCCGAAGATCCCCAGCGCGTCGAAGGTGACCGCCCAGGGATAGAGGAAGACGATCTCGATGTCGAAGACGATGAAGAGCATCGCCGTCAGGTAGTACTTGATGGGGAAGCGGCCGCCTCCGGCCGGAGTGGGGGTGGGTTCGATCCCGCACTCGTACGCTTCGAGCTTTGCCCGGTTGTACCGCTTGGGGCCGATAAGCGTGGCCATGACCACGGAGAAGATCGCAAACCCTGCCCCGAGGGCGCCGAGCACGAGGATGGGCGCGTAGGCATTCACGCTCCTCGCTCCTTCCAGTCGTCCTTGACCGTTGGACCGCATCGGGCGATTTCGGCTCGCCGCCCCACCAAGATCGTGCACATGTGAGGCAGTTCACAAGCCCGACTGCCCCGCATCCTATGCCCGCCGTCCTGTGATCTGCGACACGGGGTAGTAGACGGAGTTTGTGATCTCCACCACCCGACGAACGATCATGAAGTCGGATGGGCGTCGATCTTTTCACGCAAAGCGGCAGAGCCGTCACGAGATGTGACATCTGATGCTGTTATCGCTGGTCAAAGCGCGTTTCCATTAACAATGGAACGCCTCTGCACGCAAATTGGCAATGGACAGCGATGCGTGATATGTACACCCGCCTGCTCCGGGGCCCCGGCACCCCGTCCGGGCCCGCCCGAACTCATCCCCGCGAGGGGTCACACGTCACACGAAGTGGACGTGTGCACACATTCACGATCTTCCGGACGCGCGGTCCGCGCGCCGGGTCCGCACCCACCGCCATCCGCGCTCCGGCGATCGCGCCCCCGGCATCCACCCACCGGGCTCGCCACCCACCGGCACCCGCACTCCCCCACCCCGGACCGCGCCGCGCGGCACACCGCCGCACCACTCACGCTCCCCATTCGGTCACACATGACCGCGAACCGCCCGCAACCGCCCACACCCGACACCCGTTCCGTGACCTGCGTCACTCGACGACCCCCCTCGCGAAAGCGGGCTTGGCCATCAGTGCGAACGGATGGTAAGCGGCGGGCAATTCGGACTAATTGGCGAAAGTCCGTGATCACAGCGGTGATCGGGTGCGCCCGTTATGTCCGTTACGGCGTCAATAAGGCTCACCAGAAAGCGGATTCACAGATTCCGAACGTAACTGTGTCGCAACACACGTTTCTTGATGGGAGGCCGGAAGCCCTGATAGCGCTAGTACCCATGTCCCACACCGCTCACATACCCAGCCACCGGAAGCCCCGCCGAAGCGCTCCGAAGACGGCGCTGCGCGCCGGAGTTGCCGGTGGCGTCCTCAGCACCATCGCGGTCGCCGGCGCTGCTGGACCGGCTCAGGCCGAGCCGGTGACCCAGACCATCGAGATGCCCACCATCACCGAGGGGCTCTCCACCACCGTCGCCGCTTCCGCCCAGGCGACGGAGCAGGTCGCCCAGGACCTGCAGACGCAGGCCCAGCAGGATGCCGCCGCGACCACCGCCGCCAAGGCCGCCAAGAAGGCCAAGGCCGAGGCGGTCCGCAAGGCCGAGGCCAAGCAGAAGGCGGAGGCCGCCGCTCGGGCGAAGGCCGAGGCCGCCCTGCGTGCCTCGCGCACCCAGGCCCGTACGACGCTCAGCGCGACCTCCGGCTCCTCCGCCGGTACCTCCGCCTCCTCGTACTCGTCGTACGCGTCCTCTTCTTCTTCGTCCTCGTCCTCGTCCTCGTCGAGCGCGACCGGCTCCGCCGCGTCCGTCCTCTCCTTCGTGAAGGCCCAGGTCGGCGACGCGTACGTGTCCGGCGGCACCGGCCCCAACTCGTGGGACTGCTCGGGCTTGGTCCAGGCCGCGTTCCGTTCGGTCGGCGTCGACCTGCCCCGTGTCTCGCAGGCCCAGTCCACCGCGGGCACCCAGGTCTCCCTGAGCAACCTTCAGCCGGGCGACATCCTGTACTGGGGCGGCGCGGGCAGCGCGTACCACGTCGCGGTGTACGTGGGCGGCGGCGAGTTCGTCGGTGCGCAGAACTCCAGCACCGGTGTGGTGCAGCGCCCGCTGTCCTACGACCCGCCGTCGGGCGCGGTCCGCGTTCTCTGATTCACAAGCGCGCGTGAAGCGCGCCGGACGTGCCCGCGGCACGCCGGAAACACGTATGCGGCACGGCGAAGGGCCGTCGCTCCCCCGCTCGGGAGCGACGGCCCTTCGCCGTGCGCCGCCGCCCGAGCGCGCTCGCCCCGGGACGGCCCCGTGGAGAGCCGGTACCGTGCCCGCATCGGCAGCCGACACGCCTCTGTGCACCGACGCCCAACTGCATTACAGTTCCCATTCTTTGGACACGAAGGGAAAAGAGGCGTGAAAGATTTAGCACCGCTGCTCGTCGTCGCCATCGCCTACGCCTTGCTTCGCGCATTATTTCTGTTCGCCCGCAAGACCTATCACGGCTGGCGGCTCCCTCCACCGTCGATCACCTCGGCACACGTCGGCGCATTCCAGAGACAGACGTTCCAGGAAATATGCCGGAGAGCGTCCCGGCCCGGCCAGGACGTCCGCATGACGGACTATTTCGACGGCCGGGGATGGAATCACGCGGACGCCTTGCTGATTGTCGCCGAACCTCTCAAACACCAGATGATCAAAACGCGCGGATGGAGATTCGGCGTGTACTGCCCGACCCGAAAAGGCTGGGCCGAGTACCGGACGAACTTCATGTGGACGGGGAGCGAGGAAGCAGTGCAGATATTCGCCGACAACGGCAGTTTCGTCGCCACCAACATCAACAGCCCTCATGCCTCCGTACAGGTGCGCCACGGCAACACCACCGATCAGCGCCATGTCTCCAACCGGCAGCTGATCGAGGCGCTGCGCGAGGACGCCCGCCGTGCGGACGGCGACGAAGCGGTGCGGGCACAGGAGTACGCCGACGATCTGGCGGAAGCGGTCCGGACGGAGAGTTCCGACCGGGTGAACCGGGTCCTCGGCCGCGTCAACGCACTGCTCGCGACGGCGCAGTCGGCCTTCTCCCTCACCAGGGAACTGCTGCCGCCCAGCTCCTGAGAGCCCACGCGGTTGGGTAGGGTTTCCGATGGATGGGCCAGGTTTCCGACGAGCGGGAACGGCCCTCGTGGGTGGGCCCGTATCCGATCGGCCGCACGGAAAACGGTGGAACCCGGTGAAATCCCGGTAGGACCTGGTGGAAGCCGGTGGGAGCCCGGTGGGGAAAACCCCACCACGACCGCGGTGCTGGCACCCGAAGGGATTCGGGTGCCCTCTTTACTGCCCGAACCGGCTGCTGCCGACACGATGATGACATGCAGCCGACGCACGCTCATTCGTCCGGTCGCGGTCGCGACTCGTTCATAGACATCATCAGAGCACTATGTGTGCTGGCCGTGATTTCCCAGCACTGGCTCATGCCGGTACTGGCCTATGAAAACGGTCAATTGAGCACCGGGAATGCCCTCGCCAGTCCCGGGTGGTGGATTGTCACCTGGCTGACCCAGGTCATGCCGATGGTCTTCTTCGCGGGTGGGGCCGCCAATTTCTTTTCGTTCCGATCGGTCAAATCGGTGCGCGAATGGCTCCGGAGCCGGATCGCGCGCCTGCTGGTGCCGGTCGTACCGCTGACCGCGGTATGGCTGTTCCTGCCCCACCTGCTGATCGGTGGAGGCGTGCCCCGGCAGCCGGTCCTGATGGCGGGCAAGATTGCCGGGCAACTGCTCTGGTTCCTCGCCGTCTACGTGCTGGTGGTCGCGGTCACACCCGTCATGTACGCGTTGTACCGCCGGTATGGATGGCGCGTGATCGGAGTTCTCGCGATCTGTGCGCTGGTCGTCGACGTACTGCGCTTCGAGGTGAGCCCTGCGATCGGTTTCCTGAATGCCCTGTTCGTCTGGCTGGCGGCCCACCAGTTCGGCTTCCACTACGCCGACGGCGGCCTGAACATGCGGAGCGGGTGGACGTCGGCGGGCCTGGCCGTCGCCGGCTTCGGGCTCACCGCGGCCGCCGTGTTCTTCGGGCCCTACCCGGCGTCCATGATCGGAATGCCCGGTGCCCCCGTCTCCAACATGAGCCCCCCGACCGCGCTGATGGTGTCGCTGACGATCGGGCAGCTCGGACTCTGGCTGGCGCTCAAACCGGCCATGACGCGATTCGCCGGACGTCCGGGTGTCGCCGCCGCCCTGCAGTGGTGCGGGACCCGCTTCATGACCCTGTATCTCTGGCACATGCCGGCTCTCGTGGTGACGGCGGGAATCCTCGTTGTCGGCCTCGGCTTCGCGACCCCGGCTCCCGGCAGCCCGATGTGGTTCGCGGTGATTCCGGTGTGGGTCGGAGTCGCCGGGGTGTCCCTGATGTGCTTCACGAGGGTCTTCGGCCGGTTCGAAATCCGTCGTGGTTCCGCAAGGGGGTCGGACACGAGCCTGGGCAAGGTCGTTCTCGCGGCCGTACTTGCCGCCGGAGGGCTTCTCGGACTTGCCGCGCAGGGGTTCATCTCCGCCGGGGACTCGCTCGGGAACTCGCTCGGACCGGTGCTGTGGGTGCTGCTGGTGCTGGCGGGGCTGCTCATCGTGCGGGAGAAGAACGCCCGGGAATCCCTTGTCGTGCAGAGCTCGCGCACCGTTGTCGCGCAAGGCCCTCGCACCGCGCCCACGCGAGTGGCCGTCCGCGGTGAGGGCGCCCCGGCTCTCGCGGCGGCGAGGACAGCGGGGGCGGCGAGGGTCGCAGGTGGCGATCCCTCGTCCTGAGCACGACCGCGGCCCGCGGTCCGCCGTCCGTGGTCGGGTGTCCGTGGTTCGGACCACGGGCTCGCGGTCACGGACGGCGGACCGCGCGTGCGGGGCTCGTCATCCGGGCATCGCGCTGCCGCGCCTCATGCCCCGTCGGCCGGGTCTCCCCCGGCGTCGTCGGGCGCGAGGTGCTGCCGGACCAGACCGACCATGCCGTCGATGAGAGGGCCCGGCTCGACGGACGGGTCGAGCGACCGCTGAAGCAGGTAGCCGTCGATCGCCGCCGTGAGGGTGACCGCGACGACGAGCGGACGCGTGACACCACGGGCCGCGAACCAGTCGCACAACGACTGCCGGAACTCGGCCAGCAGGTCGGCGGTCTCGGCCCGCAGTTGGTCGTCCCGGCCGGCCGCGACGAGGGATTCGTACAACAGCAGCAGTTCCGGGTCGCGCGGATCACTGGCCGACAGGGCGCGGAGCAGGGTTTCGACGGCCACGGCCGGGTCCGATTGCGTCAGGGCCTCGCCGATCCGGTCGCGGAAGAACATCCGGATCTTCCGCACGGCGGCAATGCGCCGGAGTTCGCCGATGCTTCCCACGTGGTAGTGGATCACGCCGGTATTGACGCCCGCGCGCTCCGCGACCCGCCGACTGCTCACATCGCCCCAGCCCAACTCGGGGATGAGCGAGGCGGCGGCCTCGATGAGCCTCTCCCGCGTATCCGTCCGGGGCGAGGGGTTCGTGGACTCGCTGCTCACAATCGCATTCCTTGGATCGAGATCACCACATTCACGCCGGCCGAGGCCAGTGCGATCGCTTCGAGGACGAGCAGTTGCACCGGCAGCGCATCGGGCACGACGGGAAATACCGCGCCGAGATCGGCCGCGAAGACCGCAATGTAGCCGAGGCTCAGCACCAGCGCCGCCACGAATGCCCAGTGCTGGTTCGCCATGGCGAACCCGGCCACCACGAAGCTGGCGAGGCCGAGCGAGGTCAGATACACGTTGAAGCTGTTGAACTGCCACCGCGGCAGTGGGGAGAAGTCCCGCGTGTCGATCAGCTTCCCCGGAACCATGGGAATCAGCAGGAGCGCTTCCCAGACCAGGAGCGCCGCCGTCACCGTCGCCAACAGTGATTGATTCATTACATCCTCCATCGCCGCTGTGGAACCGGCAGCCGTCGAGGACCGGCAACCGTTGATTTGGACGATAGTCCTGGACGGTCGTCCAAATCAACTCGTGGCCCACGTGTCCGAGGCCGCGAGGGTGACCCGCACCGCCTCCACCTGGGGCACCCCGGGCCCATGGACAGCGACCTCCACCCGGCCGCGAGACCGCTCACGAGGACACCGCGCGGCCCTCCCCGAGCGAAGGGGCGTCCTCCGGGGCATCTCGTGCGGTGAACGCGACCCATGACACGGCCCGGACGGAGCGAACCCATCAACTTGCTTGCGCAGGGCTGCACTTGGCGCTGCATCGATCCTCCGGCACCGCCGGACGGGACGATAGGGAGCACAGTCAATCCGGAGCAATATTGGCGCCTGAGCTTCATATGTCCGGGTGGACCAGACCCTCGGCGGCACGCAAGACTGTGCGGCAATCAGAGGAAGGTGACATGCCACCGAGGGACAACCCCACCGCACGACAGGTCCGGCTGGGCGGCGAGTTGAGGAAGCTGCGCGAGCAGGCCGGCATGACCGCACGTGAAGCCGCCGGGCTGATCTCCACCGACCAGGCGAAGATCAGCCACATCGAAGCGGGCCGCATCGGTGTCGGCGAGGAGCGCATCCGCCGTCTGGCCGGCTTCTACGCCTGCGACGACACCGCACTGATCGACGCGCTGTGCGCCATTTCCCGGGAGCACCGGGGCCAGTTCTGGTGGGACGACTACCGCGGCGTGCTGGCGCCCGGCTTCCTGAACATCGCGGAGCTGGAGCACCACGCCCGTTACATGCGCTGCCTCCAATCCCTGACGATGCCCGGCCTGCTCCAGATTCGGGAGTACGCCCGCGCCCTCTTCGAAGGCGTCTTCCCCAAGCTGTCCGAGAACGAGGTGGAGGCGCGGGTGGAGCACCGGATGCTCAGGCAGGGCGTGCTGGACCGTGAGAATCCGCCGAAGTTCGATGTCGTCATCCACGAGGCAGGACTGCGCATGAGGCCCGGTGGCCGCAAGGTCGCGCGCGCCCAGATGGAACGACTGCTGGAGGAGACGGAACGTCCGGCGGTGACGGTGCGCGTGATTCCGTTCGCCGCCGAGCAGTTCGTCGAAGTGACGCAGACCGTGCTGTACGCGGGCGGGGTCGTGCCGCAGCTGGACACCGTACACATCGACGCCCCGTTCAGGGGCGTGCATCTCCATGCCATGGCCGATCTGAACCGATACCGCATGCAGCTCGACTTCGCGGAGGAGGTCGGTCTCGACCCCGACGAGTCGCGGAGCTTCATTCACCACATCGCACGCGACCTGTGATAATCCGCGACATGGACACTGAGATCAGCTGGCAGAAGTCGTCGTTCTCCGGCGGCGGAGAGCAGTGCGTCGAGGTCGCACGGCATGCTGAGGAGATCCTGTTGCGCGAGGGCGACGATCCGCATGTGGTCGCCCGCACGAGCCGTGACACGTTCGCCGCCCTCGTCCGAGGCATCAAGTCGGGCGAATTCGACAACGCCGTTCGATAGCGCACCCCACTGTCACTCGTATGAGCCCCTGCCCGGTCCGGGCGGGGGCTCATACGCGCATGGACAAGCACTCACCGGAACAAGGTTGCACCGACCGCATCCGTGACGCCCCCGCCCCCGTCCCCGCACGCCACCCCGCAGCACCCGCGTGACCATGAGTTAGGCTCGCCGGGGCGCAGCGAGGAGCCTCGGCCCGGCATCGGGCCCGGAGCCAGGATCGATCCCGTGCCGGCCGTCGCATCGGAATCACCACCGGCCCGGCCCGGCCCGTCCCGCCCCGAGCAGCGACCCCCGGAGAAACCCGGTGCAGCGGAACCGGAAGAAGCTGTTCAGGAGTCGGCCCGTCGGGCCGGGATGTGAGGCCGCCCGTGCGGGACTACTTGCTGATGCTGTTCATCACGGCTGCGGTGACCCATCTCCTGACCGGACCGGTCCGCAAGTTCGCCATCGCGATCGGAGCGGTGCCGGAGATCCGGGCGCGCGACGTCCACCGCGAGCCGACCCCGCGCCTCGGTGGCATCGCCATGTTCGGCGGGCTGCTGGCCGGGTACCTGGTGGCATCGCACCTCCCGCACCTGGAGGAGATCTTCACCCAGAGCTCGGCGCCCCGGGCGCTGCTGTCCGGGGCCGCGCTGATCTGGCTGCTGGGGGTGCTCGACGACAAATGGGAGCTGGACTCGCTGGTCAAGCTCGGCGGGCAGCTGCTGGCTGCCGGGGTGATGGCGTTCCAGGGGCTGACGATCCTCTGGCTGCCGGTGCCGGGCACCGACGGGTTCTACCTCGCCGACTGGCAGGGCACCCTGCTGACCGTGGGACTGATCGTCTTCACGATCAACGCGGTCAACTTCGTCGACGGGCTCGACGGGCTTGCCGCCGGAACGGTGGGCATCGCGGCGACGGCGTTCTTCCTGTACGCGTACCGGCTCTGGTACGGCTACGGCATCGAGGCCGCCGCCTCGACCACGCTCATCTCCGCGATCCTCGCGGGCATGTGCCTCGGCTTCCTGGTGCACAACTCGCACCCGGCCCGTGTCTTCATGGGCGACTCCGGCTCCATGCTGCTCGGGCTGCTCATCGCGGGGTGCGCGGTCTCCGTCACGGGCGAGGTCGATCCGAGCCTGTTCAACCGGCCCGTCGACGGCACCACCGGAACTGCCGCGATGGTGCCGGTCTACATCCCGCTGCTGCTGCCGCTGTCGGTGATCGCGCTGCCCGTCGCGGACCTCGTGCTCGCGGTCATCAGGCGCACCTGGAACGGGAAGTCGCCGTTCGCCGCCGACAAGGGGCACCTCCACCACCGGCTGCTCCAGCTCGGGCACTCGCACCGGCGTGCCGTGCTCCTCATGTACTTCTGGTCGACGCTGATCTCGTTCGGGGTCGTGGCGTATTCGGCGCGGGGCGCCAAGTCCTGGATTCTGTACGGGGTCGCGATCATCTGCGGGCTCGGGCTGGTCCTGCTGCTCCAGCCCCGCTACGACTTCGCCATCACCGACGTGCTGGCCCGGATGCGGCTGATGCGTCCCCGGGCCACGGGACGGGTGGTCGCCACCGGTGGCCGGCCCACCGAGGAGGACGCGGCCGATCAGCGCCCGCACGCGGACGCCGGACATCGGGCGTAGGACGAACAACGGGCGGACGCCGGGCAGCGGGCGCGGGACGGGACAGCGGGCCGGTCGCCGACCTGGACCGCTTCCTGACCGCCCTGTTCCGGGGCAGGCTGCTGCCGCCCGCCCAGCAGAAACTGGTGTTCACGATTCCGAACGCGTCGAGTGCCACCACCAACACGCACTGCACCGACGGGAATGCCTGCTTCGGTGTCGGTGGACTCATGCGGTACCAGCTGCCGGACAGGAAGTACGTCCGGGGGAAGACGGGTTCGCGGCCCGGTTGGGACAACGGGTTCTTCGCCACCCGGAATCTCGGGCACCGGGTGGTCTACTCGCTGAATCCCACCGGGACCGACTCCGGACTCGTGTACATCAAGAGGATCATCACCGCCTCGCTCACGGACTGAGCGAGGCGGTGCCGGGTGCCGGAGCGGCTCAGGCCTTCGGGGCCACCTTGGAGAGCCCGTTGATGATCCGGTCCATCGCGTCCCCGCCCGTCGGGTCGGTCAGGTTGGCGAGCATTTTCAAGGTGAACTTCATCAGCAGCGGGTGCGTCAGGCCGCGCTGGGTGGCGATCTTCATCACCTTCGGGTTGCCGATCAGCTTCACGAAGGCGCGGCCCATCGTGTAGTAGCCGCCGTAGGTCTCCTTGAGCACCTTCGGGTAGTTGTTCAGGGCCAGTTCGCGCTGGGCGGGGGTGGCACGGGCGTGGGCCTGGACGATGACGTCCGCCGCGATCTGGCCCGACTCCATGGCGTAGGCGATGCCTTCGCCGTTGAACGGGTTGACCATGCCGCCCGCGTCACCGACGAGCAGCAGGCCCCTGGTGTAGTGCGGCTGGCGGTTGAAGGCCATCGGGAGGGCCGCGCCGCGGATCGGCGTCGTCATGTTCTCGGGGGTGAAGCCCCAGTCCTCCGGCATCGAGGCGCACCACGCCTTGAGCACCTCGCGCCAGTCCAGCTCCTTGAACGCGGAGGAGGAGTTGAGAATGCCGAGACCGACGTTGGACGTGCCGTCGCCCATGCCGAAGATCCAGCCGTAGCCGGGCAGCAGCCGGTCCTCGGCGCCGCGCCGGTCCCACAGCTCCAGCCAGGACTCCAGGTAGTCGTCGTCGTGGCGGGGCGAGGTGAAGTACGTCCGCACGGCCACGCCCATCGGGCGGTCCTCGCGGCGGTGCAGGCCCATGGCGAGCGACAGCCGGGTGGAGTTGCCGTCGGCGGCGACGACGAGCGGGGCGTGGAAGGAGATCGGGGTCTTCTCCTCGCCGATCTTGGCGTCGACACCGATGATGCGGCCGGTGCGGTCGTCGATGATCGGGGAGCCGACGTTGCAGCGCTCGTACAGCCGGGCGCCGGCCTTCTGCGCCTGACGGGCCAGCTGTTCGTCGAAGTCGTCGCGCTTGCGGACCAGCCCGTAGTTCGGATAGGCGGCGAGATCCGGCCAGTCCAGCTGGAGGCGGACGCCGCCGCCGATGATGCGCAGCCCCTTGTTGCGCAGCCAGCCCGCCTCTTCGGAGATGTCGATGCCCATGGAGACGAGCTGCTTGGTGGCGCGCGGGGTGAGGCCGTCGCCGCAGACCTTCTCGCGGGGGAAGGCCGTCTTCTCCAGCAGCAGGACGTCGAGTCCGGCCTTGGCGAGGTAGTACGCGGTGGTGGAACCGGCCGGGCCTGCCCCGACGACGATCACGTCCGCGCTGTGCTCGGAGAGGGGCTCGGTCACGGTCGGTTCTCCCGAAGACTCGAAAACGTGTGCCGCGCGGCACCTGTCCCATGCAGTCTAGGGGGGCCTGCTGATCAACTTCCCGAAGGGCTCCTCGATGTCAGCTCCTCAGATAGACCTGCGTGTCCCCACGGACGAGGACGCGTTCTCCTGGCACCGCGTGTTCGACGACCCCGAGGTGATGGAGTTCTTCGGCGGCAGGTCGGCCGAACTCTCCGTATACGAGGAGTTGACCGCCAGGCAGCGCAGGCACGACGCCGAACTGGGTTTCTGCCTCTGGACGGTGCTCGGCGAGGACGGCGAGGTGGTCGGCTTCGCCGGGGCGCAGCCCTGGCCGCACACCTCGTTCGGGCCGGTGGGCGAGATCGAGATCGGCTGGCGGCTCGGCCGGGCGGCCTGGGGCCGGGGTTACGCGACCGCCGCCGCGCACCTCACCCTGGAGCGGCTGCGCGCGGCCGGGGTGGCGGAGGCGGTGGCGGCGATCGACGCGCGGAACGAGCGGTCGATCGCCGTGGCGCGACGGCTCGGCATGGAACGGGCGGAGGAGATCACGACACCGTCGGGGCGCGCGGGTTACTGCTTCCGGCTGGCGCTGACCCCATGACGACGGCGCCCCCGTTGACGACGGCACCTCCGCCGACGACGTCCATGTGACGGTGCCCGGTCTCGGCGACGCCCGTGCGAGACGGTTCCCCGTCGTGACGGGGCCCGTGACGGCGGGGCAGGGCGGCGGCCGTGCGGCGGGCCCCCGAGGCGACGGGCAGGGCGGCGGCCGTGCGGCGGCGGGCGGTTCCGAGACATCGGCGCGGGAAGCGCCTGCGGGCGTCCGCCGACCGCATGGTGCCCCGCCCGGTACCTCGGGTGGGCAGGCGTCGGCGGGCACGGGGCCGACCGCGTGGGGCAGCGCCCCCACGCGTGCGTGGACCCAAGGGCTGTCCCGTAATCCGTGGTGGACCGGTGCGCGGCGTCAGATGTGGTGCATCGCAAGGCGGAGGGGCGTCCGCATACTGGACGTATGCGGACGTTCCGACAACGCGGCGAGGTGCCGCAGCTGTCGTCGCGCGCCCGCCAGGGATTACGGGACAGCCCTTACGCGCGCACGCCCCGGTGCAGGGCCACCACGCCGCCGGTGAGGTTGCGCCAGGCGACCTTCGACCAGCCGGCCCGCTGGAGCTTCGCGGCGAGCCCCGGCTGGTCGGGCCAGGCACGGATCGACTCGGCGAGGTAGGCGTACGCGTCGGGGTTGGACGACACCGCTCGCGCGACCGGCGGCAGCGCCCGCATCAGGTACTCGGTGTACACGGTCCGGAACGGCGTCCAGGTCGGCTGCGAGAACTCGCAGATCACCACGCGGCCGCCCGGCTTCGTCACCCGGTACAGCTCGCGCAGTGCCGCGTCGGTGTCCTGGACGTTGCGCAGCCCGAAGGAGATCGTCACGGCGTCGAAGGTCTCGTCGCGGAACGGCAGCTTCGTGGCGTCGCCCGCCGTGAACGGCAGCCAGGAGTGGCGGCTCTTGCCCTCCCGCAGCATGCCGAGCGAGAAGTCGCACGGCACGACGTACGCACCCGTCGCGGCGAACGGCAGCGAGGACGTCGCCGTGCCGGCCGCCAGGTCGAGGATCTTCTCAGCGGGGCGGGCGTGCACCGCCTTCGCGACCTCCTTGCGCCACAGCCGGGCCTGGCCGAGCGACAGCACATCGTTGGTGAGGTCGTAGTTCGCCGCCACGTCGTCGAACATCGTGGCGACTTCGTGCGGCTGCTTGTCCAGGGAGGCTCGGGTCACCCGCCCATTCAAGCAGCCCGGTCCGCGGTGCCTCGCGCCGGTCGCCGGTCATGCCGGTCGTAACCGGTCACGAGTGGTGCGTGGCCGGAATGAACCGATCGTGTCCGACAACAGTCAGTACAGAGGGGAGCACGGAGCAGCCGCGAGCGGGGGAATCCAGATGTCCGCACAGGGCGCGCGCCGACCGGGGCGGCCGAAAGAGCGCAGGGCAGGACGTGGCATGTCGGTTGCCCTCCCCATGGCATTGATCTGTGTCGCCGCCGTGGTGGGGGTACGGGTACTCACCGACGGTGACGAGAAGAAGGACGACTCGACGTCCGTGGCGACAGGCACCGGCACGTTCACGGTGGCCCGGGCGAAGGCCGGGGACACCGGCGCGGACGCCACCGCGAACAGCAGCGGTGGCAAGGGCGGCCACGGGGGCCGGGCGGACCCGAGCCACGCCTACCGGGTCGAGGTGGAGGACGGTACGGGCGTCGACCCCGACCGGGCCGCCGCCGAGGTCGCCCGCGTCCTCGCCGCCCCGAAGGGCTGGTCGCACCATGGCGAGCGCGCCTTCCGGCAGGTCGCCGACGACCCGGCCGGGCTTGTCGTCCGTATCGCCACACCCGCGACCACCGACGACATCTGCGGCAGGAGCGGCCTGGACACCCACGGCGAGGTCAACTGCCGGGTGGGCGCCGACGTGATGGTCAACCTCAAGCGGTGGCAGCACGGATCGCCCGAGTTCCACGGGCCGCTCGCCGACTACCGGGCCCTCATCATCAATCACGAGGTCGGCCACTGGCTGGGCCACGGCCACGAGACCTGCCCGGGGAAGGGACGCCCGGCGCCCGCGATGATGCAGCAGATCGACGGGCTGAAGGGCTGCGTCTCCAACGCCTGGCCGTACGACGCCAAGGGGAGCTACCTGGGCGGCCCGGCCGTGCCGTGACGACCGGACGGACCACCGGAACCCGGGTCCGACGGACCACCTCGCCCACAGACCACCTCGCGGACGGACCGTCTGACCGGAGACGCGTGGGAACCGCTCCCGTCGGCGGCTCCCGTGCCCCGCTCGCTCCCGTCAGCCGCGGCGGAAGACCAGGCGTCCGCCGAGCACCGTCGCCGTGCAGCTCCCGGCACCGGCGGTGCGCAGCTCGGCCGGGTCCCGCACGCCGAACACCGCGAGGTCCGCGGGCCCACCGACGGCCAGGGCCGCCACGAACACCTCGTCGGGCTCGGCCACACAGGCCAGCGGGTCGAGGCCGACGGGCTGCGCGGCCGGTCCCGGGGCATGGACCCGCAGGCCCGAGCGGGCGACCGCGGTCCGCACGGCGGGCCGGGTGAACGGGCCCCGGACGGCCGTCGTGCCGTGCCGCAGCATCCGTTGCAGCCCGCGCCGGGCACTCGCGCCCCAGCGCGCCTCGTCCAGGTCGAGGGCGACGAGCGCGGCACCGGTGATCGGCTCGGTGCCGAGTTCGTCCGCCTCGCGCGGGTCGGGGTGGTAGGCGGCCTCCAGCAGGGCCGGCGCCCCGGCGTTCAGCAGCCCGGGGGTGATCAGGCCGGACCAGCGCCGGACCCGGGCCCGCGGGCGGTCGGCGAGCAGATCCTCGTACGGGCCGATCGCGGCGATCGTGCCGCCGTCCACGGCCACGGCGTCGGCCCCGACCGGGGCACCGTGCACCACGTCGGCGGCATGCACCGTCAACACATCGGCCCCCGGGATCAGTTGGTGTTCAGGAGCTTCAGCTCGGGGTGTGCCGTGCCTCCGTCGATCGCCGTGGACGAGATGTGCGAGGTCACGCGGTCGTCGACCGGGTCGTTCGCGGGGTCGTCGTGGACGACGAGGTGCTCGTACGTCGTGGCGCGCTGCGCGGGCACCCGGCCCGCCTTGCGGATCAGGTCGATGATCTCCAGGCGGTTGGAGCGGTGCTTGGCACCGGCCGAGGAGACCACGTTCTCCTCCAGCATGATCGAGCCGAGGTCGTCGGCGCCGTAGTGCAGCGACAGCTGGCCGACCTCCTTGCCGGTGGTCAGCCAGGAGCCCTGGATGTGCGCGACGTTGTCCAGGAAGATCCGCGCGATGGCGATCATCCGCAGGTACTCGAAGAGCGTGGCCTGCGTCCGGCCCTTCAGCTTGTTGTTCTCCGGCTGGTACGTGTACGGGATGAAGGCGCGGAAGCCGCCGGTGCGGTCCTGCACGTCACGGATCATCCGCAGGTGCTCGATGCGCTCGGCGTTGGTCTCGCCGGTACCCATCAGCATGGTGGAGGTGGACTCGACACCCAGGCGGTGGGCGATCTCCATGATCTCCAGCCAGCGCTCGCCGGACTCCTTCAGCGGGGCGATCGCGGTGCGCGGCCGGGCCGGCAGCAGTTCGGCACCGGCTCCGGCGAAGGAGTCGAGACCGGCGGCGTGGATGCGCTCGATGGCCTCCTCGACGGAGACCCCGGAGATCCGGGCCATGTGCTCGACCTCGGAGGCGCCCAGCGAGTGGATGACCAGCTGCGGGAACGCCTTCTTGATGGCGGAGAAGTGCTTCTCGTAGTACTCGACGCCGTAGTCCGGGTGGTGACCGCCCTGGAACATGATCTGCGTCCCGCCCAGTTCGACGGTCTCCTCGCAGCGGCGCAGGATGTCGTCCAGGTCGCGGGTCCAGCCCTTGGCGGTGTCCTTGGGCGCCGCGTAGAACGCGCAGAACTTGCAGGCCGTGACGCACACGTTGGTGTAGTTGATGTTGCGCTCGATGATGTACGTCGCGATGTGCTCCGTACCGGCGTAACGACGGCGGCGCACGGCGTCGGCCGCCGCCCCCAGTGCGTGCAGCGGCGCCGACCGGTACAGGTCGAGGGCCTCCTGCGGGGTGATCCGACCGCCTTCGGCGGCACGGTCGAGGATGGGCTGGAGGTCGGCCTTCTCGGTCACCGGGCTTGTCACCTTTCGGCGGATTTTCAACGGTCACGGACCGGTTCAGCGTACGCCAGCCCTGCTCGGCGTCAGCTGCCGGACCGGGTGAGGGTGCCGTACGGGAGCCCCGCCGAACGCTCCTCGGACCGGAACCGGAGGGTGCCGTCCGCGCCTCTGGTGAAGTGGACGTCGGCCTCGGTGGAGGTGCAGAAGGTGCGGTCGCCGGGGCGGTCCGGATCGACGCGTTCCCGGAGCATCAGCTCCTCTTCGGTGCCGGAGGTCATGGAGGCGACGCTGTTGCAGCGGACGGTCAGCCCGAGGGCGGACACCTCCGTCGTCATGCGGACCACGTCGGTTCCTTTCTTCCCCTCGGTGATCACGGCGGTGAGCGTGCCGTGCGGTGCCCCGGAGGTCTTCTCGGTGAGCGGGCCCCGCCAGGTGCCGACGAACTCCTTCGGTACCTCGGCGACCTGGTCCGGGCGGCCCGAGCCCGCTCCCGAGCCAGGGCCCGGATCCGACCCGGAGGGCTGCGAGGGCTGCGTGGAGGGGGCGGTGTCTGAGCCCTGCCCGACGTTGTTCCCGCCGCCGCCCGGCATCAGGTCGAGGAGGAACGCACCGCTCACGGTCACGACGGCGAGCGCACCGGCCACGGCGAGGGCGACCGTGCAGCTGAGACGTCGGCCCCGGTGCGTGTCGGGCCTCGACGGGCCGGAGTCGGCGCTGAGGGTGACGGAGAACCGGGGGTCGGCCGCCCGCTGTCCGGGCAGCCCGGAGGCCCCGGACGGCGGGTGCGGGCGCGGGTGATCGTGCGTCGCGGGTCCGTCCGCCTCCGTCGGGGGCCAGGCGGGCCCGCCCGGTCCCGGCGGCCGGATCCGTTCGTACGACGGGGACGGGAACGGTTCGGCCGGCGGGCCGAACGCACCGCCCGCGCCCGTCGTCCCCGCCGCGGCATCACCGCCCAGACCCTCCGCGCCCCCCGAACCGCCGTGACCGCCCGAACCGCCGCGGTCTCCGACGGCGTCCGGCTCGTTCGCACTCCACGACGCCCCGCTGAACGGCACCGGCCCCGACTGCACCGGCACGTCCTGCGGCTCCAGGTCGAGCAGCGCGACCGCCTCCCGGCTGACCTCGCGCACCAGCGGACCGGGCAGCCAGCCCGCCGCCACCAGCTCCGCGGCCCCGCCCGGCGCCAGCCGCCGCGCCAGCTCCGTGGGGGTCGGCCGGTCCTCCGGGTACTTCTCCAGGCACCCGGCGACGACCTCCCGCAAGTCCCCCTCCAGCTCCCCCAGCTCGGGCTCCTCGTGCACCACCTTGTAGAGCAGCACGGCGGACGAGTCGCCCAGGAAGGGGGCCGTACCGGTCGCCGCGTACGCGAGCACCGCGCCGAGCGAGAAGACGTCGGCCGCCCCCGAGATGTCCACGCCCCGGATCTGTTCCGGCGCCATGTAACCGGGCGAGCCGACGGACACCCCGGTGGAGGTGAGCGAGGCGGTGGCGCCGATGGCGTGGGCGATCCCGAAGTCGATCAGCCGGGGCCCGTCGAGGGCCAGCAGGACGTTGGACGGCTTCACGTCCCGGTGGATGAGCCCCAGCCCGTGCACCGCGGCCAGCGCCTCGCCGAGCCCAGCGCCCAGGGTCCGCACCGCGTGTTCGGGGAGCGGCCCGTGCTCGGTGATGGCGGCGGACAGCGGCGGCCCGGCCACGTAGCCGTGGGCCACCCACGGAATGGGGGCGTCCGGGTCGGCGTCCAGGACGGGCGCCGTCCACTGCGCGCCGATCCGCCGGGCGGCGTCCACCTCCCGCCGGAATCGGGCCCGGAACTGCTCGTCGAGGGCGAAGTGGGGGTGCACGACCTTCACCGCGACGGTGCGGCCTCCCGCGCTGCGGCCCAGATACACCCGGCCCATGCCGCCCGCACCGAGCCTGCCGAGCAATCGGTAGGCACCGATGGTCAGCGGTTCGCCGGCTTCCAGCGGCTGCATATACGTACTCCCCCTGTGTACCCGGCCGTGTCTCCGGTCGGGAGCCTAGTGCCGCGACCGGAGGGGTTCACCGGCCGACGGGCCCCGGCAAACCCTTCCGACAGCAGCACTGGGCGACGAAGGTCATCCGTTCCCAGAGGAAACCATCCGCCGTTTTCGCCCGCGAGGGAACGAACAACTGCTTTCGACACAACAAAAGGCGTGAATACATCGTTCACGCGAGCGATTCCGGTACACAACCGGGACTCCGTCCGGAGCCCATCCGGGAATCGGCAATTCGGCGCGTATTAACCCGAACCGTTGGCCGGCTCGGAAGAAGAACGCGGGAGAGGCGGGAGAACACGACAGAACGCGACGGAACACGGAGAACGAACCGGAGAACCATCCGGAGAGCGAAACGGGAGAGGGGCGCCGGGGAAGACCGGCGGATTTCCGGGCCCGGAAGTTCAGGATTCATCCATACCCCGTCCTTATCCCCGCGTCCCCCGAAGACCCCGAGACCCCGAAGACCCCGAAGACCCCGAGACCCCTGAGACTCCTGAGCCCCCGAAGACCCCGAGATCTCCAAGATCCCCGCGGCGCCCTCCTCACCCCGCGGCGCCACGCCCCGTGCCGTCCCGCCGGGCCCGCTCCACCCCGTCCCGCCGGGCCCGCTTCCGCCCCGACGACCGTCCCGGCCTCAGCCGCCGAGCAGCTCGACCTTCACGTCCGCCGGGAAGCCGGTCGTCGGGCCGACCCGCCGCGCGAACTCCCGCACGCCCGCCAACTGGTCCGGGCCGAAGCGGAAGTCCAGGGTCGTGAAGTACCGCTCCAGCACCTCCGCGTCGAACGACTCCCAGCGTGCCGCCTGCTCCGCGACCTTGGTGACCTCCTCCAGGGAGAGGTCCCGCGAGGCCAGGAACGCCTCGTGCACCTTGCCCACCTGGTGGGGCTCGGCCGCCAGGAAGTCCTTGCGGGCCGCCCAGACCGCGAAGACGAACGGCAGCCCGGTCCACTCCTTCCACATCTGCCCCAGGTCGTGGACCTGGAGGCCGAGCCGGGGTGCGTCGTGGAGATTGGCCCGCAGGGCGGCATCGCCGATGAGCACGGCGGCGTCGGCCTCCTGCATCATCAGGCCGAGGTCCGGCGGGCAGGTGTAGTAGTCCGGACTCACCCGGTACCGCTCGGCCAGCAGCAACTGGGCCAGCCGCACGGAGGTGCGCGAGGTCGACCCGAGGGCCACCCGGGCCCGGTCCAGCTGCTCCAGCGGCACCTGGGACACGATCACGCACGACATGACCGGCCCGTCGCACCCCACCGCGATGTCCGGGAAGGCGACGAGGTCGTCCGCGTTGCGGAGGAACTCGACGAGCGTGACCGGACCGATGTCCAGATCGCCCCCGACCAGCTGCTCGCTGAGCTTCTCCGGGGTGTCCTTCGAGAGCTCCAGGTCGAGCAGGGTTCCGGTCCTCGCCAGCCCCCAGTAGAGGGGAAGGCAGTTCAGGAACTGGATGTGGCCGACGCGCGGCCGGCTGCGACGGCCGTCGCCGGCGAGGCTTGAAACGGTTGAATTGTCCACATCGCGAGGCTAGACCTGTGGTATCGCACGGACGGCACCGGGTGCGCGCGGCATCACCCGATCCCCTCTGCCGGTCCATCGGCCCGGGGAGCAATGGGGAGCAATAGGGAGCCGGCTCCCCGGGCCGTATGCCGGTATCGTCACCGACCCCATGGGCGCCGAAGCCTCTTCCGCGCCTCTCGGAGTTGCCCCCGAAGGAGCCCGCCGGACACCTCCGCGCCGCCTCTCGGACGCGTACTTCGTCAGCTCATCCGCGGGGCAATGAAACATCCGGGTGAAGTGATCTTTCCCTCTACCCTTCCCTACACGCTGCGTGCTAGGCTCGACGCAAGTTGCAGTTTGGTTTCCCTTGCAGTACAGAGCCTGCGGAGCATGTGACCCGCAGGCTTTTGTAGTTTTCAGACTTCTTTGCAGGTTCTGGAGCAGGGCAACCCTTTGGCCCAAGGAGGGCTTATGGCTACCGGAACCGTCAAGTGGTTCAACGCTGAAAAGGGCTTCGGCTTCATCGCCCAGGACGGCGGCGGCCCGGATGTCTTCGTCCACTACTCCGCGATCAACGCGTCCGGGTTCCGCTCCCTCGAGGAGAACCAGGTCGTGAACTTCGACGTCACTCAGGGCCCCAAGGGTCCGCAGGCTGAGAACGTCACCCCGGCCTAGTTGCCCGGGTCGGCCGATCGCGGCCGACTAGCAGTACCGAAGGAGTCCCGTTCCTTCTTCCGTCCCGGCGGAGGGAGAACGGGGCTCCTGCCTTTTCCGGGCGCTTTTTCGTTCGCGCGCCTTCTCCCGCGCGCCATCTCCAGCATGTCTTCCCCGGCATGTCTTCCCCCGCGCGCCTTCTCCCGCAGGCCCGGCCGAGCCGGTGGGAAACCGCCACTTGACCTTGACCTCGTGTGAGGGCCTGCACTGGGAGCATCATGTTCACCATCGGAGACTTCGCCCGGTACGGGCGCGTGTCGGCCCGGATGCTGCGCCACTACGACGCCATCGGGCTCCTGCGCCCCGACCGCACCGACCCCGCCACCGGATACCGCTTCTACGGGGCCGCTCAGCTCGCCCGGCTCAACCGCATCATCGCGCTCAAGGACCTCGGCTTCACGCTTCAGCAGGTGCATGCCGTCCTCGACGAGCAGGTGGGACCGGAGGAGCTGCGCGGGATGCTGCGGCTGCGGCGGGCGGAACTGGAGGAGGCCGTGGCGGCAGCCACCGCACGGCTGGTGCGGGTCGAGGCGAGGCTCCGGTCGATCGAGAGCGAGGGACACATGTCCATGGACGATGTGGTGGTACGGAACGTGCCCGTGATGCGGGTGGCCGAGTTGACCGGAGTCGCGGTCGGCTTCGAGCCGGGGGACATCGCTCCGGTGATCGGGCCGCTGTACGAACGGCTCTTCCCCCTGCTGGACGCGGTGGGGGTCCGTCCGAGCGGGCCGGGCGTCGCGCACTACGAGGGCGTCCCCGACGGCGACGGCGCGGTCGTCGTCCACGCCGGGGTGACGGTCTCCGCCCCCGTGGGCCCGCTCGGCGACACCGGCGTCATGGTGGTGGAACTGCCCGCGATCGAGGCGGCGACCGTCGTCCACCGGGGGGCGATGGACGACGTACTGCCGACGGCCCAGACCCTCGCCCGCTGGATCGACGCCAACGGCTACCGGTCCACCGGATACGCCCGGGAGATCAACCTGGAGTGCCCGGAGGACCGGGACGCCTGGGTGACCGAACTCCAGGAGCCGGTCGCCCGGGTCTGACGACCCCGCCCGCGGTTCGTGCGACGCGTCGCCGTCACAGGGAATCCCGGGGAGCGCGGCCCCGGAGTCGCCGGAGGCCGCGTTCCCCTCTCCCCCTCTGCCCCTCCTGCCCGCCGTGTACGGGATCGTCACCGTCCTCCGGGCCCCGCCCACAGCCCGTCGTCGGTCAGTCCGAGCAGGTCGATGGCGTTGCGGCGGACGATCCGGTCCACCACGTCGGCGTCCAGATGTCCCATCTGCGCCTCGCCGACCTCGCGCGACTTCGGCCAGGTGGAATCGGAGTGCGGGTAGTCCGTCTCGTACAGGACATTGCCGACGCCGATCGCGTCCAGGTTCCGGAGCCCGAAGGCGTCGTCGAAGAAGCAGCCGTGGATGTGCTCGGCGAACAGTTCCGACGGCGGGCGGTGGACCTTGTCGGCGACGCCGCCCCAGGCCCGGTTCTCCTCCCAGACCACATCGGCGCGTTCCAGGATGTACGGGATCCAGCCGATCTGTCCCTCCGCGTACATGATCCGGAGGTTCGGGAACCGCTCGAACTTGCCGCTCATCAACCAGTCGACCATCGAGAAGCAGCAGTTGGCGAAGGTGATGGTGGAGCCGACGGCGGGCGGCGCGTCGGCCGAGGTGGAGGGCATCTTCGAGGACGAGCCGATGTGCATCGCGATCACCGTCCCCGTCTCGTCACAGGCCCGCAGGAACGGATCCCACTCGTCCGTATGAATCGATGGCAGGCCGAGATGCGGAGGTATTTCGGAGAACGCCACCGCGCGCACACCGCGTGCCGCGTTGCGCCGGACCTCGGCCGCGGCGAGTTCGGCGTCCCAGAGCGGGATCAGGGTGAGCGGGATGAGCCGGCCCCGCGCCTCGGGACCGCACCACTCCTCCACCATCCAGTCGTTGTAGGCGCGCACCCCGAGCAGCCCCAGTTCCCGGTCCTTCGCTTCGGTGAAGGTCTGTCCGCAGAAACGGGGGAAGGTGGGGAAACAGAGGGCGGACTGGACGTGATTGACGTCCATGTCGGCGAGCCGCTCGGGGACCGAGAACGAACCGGGACGCATCTGCTCGTACGTGATGATCTCCAGCTTGATCTCGTCCCTGTCGTAGCCGACCGCCGTGTCGAGACGGGTGAGTGGACGGTGCAGGTCCTCGTACACCCACCAGTCGCCGATCGGCCCCTCGTCACCTTTGGCACCCATCACGGGAGCGAACTTTCCACCCATGAAGGTCATTTCCTTCAGCGGTGCGCGGACGATCCGGGGGCCGCGGTCGAGGTACTTCGACGGGAGCCGGTCCCGCCAGACATGAGCGGGCTCCACCGTGTGGTCGTCCACCGAGATGATCTTCGGGAAGGTCTCCATGCCCACCACGGTAGCGCCGATCTGACGAACCGTCAGCTATCCGGACCGGGCCCCGTTCTGCGATCGTTGTCGAGGGCTTGTGCAGAGGGCCACCCGTTGCTGACGACTGCGGCCATGACAAGGCAAACTGTTGAGCGCGATACCAGCGGTACGGAGCAATCCGGATAGGCGCCACCCGGCCGGAACATGGGCGGCGGGCTTCCGGACGAACAGCACATCGGCACGATCGGCGGGGCGAGCAGGGCAGGGGGCAGCAATGGACCGTGACAACGGGCCGCGCGTGCATGTTCCGGAGCAACGCGCTCCTGGGCAACGGCCGGCCGACGGCACCGATCTGCGCTTCTCCGTCCTCGGCCCGGTACGGGCCTGGCGGGGCGGCGAGGCCCTCCCGTCCGGTTCGCCGCAACAACGCGCCCTGCTGACCGCGCTGCTCCTTCGCTCCGGACGCACGGCCACCGCCGCCGAACTCATCGACGCCATCTGGGGCGAGGACCCGCCCTCGCAGGCGCTCGCCGCCGTGCGCACGTACGCCTCCCGGCTCCGCAAGATCCTCGACCCGCGCACACTGGTCAGCGATGCCGGCGGATACGCGATCCGCACCCGGCAGGACTCCGTCGACCTGGCCGTGGCCCAGGAGATCGTCGCCGAGGCGGAGAAGGCCCGCGCGGGCGGCGACCGCACCCACGCCCGCACACTGTTCGGCGACGCGCTCGGCCTGTGGGACGGCGAGACCCTGGCCTCCGTACCCGGCCCGTACGCGGAGAACCAGCGCACCCGCCTGGAGGAGTGGCGGCTCCAGCTCACCGAGACGCGTCTGGAGCTGGATCTCGACCTCGGCTGCCACGCGGAGGCGGTCTCCGAGCTGACCGCGCTCACCGCCGCGCACCCGCTGCGCGAACGACTGCGGGAACTCCTCATGATCGCCCTGTACCGCAGCGGCCGACAGGCGGAGGCGCTCGCGGTGTACGCGGACACCCGTCGGCTGCTCGCCGACGAGCTCGGGGTCGATCCGCGCGCCGAACTCTCCCAGCTCCAGCAGCGCATCCTGCAGGCCGACGAGGAGCTGGCCCGCCCGGCCGACGAACCGGTCCCGGCCCCGGCGCCGGTGCGTCCCGCCCAGCTCCCGGCCACCGTCCCGGACTTCACCGGCCGCGCCGTCTTCGTGCAGGAACTGGGAGACCGGCTGGCGACCGCGGAGGGCGCGGTCATGGCCGTGTCGGCGCTGGCCGGCATCGGCGGTGTCGGCAAGACCACCCTCGCCGTGCACGTCGCCCACCAGGCACGCCAGCACTTCCCGGACGGGCAGTTGTACGTGGACCTCCAGGGCGCGGGGGCCAGGGCCGCGGAGCCGGAGACGGTCCTCGGCGCGTTCCTGCGCGCCCTGGGCACGGCGGACACGGCGATCCCCGACTCGCTGGACGAGCGCGCCGCGCTCTACCGCTCGACACTCGACGGCCGCCGCATCCTGGTCCTGCTCGACAACGCCCACGACGCGGCCCAGATCCGCCCCCTGCTCCCCGGCACGCCGGGCTGCGCCGCACTGGTCACCAGCCGCGTGCGGCTGGTCGACCTGGCCGGCGCCCACCTGGTCGACCTGGACGTGATGTCGCCGGAGGAGGCGCTCCAGCTCTTCACCCGGATCGTGGGCGAGGAGCGGGTCGGCACCGAGCACGAGGCCGCCCTCGACGTGGTCGCCGCCTGCGGTTTCCTCCCGCTGGCCATCCGCATCGCCGCCTCCCGGCTGGCCGCCCGGCGCACCTGGACGGTCACCGCCCTGGCCGCCAAGCTCGCCGACGAGCGTCGCCGCCTGGACGAGCTCCAGGCCGGCGACCTCGCGGTGAAGGCCACCTTCGAGCTCGGCTACGGGCAGCTCGAACCCGCCCAGGCCCGCGCCTTCCGCCTGCTGGGCCTTGCCGACGGCCCGGACATCTCGCTGGCCGCCGCGGCGGCGCTGCTGGACCTGGAGGTGCACGCGGCGGAGGACGTCCTGGAGACCCTGGTCGACACCAGCCTCCTGGAGTCGGCGGCCCCGGGCCGCTACCGCTACCACGACCTGGTGCGCCTGTACGCGCGCTCCTGCGCGGAGCGGGACGAGCAGCCGCCCCGGGAGCGGGAGGCGGCGCTCTCGCGACTGCTGGACTTCTACCTGTCGACGGCGGCGGGGGTGTACGCGCTGGAACGGCCGGGGGACCGGCTGGTGGACCACCTGGAGCCGACCGAGCATCCGGGGCTCGCCTTCACCGACGGGCACGAGGCGGTGGACTGGCTCTACAGCGAGGCGGATTCGCTGCTCGCCTGCGCCCATCAGAGTGCGCCGAGCGGCATGCTCCAGCGTGCCGTCGACCTGCTCTGCGCGGCGAAGGACCTTGCCGAGTCGGGCGCGAACTCCCGTCAGTACGAGACCACCGGCGCTGCCCTGCGCGACGCGGCGATGGCCGTGGGCGACGCCCGTTCCGAGGCGCGGGCCCGGGTGTCGCTGTCCACCGTCTACCTCGTGTCCGGCCGGTTCGCACTTGCCGACGAGGAGGCCCGGCACGCGCGAGATCTGGCCAAGAACACCAAGGACCCGATCCCCGCCTGCTGGGCACCCAACGACCGGGGCATCATCGCCTTCTACCAGGGGAGACACGAGGAGGGCGAGAAGTTCCTGCAGGAGGCGATAGACAACTACCACGCCGACGGAAACCTCGTCGGCGAGGCATCCGCGCTGTGCAACCTCTCGCGCATCCACGTGAACATGAACCGCACGGACAGCGCGGTCGAGCTGGCCCAGCAGGGCACGGCCATCTTCGACGGCATGGGCCTCAGCCTCCGCACGGCCAACGGCCGGTTCGCGCTGGGCATCGCGCTCACCCAGGCCGGAAGGTCGACGGAGGCCCTGAAGGAGCTGGACGAGGCGCTGCGAGTGTTCCAGGGGAACCGTCAGCGGCTCTGGGAGGGCTCGACCCATTTCCGGATGGCGGAGGCGCACTTGGCCGACAAGCGCCCCGCGCGGGCGGCCCAGCACGCGGAGCAGGCACTGGCCCTGCGCGTCATCGGAGGCGAATGGATGCGGGGCAATGTCCTGATCACACTGGGACACGCCCTCGAACGCCTCGGTCAGATAGACCGGGCGCATGCATGCTGGACGGAAGCACTGGCCATCCACGAACAGTTCGGGGCCGCGGAGGCCGACAAGGTCCGGGCCCTCCTCACCCCGGCCGGCGCCGCCTGAGGTACCGAACTTGTGGAACACCGGCGAAATCCGGCGGCGTTCATCGAACGTTTATCGCCACTCGTCAGTCTTAACCCCATCGATCCGTCGCGTCGGGGGGCAGGCGGATCGCACGGGGGACCACACCGCTAGGGTGAACGGCCCTGACATGCCCGTCCGGCAGCCCACGGGGGAGCAGCCGGACGGGCATCGCCGACCGAGCAAGCAAGATCTCTGGGAGTTGACAGGCATGAGCGACGCACTGAAGCCGAAGACCGGTGCCGCGACCACGCAGGAGAACCACGCAGGCAGCCCGAGCAACGGCGGCGGCGCCGTCAAGCCGCTGGAGAACCACGCCGGCAGCGTGAGCGAGGACATCACGACCCTGGAGAACCATGCCGGCAGCACGCCGAAGGACCTCCTCAAGCAGCAGGAGAACCACGCGGGGTCCGAGACGGCCTGAAGCCTCATCCGACGGGGAACGGCCGCGGCGGCGCGGAGGGGGAGCCGTCGCGGCCGCCGCATGTCCACGACCGTGCGCCGCGCCGCGGACGACGCCCCGCTCACCGCGGCCGCCCGGTCACCCGGTCACCCGGGCTGCCCGCCTGGGGCCCCGGAGCGTCCTGATTCGTCGGACGCCGAGCGCCTCCGGAGCTCCCCCTTCAGCACCTTGCCGCTCGCGTTGCGCGGCAGCACGGGGACGAACTCCACCGACCTGGGGACCTTGTAGTTCGCCATCTCGCGGCGGGACCAGGCGATCAGGTCGTCGGCGGTGGACGTGGCGCCCGGCCTGCGGACCACGTAGGCCCTGCCCACCTCGCCCAGGCGGGGATCCGGGACACCGATCACGGCCACGTCGGCGACGTCCGGGTGCAGGCCGAGGAGCTGCTCGATCTCGGCGGGGTAGGCGTTGAAGCCGCCGACGATGAACATGTCCTTGATCCGGTCGGTGATCCGGAGGTTGCCGTTCTCGTCGAGGACGCCCACGTCACCGGTGCGGAGCCAGCCGTCCGGGGTGATCGCCCCGGCCGTGGCCCCGGGGTCCTCGAAGTAGCCGCTCATCACGTGGAAGCCGCGGACCAGGATCTCGCCGGGGGTGCCGGGTTCGGCCAGGACGCGGATCTCGGTGCCCGGGACGGCCCGGCCCGAGGTCGAGGCGATCGTCTCGGGCGGATCGCCGCGGCGGCACATGGTGACGATGCCGCTCGCCTCGGAGAGGCCGTACGCGGTGAGCACGGTCGCGATGCCGAGTTCCGAGCGCAGCCGCTCCACCAGCCGCAGCGGGACCACCGCCGCGCCCGTCACCACCAGCCGCAGGGCGGAGAGGTCGTGGGCCGCGCGGGCCGGGTGGTCGAGCAGGGACTGGTGGAGGGTGGGCGGGCCGGGCAGCACCGAGACGCGTTCGGCGGCGACGTTCGCCAGGACCGTGTCCACGTTGAACACCGGCTGCGGGATCATCGTCGCCCCCCGCATCAGGCAGGCGAGCACGCCCGCCTTGTAGCCGAAGGTGTGGAAGAAGGGGTTCACGATCAGATAGCGGTCGTCCTTCCGCAGCCCCGCCAGTTCGCTCCAGATCGCGTAGCAGCGCAGGGTCTGGGCGTGGGTGATGACGGCGCCCTTGGGCCGGCCGGTGGTGCCCGAGGTGTAGATGATGTCGGAGGGGTCGCCGGGAGCGATGCCGTCGGCCCGGGACCGGACCGCCGTCGCGGACACTCCCTCCCCCGCGGCCAGGAAGTCCTTCCAGGTGAGGTAGTCGTCGGGGGCGCTGTCCGCCAGCACCACCACCCGTTCCAGATGCGGCAGCGGCAGGTCGGACCGGCGCAGGGACGCCACGTACGAGGTGCCGAGGAAGGTGCCGGTGACGAAGAGGAGCTTCGCCCGGCTGCGTTGCAGGACGTACGCGGCCTCGGTGCCCTTGAAGCGGGTGTTGAGGGGGACGAGGACCGCCCCGGCGGTGACCGCGCCGAGCGCGGAGACGATCCAGTCCAGGGTGTTCGGGGCCCACACCGCGACCCGGTCCCCCGGTTCGACGCCCGAGGCCATGCACGCGGCGGCGGCCCGCTCGACGCGTTCGCCGAGCTCGGCGTACGAGATCCGGGTCCGGCCCTCGACGACCGCCTCCCGCTCCCCGTACCGCCGCGCCGCCGCACGCATCAGCCCCGGGACGGTTCCCCAGTCCCCGCCGTCGCGCTCCCATTCCCCGTCGTCGCGGCCCCATTCCCCGTCGTCGCGCATCGCTCGCCTCCTGGCGCAGTGGCCGACCGGCGCCATGAACGGGGCCGCCATGGCTGCCGTCCGATGTGACAGCCGGTCGACGCAGTAGCTGACTATCCGTCAGATTAGCTGTAGCCTCAGCCGCTGTCAGCGGTCATGACGGTCTCGGAGGTGGCGGTGACGGCACTCAAGGACAGGACGGCGATAGCCGGTATCGGACAGACGGCGTTCGCGAAACAACTGCCGGAGTCCGAGAAGACCTTGGCCTGCCGGGCCATCGTCGCGGCGCTCGACGACGCCGGGATCGACGCCTCGGAGGTGGACGCCTTCGCCTCGTACACGATGGAGGAGACCGACGAGGTCGAGGTCGCCAAGGCGATCGGCGCGGGCGACGTGACCTTCTTCAGCAAGGTGGGCTACGGGGGCGGGGGTTCCTGCGCCACGGTGGCGCATCTGGCCGCCGCGGTGGCGACCGGGCAGGCGGGCGTCGGGGTGGCCTGGCGGTCCCGGAAGCGGGGTTCGGGGCCGCGCCCGTGGAAGAACACGGCGGTGCAGCTGCCCACCCCGGCCCAGTGGACCCGGCCGTACGGCTTGCTGCGGCCCGCCGACGAGATCGGGATGCTCGCCCGGCGGTACATGCACGAGTACGGGGCGACCCGCGACCATCTCTTCAACGTCGCCCTCGCCTGCCGCAACCGCGCCAACCAGAACCCGGACGCGGTGATGTACGAACGCCCGCTGACCCGGGACATGTATATGACCTCGCGGTGGATCAGCGAGCCGCTCTGCCTGTTCGACAACTGCCTGGAGACGGACGGCGCGCTCGCCTGCGTCATCGTGTCCGCGGAACGGGCCCGCGACTGCCGGCACCGGCCCGTCTACGTCCACTCGGTCGCACAGGGACTGCCCGCCCAGCACCACGGCATGGTCAACTACTGGAACGACGACCCGCTCTCCGGCCCGGCGTGGACGGCCGCCCGGCAGTTGTGGAAGCAGGCCGACTTCGGCCCCGGCGACGTGGACGTCGCGCAGATCTACGACGCGTTCACCCCGCTCGTCCCGCTCTCGCTGGAGGGCTACGGCTTCTGCGGACGCGGCGAGGGCGCCGCGTTCACCGAGGGCGGGGCGCTGGAGAGCGGCGGGCGGCTGCCGATCAACACCGGGGGCGGCGGGCTCAGCGAGGGCTACGTGCACGGCTTCAACCTGATCAACGAGGGCGTGAAACAGCTCCGCGGCATCTCCACCGCCCAGGTCCCGGACGCCGCGACGTGCCTGGTCACCGCCGGTGAGGGCGTCCCCACCTCCGCCCTGCTGCTGAGGAACTGAGGAACTGAGCACCTGGCGACGGGAACGAGAAATCGAGGAGTTGAGGAAGTGACCGGGATGGATGCTCTGCTGACGCCCGTCGTGGACGACGACGGCGCCCCCTTCTGGGAGTACGCGGCCCGCGGCGAACTCCGCGTCCAGGCGTGCGCCGCCGCCGGCTGCGGGGAACTCCGCTTCCCGCCACGGCCGTGCTGCCCGCACTGCCGGTCGTTCGCGAGCGAGTGGCGGCCGATGAGCGGGCGCGGCCGGATCTGGTCGTACGTGCTGCCGCACCCGCCGCTGCTGCCCGCGTACGCCGCACAGGCCCCGTACAACGCCGTCGTGGTCGAGCTGGCCGAGGCCCCGCGGATCCGGCTGGTCGGGAACGTGGTGAGCGGTCCGGACGCCCCGCTGGACTCGGTCGATCCGGGGCGGCTGCGGATCGGGGCGCCGGTGCGGGCGGTGTTCTGCCCGGACGGTTCCGGGACCACCCTGGTGCGCTGGCTGCTGGAGCGGTGAGGGGACGGCGGCGATGACCCTGCGGACGGAGCGGGACGAGGAGACCGGCGTCGCGCTCGTCACCCTGGACCGGCCGGAGCGGCTGAACGCGATCGATCTGACGACGGCCGCCGAGCTGTCCGTCGCCTGGCGGGAGTTCCGTCACGACGACGGGGTCCGGGCGGTGGTCCTCACCGGCGCGGGCGGCCGGGCGTTCTGCACGGGGATCGACCGGTCGGTGGACGTGCCGCAGCCCTCGTCCCCGTTCACGATCGACGATCCGCTGCTCGCGATCGGGCCGAAGGCGAACGACTTGTGGAAACCGGTGATCGCGGCGGTGGAGGGGATGGCCTGCGGCGGGGCGTTCTACCTGCTGGGCGAGGCGGAGTTCGTGATCGCGTCCGAGGAGGCGACGTTCTTCGACCCGCACACCACGTACGGCATGGTCAGCGCCTACGAGTCGATCTCCATGGCGCAGCGGATGCCCTTCGGGGAGGTGGCCCGGATGTCCCTGATGGGGACGGCGGAACGGGTCACGGCGCGGCGGGCGTACGAGACCGGGCTGGTGAGCGAGGTGACGGAGCCCGGCGGTGCGGTGGCGGCGGCGCTGCGCGCGGCGGAGATCGTCGCCGGGTACCCGACGGAGGCGGTGCAGGGGACGGTGCGTGCGGTGTGGTCGGCGAGGGAGGCGGCGAGGGCGCAGGCCATGGCCCACGCCCCGCACCTGATCGCGCTCGGGAACCTGCCGCCGGAGCGGCAGGCCGGGCTCTTCCGGGGGCGGGGCGGGGCCGGCTTCCGACTGCGCTGACGGCCTCGCCCACGACGGGCTGCGGCCCGCCGGGCCGCCGGGGCCGGCACCGCGGACGGCACGCTCGGCAGGGAACGGCACCCGGGGCGGCCCTTGGGCCCGGCCCGGGTCAGTAGCTGCGTTCCGCCTCGACCCGGCAGTTCTTCACCCGGGACACCTTGCCCGGGTGCTCCATCCGCACGGAGACGGTCTTGGTCTCGCCGCCGCTCGCCCGCACCTCGGCCTCGCCGGTGTCGACGGTGTTGCCGGCCGCGTCGAGGAAGGTCACGTCGACGTCGTATCTGCTCGTGCCGAGGGCGTTCGAGGTGAGCCTGACGGTGGCGGCGGTGACGGCCTTGCGCTTGCCCTTGCCGGGCCGGGCGCAGCGGAACACGTACGCGGAGGGGCCGTCGGACGCGGTGGGCGTCGGATCGGTGCCGTAGTCGGTGCCGCCGGAGGAACTGCTCGACGATCCGTGGTCGTTGTTGTCGTCGTAGTCGCTGTGGTGGTAGCTGCCGTTGCTCTTCTTGGAGTTGGAGCAGCCGCCTCCGCTGCTGCCCGATCCCCCGCTCCCGCTCCTGCTGCCGTGACCGGAACTGGAGAAGCCGGTGAGCGCGAGCACCACCACGACCAGAACCGCCGAGAGTTTCACCTGCTGCCGCATCATCGACGCAGCCCCCCTTGTGTTGTTGTTCTTGTGCTGTTCCCGTTGCGCTGTTGTCCGTTGCGAGTTGTCACATGCCTCGTTCTCGTTGTTTCTCGAACAACCGCGTCACGGTAGCGCACGGTGGCGAGCCCCGGAGGGCGGGCGTAGCGTCGGTGCCGTGGACGGTGCCGATCCGTGACACCGGCCCGTGCCATCGGTCCGCACGCACGCAGGAGGCCGACGATGATCCGCAACGTCCTCGGGTCGGTCCTCGCCCTCGCCGGAGCCGCGGCCGCCGTGCTGAGCCCCTTCCGTGACTGGTACGACGGCCGCCTCGGACGGGGCTACCGCATCGCGGACCCGTTCACCGGCATCACGTTCGGACGACCGGGCCTGTGGGGGTCGATCCTGCTGTTCTTCCTCCTCACCGCCCTGCTGACGGTGATCGGGGTGGTGCTGCGCTCGCGCCTGCTGGTGGCGGTCGCGGGGGCGGCGGTGCTCGGGTTCACCGTGCTGTGGATGGTGCGCCAGGGACAGGCGCTGGGCAGCCTGGCGGTCGCGGGCGACGGTTCGGGGCTGCGGTGGGGCGTGGCGTGCGCCGCAGGGGGCGGGGTGCTGATCCTGCTGGGCGCGGCCGTGATGCCGGGGCGGCACGGGGCCGGGCAGCCGCACGGCGTGCACCGGCCCGATGACCACGGCCCCGCACACCAGGGGCCCACCCGGCCGTACGCGGCGCCGGGCTCGGAGCGCCCGGACACCTGGCCGCCCACGCAGGAGCCGGGGCCGTCCGTGCAGACGAGCACCTTGCCGGAGCCCGAACCGAACCCGTACACGGGACCGGACGACGGCCCGCACGCCGGACCGCACGAGAACCCGCACGACGGACCGGGCGAGGGGCCGGGCAAGGGGCCGGGCAAGGGGCCGGGCAAGGGGCCGGGCGAGGGGCCGGGCGAGGGGCCGGCCGAGGGGCCGGGCGCCCACGGACCGCCGCGCCCCTGACACGTGGTGGTCCGTCGCGCACGCCCGTGGCACGTGCTGTCGCGCGCGGGCCCGACGCACGTGCCGTGGCGCGCGAGGCCCCTGTCGCGCGTGCCCGGTTGCCCGCGCCCGTCAGCGTGCCCGGTTGCCCGTGCCCGTGCCCTTCAGCGCGTCCAGCGCGTACACGCAGCGGTCCTTGCTGCACGCGTACACGACCCCGCCCTGAGCCACCGGGGAACCCGTGATCTCGCCGCCCGTCGCGAGCTTCCAGCGGAGTTGCCCGCCCGCCGCGTCCAGGGTGTACAGGACGTGGTCGGCGGAGCCGAAGTGGACCCGGCCGTCGGCGACCACCGGGGCGCCCACCACCTCGCCGCCCGCCGCGAACCGCCACTTCGGGGTGCCGGTGACCGCGTCGAGCGTGTACAGCGCGCTGCCGCTGCCGACGTGCACGTTGCCCGCCGCCACCAGGACCGGTTCGGTCGACTGCCGGGACTCCGTGGCGATCCGCCAGCGGTCCTTGCCGGTCGACGCGTCGAGCGCGTACACCGTGCCGAGGTAGTCGGCGAGGTACACCCCGCCGCCGGTGACGGCGCTTCCGGGCGCGAACGCGGGCGGGGAGAGGAACACCGCGGGCGACTCGAAGTGCCAGCGGACGTGCCCGGACACGAGATCGACGGCCAGCACCCGGGCCCCGGCGCTGATGTACACGAAACCGTCCGGGGCCGTGGTCAGCCGGACCGGCACGCCGCCGCAGGAGGCCGCGTCGCCGATGGGGTACGACCAGCGCTCGATGCCGGTACGGGCGTCGACGGCGCGCAGCCGGGCGTCCTGCCAGAGGAAGACCGTGCCGTCGTGGATCGCGGGCCCGGCGCCCTGCGTCTCGAAGTCGGTCTGCATGCCACCGGCCTCCCACAGCTTCTCGCCCGTGGACGCCTCCCACGCCTGGACGCCGCCGCCGCGGGTGCCGGTGACGACGGTGCCGCGGTCCGCCGTGAGCGAGTACACCCAGGCGTCGGTCTGCAACCGCCACCGCTCGGCGCCGGTCGTGGCGTCCAGGGCGTACAGCGAAGGGCCGTCGGAGGCGTGGATGAGTCCACCCTCGACGGCCATCACCCAGGCGACGTCCCGGGTCTTGAACTGGCGGCGCCCGTTACCGATGTCCAGGGCGTGCACCTCGAACGAGGTGACGTAGAGGAGGTCCCCGGCGACGACGGGGGTGCCCCAGACGTCGTTGGACATCCGGAACCGCCAGGGCCGCCAGCGGTCCGGGGCCGGGACCTCGGGGGCTTGCGTGGGCGCGGGCAGGGGTGCGGGCGGGACCCCACCGTTCGCCCCGGCCCCGACGGGCGCGGCGTTCACCCCGGCGGGCGGGCGCACCCAGCCGGTCGCGGATCCGGCGTCCGGGGCGGCCGTGGCGGCGGCCCGGACGTCCTGGGCACGCGGTCCGGGGCCGATCGGCACCTGCGCGCCGGGCAGCCGCACCGGACCGCCCGCGTCGGGCTGCCGCACGGGGGCCGGGGGGTGCGGGTCCATGGCGGGCGGCTGCTGGGGCGGCGGGGGCACCGGGCCCGGAGCAGGCGGGGCGGGTGCGGGCGGTTTGCGGCCGCCCCGGCGCTGCTCGATCATCGCGGTGGCGGCCGACGGCAGCCAGGCCGAGGCCGTACCGCTGTCGTCGCCGCCGGCGGCGAAGAGGTGCGGGGCGAGCAGGGCCTGGAGATCCGCGGGGGTGGGCCGCAGCGAGGCGTCCATCTGCATGCAGGACTCGATCAGCGGCCGCAGTTCGTCGGGCAGGCCCTCCAGGTCCGGCCCCTCGCGCAGCAGCATGAAGACCGTCTCCACGGGGTTGCCGCCGTGGAACGGGGCATGGCCGGTGGCGGCGAAGACCAGCGTCGAGCCGAGCGAGAAGACATCGCTGGCACCGGTGACGCTGCGCGAGTCCCGGGCCTGCTCGGGCGACATGTACGCGGGCGTACCGACGGCGACGTTCGTCATGGTCAACCGGGTGTTGGAGACCCCGGACGCGATCCCGAAGTCGATCACCCGGGGACCGTCCTCGACGACGAGCACGTTCGACGGCTTCATGTCGCGGTGGACGAGCCCGGCACCGTGGATCGACTGGAGCGCCTCGGCGATCCCGGCGGCCAGCCAGCGCACCGCCTGCACGGGCATGGGCCCGCACTCGTTCACTATCTCTTCCAACGAGGGCGCGGGCACATAGGCGGTCGCCAGCCACGGCACGGCGGCCCGCGGGTCGGCGTCCACCACCGCCGCCGTGTAGAAGCCGCTGACGGCGCGGGCCGCCTCCACCTCACGGGTGAAGCGGACCCGGAACAGTTGGTCCTCGGCGAGTTCCGTGCGCACCGTCTTGATCGCCACCCGCCGGCCCGATGCCGAGCGGGCGAGATAGACCAGCCCCATGCCGCCGGCCCCGAGCCGTCCCAGCACCTCGAACGGGCCGATCCGCCTCGGGTCGTGCTGCGTCAGCTGCTCCACCACTTGCTCTGCCACCTCCCCGTACGGACCTCAGGAACCGAAGCCCGCGAAAACCCGCCTTGCGCGGCGTCTCACCACTGGGCACCACCCGGCGGTGCGCACCCCGATTGTTCCTGGCTGGGCCCCCGGTTGCGAACCCGGGGGCGGACCGGGGTGTCACAGGTCACTCCGGACGCTTCTCGGACACAGGGGGCTGAAGTACGGCGAACACGGCGCCCTGATCGTCCTGGAGCACCGCCATCCGTCCGTGCGGGATGTCGAAGGGCGGCGCGGTGATGCGCCCGCCGAGGCGTACGGCGTGCCCCGCGGTGGTGTTGCAGTCCTCGACGGCGAAGTAGCTGAGGAAGTGGCTGGGCATCACTGCGGGGAAGGCATCGGTGAGGACGGCGCGTCCACCGATCGCGGTGTCGGGCCCCGGTTCGGTGCCCGCCGGGGACCACATGCGGAAGCCGGGACCGGACTCGCCGACCCCCGGCCCCGCGGTACCGGGCCCGGCCGGGCCGCGGTCGGGCGAGTCGGGCGCCGCCGAGTCGTTTCCGGCCGAGCCGCGGTCGACGGTGTCGCGGTCGGCGACCGTGCCGGGCTCGCCCGAGACGTACAGGTCGGTGCCCTGGAAGCCGAAGACCTCCTCGTAGAAGGTGTCGACGCGGTCCTTCTGCCGGGTGTAGACCTCGGTCCAGCAGAAGGAGGCGGGTTCGTTCTGCTTCTGGAAGCCCTCGCGGTCGCCCGCCTGCCAGAGCCCGAACACCGCGCCGCCGGGGTCGGCCGCCTGGGCAACGATCCCGGCACTGCCGGCCGGTACGGGTTCGGTGATCACCGTGCCGCCCGCCTCCCTGATCCGGGCGACGGTCGTGGCGATGTCGTCGGTGCCGAAGTAGACGCCCCAGGCGGTGGGCATCCGGCCGTCCTGCTTGGCGGCGAGGGCGGCGACCAGCTTCCCACCGCTCAGCGCGTCGGCATACGCGCCCCCGCCCGCCCGGAAGGTCCAGCCGAACAGCTCACCGTAGAAGCGCTTGCCGGCTTCGAGGTCGGGCAGCTGCACATCCACCCAGCACGGCGCGAATCGCGCGAATGCGGCCATGGGCCCGGGTCCTTCCGTCGACAGTTCGTGCCCGAGCCCGCCCGCAGCCGTCCGCGGACCGTCCCGTTCGCTCCTCCGGCGCACCATGACCCCGGTCGGTGACGTTCGTCACACGCAGCCAACGTAACCGGGGGTGGGGCATATCGCGCCCCGACTACCCCCGGAAGACTGGATTCGAACTTAGTTTCGACACCGGAGCCTCATGCTCACGACATCGCGAAAAGTTATCCACGGAAGTTATCCACAGGCTGTTGATAACACTTATCTCTCCGTAGGCCCCGGGCTGCCGCACCCCTCGTGGGGCCGGTACGTCGATATCCGGCCACCCTCCCGTCCGATCTGCGGTGAGCCCCATTTGCAGTCGGCCGAATCGCGCTCGGATCACCCCTCGGTAAGCTGACGGCATGACAGGACAAGTACGCACCGTCGACGGCCGCGTGGCCGGCCGACGCGGACAGGCGACGCGGCAGAAGCTGCTCGACTGCCTCAGCGAGATGCTCAGTTCCTCGCCGTACCGGGACGTCAAAGTCATCGACGTCGCCCGTAGGGCGGGGACTTCACCCGCGACCTTCTACCAATACTTCCCCGACGTCGAGGGCGCGGTCCTCGAAATCGCCGAGGAGATGGCCAAGGAGGGTGCCGGGTTGACCGAACTGGTCGCAGGCCGCTCCTGGGTCGGCAAGGCCGGCTGGCAGACCGCCGAAGAACTCGTCGAGGGATTCCTCGACTTCTGGCGACATCATGACGCGATCCTGCGCGTGGTCGACCTCGGCGCGGCCGAGGGCGACAAACGCTTCTACAAGATCCGCATGAAGATCCTGAATTCGGTCACCAACTCCCTCACGGAATCGGTGAAGGACCTCCAGGCGCGCGGCAAGGTCGACAAGGACGTCAGCGCCGCCGCGATGGCGGGCTCGCTGGTCGCCATGCTGGCCGCCGTCGCCTCACATCAGAAGGGCTTCACGACCTGGGGCGTGAAGCAAGCCGAACTCAAGCCGAATCTCGCCCTGTTGGTGCATCTGGGCATCACCGGCAAGAAGCCGACGAGGTAGCACCGGCACCGGGTTTCCCTCACTCCCCGCACTGGGCACCGGCCGGTCGTTCCGGGCGCCCCAGGTCCTGTCTCGCCGACGGCGGACCACGCACGTGGTCCGCCGTCGGCGCACCCGGACCCGTTCGCCGCCCCTTTCCGCACTCACCGCACCCCCCGAACGCGGCACCCGGCACCGACGCCCGGCACAGCGCACTGCCGCCTCCCCCCACCGCCGCGTCGCCGCATCCGCACCTGCCCCCGCACACCCACACCCACACCCGCACAGCCCATGGGCCTCCGTCGCCCTCTCGGATCCCCACGTCTCCTGCGGATCCCCGCACCTCTCGCGGCTTCTCTCGTCTCTTGCGACCCCTCGGCACCTCTCGCGGCTCCCCACGTCTCTTACGGGATCCCGGCGCCCTCGTGCACCGCCACGTCCCTCGTGGGCCACCACGGCTTCGCGGTTCCCCGTTCCCATGACGGATTCCTGCCCAATTCCTGCCGACCCCGTCCGCCCCGGTCAGTCCGCGGCCACGCCGCCCGGCCCCGCCAGACGTTCCAGTCGGAAGAGCCGGATCTCCCGCTCGACCCTCGCCTGGTAGGAGGCGTACGGGGGCCAGAACTTCAGCGCCGCCCGCCAGGCCGCCTCCCGTTCCGCGCCCTTCAGCAGCGTGGCGCGTACCGGAATGTCCCGACCGTTCCAGTTGACGACGGCCTTGTCCGGGCCTGCCAGCAGGTTCGCGGTCCAGGCCGGATGCCCCGCACGGCCGAAGTTGCTGCCGACCAGGATCCAGCTGTGGGCCGCCCCGTCCTCCGGCATGCAGGCCAGCGGAGTGGTTCGCGGACTCCCACTCCTCGCACCCGGCACCGTGAGGATCAGCCCCGGCAGCATCCGGGCGCTGAGCAGCACCCTGCCGCGGGTGATCCGATGCACCGTCCGGTCCATCGCGGGGACGACATGCGGAGCGACCTTCGCGAAGGCGCGGGTGGCGGAGACCTTCTCGACCAGCCGACGTCCGCGCGTCACCGGACGGCCACCCGTCCGGCCGAGGCCGGGGCGGACCGCCGGGCCCCGGCCGACCCGCCCTCGACCGGCCGACTACCGGACGACCGGCCATCGGGTGAACCGGGGCCCTCCGGCGGCGCGAAGAGCCCGGCCAGTTGCGCGGCATGGTCGCGGAGCCGGTGGACGGGCCCGAAGAGGAGTTCACCGGCGGCGGCCCGTTTGAAGTACAGGTGCGCCTCGTGTTCCCAGGTGAAACCGATCCCGCCGTGCAGCTGGACGGCCTCGGCGGCGGTGATCCGCAGCGCCTCCAGGGCCTGGGCGAGGGCGATCCCCCCGGCGGCGGCCGGGTCCCAGGCCGCGTAGTAGGCGGCGGAACGGGCCGCCTGCACCCGCACGTACAGATCCGCGAGGCGGTGCTTCACCGCTTGGAAGGAGCCGATCGCCCGGCCGAACTGCTCCCGCGTCCCGACGTGACGGACGGTCCGCTCCAGCGCGCTCGCCGCCGCTCCCACCGCCTCCGCCGCGAGCAGGGCGGCGACCGGGGGGCCCATCGAGGCGAGTGCCCCGGTCACGTCCGCGCCCACGTCCGCGCCGAGCAGTTCGGCCCCGGTGTCGCGCAGTTCGACACGGGCCAGCGGGCGGGTCTCGTCCAGAGAGGTGCGGCGGGTGCGGACGACACCGGCCGCCGCGTCCGGGCGCACCAGGAAGAGGAGGGTACGGCTGCGCGGGAAACCGCCGGTGTGGGCGGCGACCAGGAGAAGTTCCGCGCTGTGCCCGTCGAGGACCTGAACGGCCTCCCCGTACAGCCGCCAGCCCTCCCCGTCGGCGTCCGGCCTCGCCTGTATGCCGCCCGCCCGGCCGCCCCCCGCCCAGGCGCCGCCGGTGGGATCGGCGGTGAGGCCGAGCGCGGTGGCGAGCGAGGGGCCGGGGACGGCAAGGGTCGCGGTGAGGCCACCGGCGGCGATGCGCGGCAGCAGCGCGCCGCGCTGGGTGTCGGTGCCGAGTGCGGCGATCAGGGGTGCGGCGAGGGCTGCGGTGGCGATCAGCGGTGACGGCAGCAGCGCGCGGCCGGTCTCCTCGCAGGCGACGGCGAGTTCGGTGAGGCCGCAGCCCACACCCCCGTACTCCTCCGGGAGGGCGAGTCCGGGCAGGCCGATGTCCCGGGCGAGCCGGCGCCAGAGGGCCGCGTCGTAACCGTCGGCGGTCCCCACGGCGCTCCGGACGTCGTCGGATCCGGCGCGCTCGGTGAGCAGTGCGCGCAGAGTTCGGCGGATCTCGTCCTGCTCCGGGGTGAAGGCTGCGTCCATCGTCGGGTTCCTTCCGCGCAGGGGCCTGGAGCCACTGACCTGACGGCCCGTCATATTAGGCGCCGGCCGCGAAGATGCCCAGGGTCGCGCACACACCTCGACAGCCTGCGCGACAACCGCCCCGGCAGCCCTCCCGACGACTTGCCCGACGGCCCGTCCGGCCTCGTTCAACAACCGTCCGGCCTCATTGGACGACTCGCCCGACGGCCCGCCCGACATGAATCTGATGTACCGTCAGATTCATGCCTTCTTCCCACCGCAAGGTCGCTGTCGTCGGCATATCCCTCGCCGACTGCGGACGCGTCGACGACTCCACGCCATACGCGTTGCACGCCCAGGCCGCCCGTCGGGCACTCGCCGATTCGGGCCTGGACCGGTCCGTCGTCGACGGTTTCGCCTCGGCCGGGCTCGGCACGCTGGCTCCGGTCGAGATCGCCGAGTACCTGGGGCTGAAGCCGACCTGGATGGACTCCACCGCGGTCGGCGGCTCGACCTGGGAGGTGATGGCGGCGCACGCGGCGGACGCCATCGCCGCCGGTCACGCCGATGCCGTACTGCTGGTGTACGGGTCGACGGCGCGTGCGGACATCCGGGCGGGCCGCCGGACGTCCAATCTCTCCTTCGGGGCGCGCGGACCGCTTCAGTTCGAGGTGCCGTACGGGCACTCGCTGATCGCCAAGTACGCGATGGCGGCCCGGCGTCACATGCACGAGTACGGGACGACCCCGGAGCAGCTCGCCGAGATCGCGGTCCGCGCCAGGGCGAACGCCGCGGCCAACCCGGACGCCATGTTCCGCGACCCGATCACCGTGGACGACGTGCTGTCGGGGCCGATGATCGCGGACCCGTTCACCAAGCTGCACTGCTGCATCCGCAGTGACGGCGGCTGCGCCGTGCTGCTGGCCGCCGAGGACCGCGTGCCGGACACGGCGAAGGCACCGGTGTGGGTGCTCGGCACCGGCGAGCACGTCTCGCACTCGGCCATGTCCGAGTGGGAGGACTTCACGGTCTCCCCCGCGGCGGTCTCGGGCCGACTGGCGTTCGAGCGGGCCGGAGTGCGGCCCTCGGACATCGACCTCGCCGAGATCTACGACGCGTTCACGTACATGACACTGGTGACGCTGGAGGACCTGGGCTTCTGCGCGAAGGGCGAGGGCGGCGCGTTCGTCGAGAAGGGCCGGACCGGGCTGACGGGCGAGTTGCCGGTCAACACGGACGGCGGCGGGCTGTCCGCCTGCCACCCCGGAATGCGCGGGCTGTTCCTGCTGGTGGAGGCGGTACGGCAGTTGCGTGGCGAGGCCGGTGCGCGCCAGGTGCGCAGACCGGGCGGCGGACTGCCGGAGCTGGCGGTGGCGTCGGGGACGGGCGGCTGGTTCTGTTCGTCGGGAACGGTGGTGCTGGGGCGGGGCTGACGTCGGGTGCCGGGGCCGGGGCCGCGAGCCGGGGCCGGGGCCGCGAGCCGGGGCCGGGGCCGGGGCCGCGAGCCGGGGCCGGGGCCGGGCCTTGGGAGGCCCGTACGCCGCGATGCGCTGCAATGGAGGGCATGAGTGACGCGAAGACGCCCCCTGACGTGCCCCATGACCCGGTCGACCCGGCGGAAACCGGCGCGCGGCAGAGTTTCCTGGGCCTGCTCCACACCCGGCGGGTCTGGGACGTCGACCTGCCCGCCTTCGACCCGGCCACCGCCCCCGCCACCCCGCTCCCCCTCTTCCACGCCTGGTTCGCCGAGGCCGTGGCCGCCGGACAGACCGAGCCGCACACCATGTCGCTGGCCACCGTCGACGCCGAGGGGCGGCCCGACGTGCGGACGGTGATGCTGCACGACGCCGACGCCCGCGGCTGGCACTTCGCCACGCACAGCACCAGCGCGAAGGGCTGCCAGCTCGCCGCGCACCCGCATGCCGCGCTCGGCTTCTACTGGCCGGCGCAGGGGCGGCAGGTACGCGTACGGGGCCCGGTCGTCGCCTGCTCCCCCGCGGAGAGCCGGGCCGATCTGCACGCCCGCTCGACCGGGGCCCTGGCCTCGGCGCTGGTCGGTCGGCAGAGCGAGGTGCTCGGCTCGTACGAGGAGCTGAGGCATGCCTCGGAGACGGCCTGGGAGCGGGCGCGGGCGGAGCCGGAGGCGGACGTCCCGAGCTGGACGCGGTACGTGGTCGAGCCGCGGGAGGTCGAGTTCTTCCAGGGCGACGCGGCGCGTCGGCACGTACGCCTGCGCTACCTCGGGCGAACGGAATCCTGGGAGCACGAGCTGCTCTGGCCCTGAACGGGCTCGCGTGCGGGACCGGACGCATGCGGGGCCCAGCGTGCGCGGGACCGGGCGTGTGGGGCCCGGCGTACGCGGGCCTGGCGTACGCGGGCCCGGCGTACGCGGGCCCGGCGACCCTGCGGCCGGTTCGTGTTCCGGCGCCGGGGCCGGGCGCCCGGGTGACGGGGCCGGTCGGATCCGTTCGGGTGGCAGCCCAGGCACTCCCCGGGTGGCCGGGTCCGGTCGCTTGACCCGGCCACGTCGGGTGACGGTCCAAACCCTGTCACCCGGCCGGATCCGGTCGGGTGACAGGACAGGTCCGGTGTGACGACCGGGCCGATCGGGTGAGGGACAGGCCGTATGAAGGCTCGGACCAGACCGCATCAGGCCCGGCCCAGTCAGGCCCAGCCCAGCCCAGCCCGGTCAGGTCAGGTCAGGTGACGGTGATCGCCTGGACCGGGCAGGCGCGGGCGGCCTCCTTGACCGTGGGCCCGTCGGCGGCGGCCTCGTAGTCGGGCAGCAGCTCGCTGAACCCGTCGTCGTCCTGGGTGAACACCTTCGGCGCGGTGAGCGCGCACTGTCCGGCGCCGATGCACCGGTCTTTGTCGATGTCGATACTGATGCGCATCTCGGCAAGCCTTTCCGATTCGAGCCCGTTCACCAGGTGACGGGCAGTTCCAGCAGCCCCTGAATGGTGTCGCCCGGTTTGAACGGCACCTCCTCGGCGGGCACCGCCAGCCGCAGCTCCGGAAGCCGCCGGCACAGGGTGCGCAGCGCGATCTCCATCTCGGCCCGCGCCAGGTTCTGCCCCAGGCACTGGTGGATCCCGAATCCGAAGGCGACGTGATTGCGCGCGTTCCGACCGAGGTCCAATTCGTCCGGTGCCGTGTAGACGGCGTCGTCACGGTTGCTCGCCGCCGTGGACAGGACGACGCCGTCCCCCTCCCGGATGGTCACGCCGCCCACTTCGATGTCCTGAACCGCCACCCGCGAGATCCCGTCCGCGATGGAGAGGAATCGCAGCAGTTCCTCGACCGCGGAGGGCATCAGATCGTCCGACTCCCGCATCCGGGCCAGCTGGTCGGGGTGCTGGAGCAGTGTGAAGGTGCCGAGCGAAATCATGTTCGCGGTCGTCTCGTGCCCGGCCACGAGCAGGATCTCGGCCAGCCGCACGAGCTGTTCGTGGTCCACGGCCCCGGTCTCCAACTGCTTGGCGATCAACTCGTCCAGAAGCCCCTCGCCGGGGGTCGCACGCTTCTGCTCGATCAGTTCGCGGAAGTAGTCGTCGAGGGCCTCCCGCGCCTCCTCGACGTCGGTGGCCGCAGGGCCTCGGAGCAGCCTGCGCGACTGCCCCTCGAAGAACTCGTGGTCGGCATAGGGCACTCCGAGAAGGGCGCAGATGACCATGGAGGGCACCGGCAGCGCGAAGGAACCGACAAGGTCGGCCGGCGGTCCCTGCTCGATCATCCGGTCGAGGAGACCGTCCACGGTCTGCTGGATCTGCGGCCGAAGGGCCGCCGTCCGCTTGACCGTGAAGCTCGGGATCAGCATCCGGCGCTGGGCGTTGTGCTCCGGGTCGTCCACACCGAGCAGTTCGACCCGCCGCAGGCTCGACTTGGCCAGCCGTTCGGCGAAGAACGGGAACGCGGGGTTCTCCCGGTTGGACGACAGTCTCGGGTCCACCAGGAGCGCACGCGCCTCGGCGAGTCCCGTCACCAGCCACACCTTGCGTCCGTCGAAGAGACGGGCGGGCGCTACCGGCCGCTGCATATCGCGACGCGCGTCAAGGTATTGCGTCGGGGGGTGGTAGGGACAGGTGCGGTTCTGCGGAAATGAGATGGTTTCAGCGTCTGCCATGGCGGACCTCGCAGATGATGAGGGAGTCCTACCGATCTCTGCCCACTAGATGCCTCAGGCACCTAAATGGTCCAGGTGATGTTCGGCCAAATGTCCTCCGACAACCTTCGGACCCCCTCGTTCCATTCTCCTCTCCCTCCGTCGCTCGCCCCCCTCCGCCGATCACTCTCCCGCCGCCGGACCGAACCCGCACGCCGAGCACACCCGCCGACCCCCACCCCCTCCACCCCTCCCCCGCTCCTCCCCCACTCCACCCCCCTCTTCACCCCGCTTCACCCGAAAACCACTTATCGCCGTTTTCCCCAGGAAAGGGGCAAGATGGAAGGCGATAGGGCGACTGGAGGCGACGATGAGCCGAACCCGTTCCCGTTACGCCCCCGACAGCGGCCTGACCACACGCATGGTCGGCACCATGTTCCTGATCGGACTGCTGTACGTGGTGCTGGTCGGCGTGCTGCTCGCCGTGCTGCGCGGCGCCTGGCCAATCATTCTGATTCTCGTCGGTGGCATGTTCATCGCGCAGTTCTGGTTCAGTGACCGGATCGCGGCATTCAGCATGGGGGCCCGCGAAGTCACGCCCCAGGAGGCACCCGAGCTGCACGGCGCCATCGACCGGATCTGTGCCCTGGCCGACGTGCCGAAGCCACGTGTGGCCATCGCCCAAAGCGATGTGCCGAACGCCTTCGCGACCGGACGCAACGAGAAGACCGCCCTGGTCTGCGCCACCACCGGGCTCCTGCGCAGGCTCGATCCCCCGGAACTGGAGGGCGTTCTCGCGCACGAGATGTCACATGTCGCCCACCGCGATGTGGCGGTCATGACGATCGCCTCATTCCTCGGTGTCATGGCCGGCATCATCACCCGCGTCGCGCTGTGGGGCGGCCTCTCCCGCAGCAGCCGGAGCAACGACCCCGTCGGCATCATCGTCATGCTGATCCCGCTGATCAGCGCGGTCGTGTACGTGCTGAGCTTCCTGCTCACCCGGCTGCTCTCGCGCTACCGCGAACTCTCCGCCGACCGCGCCGCCGCCCTGCTGACCGGCCGCCCCTCGGCGCTCGCCTCCGCGCTCACGAAGGTGAGCGGCCAGATGGCCCGCATCCCGACGGAGGACCTGCGCAAGGCCGAGCCGTACAACGCCTTCTACTTCGTTCCCGCGTTCTCCTCCAAGGAGAGCCTGAGCCGGCTGCTCTCCTCGCACCCGACGCTCGAAAAGCGACTGGACCAGCTGGCCCGCATCTCCGCCGACCTCGCCCGCCCGTAACGGTCTCGCCCACGGCCAGGTCGTCAGGAACCCGGCCCCGGGATCCCACCGGAAGGAACGCGCATGGGTCTCCTCGACGTCATCCTGGGCCGCAGCAAGCCGGTCCGCCCCGACCTCGACCAGCTCTTCGCCGTCCCGTCCGCCGCCCTCACTCTCCAGGCCGGGGCCGAATTCGAACCCACCGGGCTCGGCTCGGTCTGTTTCGCGGGCGTCGAGGGCGGCACCTTCGCCCGGATCCAGCAGGACGTACGCGAACTCCTCGACGCCGACACCGAGCACGGCGGCATCCCGGTGGAGTTCAGCCAGGACGCCTACGGCTACACCTGGCTGCTCGCCCGCCAGGCCCCGGACGACGTGGCATCCCTGGTCAACGACCTGCACGCGGTCAACACGCTGTTGCAGGACGGCGGCTTCGGGCCGCAACTACTCTGCTCGCTGATCGGTTTCCGGGACTCCCGGAGCCGGCCGCTGGCGCTCGTCTACCTCTACAAGCGCGGTACGTTCTACCCGTTCGCGCCCGTCCCCGGAAGCTTGGAAAGGCGCGACAATCAGCTGGAATTGCAGGTCAGGGCGGTGCTGGGGGACGACCTCCGGATGGAGAAGGACCTGGCCCGCTGGTTCCCGGTGTGGGGGGCGCCGGGCCTCTGAGGCGTGGGCCACGAAGCATGAAGGGGTCGCCGTGCGCGACGACCCGTGTCCGGTTCTCGCGCCCATCCGTATCATCACTGCCATGACTGCCGAGCCCCCGCTCCCCGCCAAGCCTCTGCGCGCTTCCCACGCCGATCGCGAGGCGGTGGTCGAGCAGTTGCGGGAGGCGGCGGCCGAGGGACGCATCGATCTCGACGAGCTGGACACCCGGCTCGGACTGGCCCTGTCCGCCAAGACCTGTGCCGAGCTGGTTCCCCTCACCGAGGACCTGATTCCCGTCGTGGTGGCCGCGGGTGAGCCGCTGGTCCTCAAGGGCGGTATGCACGGCGCAAGCCGCTCGGGTCGTTGGAAGGTGCCCCCGCTGATCCACGCCCACGGCGGTGCCGGTGGCGTCCGGATCGACTTCACCCGCGCCGAATGCCGGCTTCGCGAGATCGAACTGGAAGTGCACGGGGGGATGGGCGGTGTGAGGATCGTCGTTCCGGAGGGCTGGACCGTGCAGGCCGACGACCTGTCCCTCGGCCTCGGCGGCCTGAAGAACAAGACCACGGAGGAGAGGGCCGCGGGCACCCCGCTGCTCCGGCTGACGGGATCGTGCGGCATGGGGGGCGTGTTCGTCCGCCACCCCAACTTCCTCGAACGCCGCAAGCTGCGCGACGCCGGAACGGACTGAGGCACGCCCGCGCACCGCGCCTCGACCGACCGCCTTCCGCAACTCCCCCTCCCCGTCCTTCTCCGAGCCGGAGGACGCGAACCGTTCTTCGGAGCCGGACGAGGCGAACGGCTCCGAGAAACCGAAAGTCCGGAACGGCTCCCCAGGGCCGAAAGTCCGGAACGGCTCCCCAGAACCGAAGGCCCGGAACGGCTCCTCAGGGCCGAAGGTCCGGAACGGGTTCTCGGGGCCGGAAGACGGGAACGGTTTCCTGGCCCGGCTCGCGCCGGAAGGCCACCCGCAGCGGCATGCCGATCGCCAGACCCCGTTCCGGGCAGTCCACGATCTCCGTCATCATCCGAGGCCCCTCGACGAGGTCGACGACGGCGGCGGTGTACGGAACGCGGGCGCCGAACGGCGGCAGGTCGTTGCGGTGGACGACCGACCAGGTGTACAGCGTGGCCTCGCCGCTCGCCCGCTCCCAGACGACCTCGTCGCTCCAGCAGTGCGGGCAGAACTCACGGGGGTAGTGATGGGCCCGCCCGCAGGCCCGGCAGCGACGCAGCAGCAACTGCCCCCGGTCGGCCGCTTCCCAGTAGGGGCGGGTGAACGCGTCGGGTTCGGGCAGGTCGAAACGTGCGGCGGCGGTCACAGGAAGAGTCCGATCGCGTGGTCGAGGGACCAGGTCTGCCAGGACATCGCGAACAGTGCGACGAGCGAGATGAGCGCCATCATCGCGTTCTGCCCCTGCTCGGCCCAGTCGTGGATCATCAGTACCAGGTAGAGCAGGTTGAGGACGAGGCCGCCGACCAGGGCGACAGGGGTGAGGAATCCGGCGACCAGGCCGAGCCCGAGGGCGAGTTCGGCGTACACGACGAGGTAGGCCATCGCCCTGGGGCGCGGGGCGACGATCCGCCGGAATCCGGTGCGCACGGCCCCCCAACGGTGCTTGTTCGCCACGTCGGCGGCCCAGGCGATACCCGTACCCCGCTCGAACCAGCCCTTCTTGTCCTTGTGCCGCCAGCTCTCCAGCCACCACAGGCCCAGGCCCACCCGGAGTACGGCCAGCCACTCGGCTCCATCGAGCCAGATCGTCTGCACGCGACCTCCCACCTCCCACCCAACCGAATCTGACGGTACGTCAGTTCACCTGATGGCGGCGCCACGCACAAGAGGCCCGTCCCGTGATCCATTCGCAATCGATTCCAGCCTTGACCGAGACCCATCAAACGATCCCGCGATTACGCTCCGCACCATGTCCGACAGCGCGCACACCGCGGCCGGCTTCGCCACGGCCCCCACCGACCTGACCGAGCACCGGCCCGTGTACGTCATCGGCGGCGGTCCGGGCGGGCTGGCCGTAGCCGCGGTACTGCGCGAGCAGGGCGTGCGGGCGGTGGTGCTGGAGAAGTCCGCTCGGGTGGGGGCGTCCTGGCGCCGCCACTACGACCGGCTGCACCTGCACACGACTCGGCGCCGGTCCGCGCTGCCGGGGCTGGCCATGCCGCGCCGGTTCGGGCGCTGGGTGGCCAGGGACGACGTGGTGCGCTACCTGGAGAAGTACGCCGAGCACCACGAGCTGGAGGTGGTGACGGGTGTCGAGGTCTCCCGCGTCGACCGGGCCCCCGACGGCTCCGGCTGGCAGCTCGCCGCGAGCGGCGGACGAATACTGACCGGCCGGGCCGTCGTCGTCGCCACCGGCTTCAACCACACCCCGCGCGTTCCCGACTGGCCCGGACGCGACACGTTCACCGGCGATCTCATACACGCCGCCGACTACCGCGCCCCCGCTCCGTACGCGGGCCGGGACGTCCTGGTCGTCGGGATCGGCAACACGGGCGCGGAGATCGCCGTCGACCTGGTGGAGGGTGGGGCGTCGCGCGTACGGATCGCAGTGCGGACCGTGCCGCACATCGTGCGCCGCTCGACGGCGGGCTGGCCGGCCCAGGCGACCGGCATCCTGGTGCGCAGACTGCCGGTGCGGCTCGTCGACCGGGCCGGACGCCTGATGTCCCGGCTGGCCGTGCCCGACCTGTCCGCGCACGGACTCCCGCGCCCGGACACCGGCCTGTACTCGCGGGTCCGGGACGGTGCCATTCCGGTGCAGGACGTAGGACTCATCGACGCGGTGAGGGCCGGCCGGGTCGTGCCGGTGGCGGCCGTCGACTCGTTCGACGGGGACGCGGTGGTGCTTGCCGACGGCGAACGCATCACCCCGGACGCGGTGATCGCCGCGACCGGCTACCGCAGGTCCCTGGAGGGACTGGTCGGCCACCTGAGCGTGCTGGACATACGGGGACGCCCGGTGGTGCACGGCGGGCGCACCCCCAAGCAGGCGCCCGGCCTGTACTTCACCGGCTTCACCAACCCGATCAGCGGCATGCTGCGCGAACTGGCCCTGGACGCCCGGAAGATCGCCCGAAAGCTGGCCCGCACCCGCTGATCCCCCACCCGGCCCCGGCCCCGCGGGTCCGACACGCGACGGCACTCATGTGTGCGCACGCGGGGCGCGGCCGGGAGTACCCGGCCGCGCCCCGCCCGGCGAAGGATCCGTTACGCCTGCGGCGTCGCGTTCACCACGACCTGGGCGGTGTTGTTCCCGGGCTTCGGGTCGAACGGGAACGGCGCGTCGCCGAAGGCGGGCCTGAGGACGACCTCACCGGTGGCGTCGGGGACCACCCGGTCGATGCGCAGCTGGAACGGGAAGGTGTGCGCGGTGTCCGGCAGCGTCCAGTACGGCAGGTCGCAGGCGTAGCGCGGGGCGCCCTTACGGTTCGGGTAGTAGCCACCGCTCAGGGTCTGCGGTACGCAGTCGACGGGCGCGGAGGTGACGGTGACGCCTTCGGGGACGGTGAAGCGGAGGGTCGCCACGGGGTCGCCGGAGCCGAGGTTGCCGAACCATGCGGGACCGTTGTTGCGGAAGCCGAGCGTGGCGGTGACGGTCTCCCCGGCGGCGCCCGTGACACGGGCGCCGCTCGCCTCGAAGTCCGCGGTGTTCACCGCGCCGAACTCCGCGATGGTGTAGTTGTCCTCGTCCGCGAGGTCGGTGGCCCCGTTGCCCGGTTCGACGCCGATGTCGAAGCGCTCGGCGAGCGCGTGGGGGGCGAGGGTGACCCGCAGCGGCTCGGGCAGGGTGAAGGTGTCACCCGGTTCGAGCACCTGGTCGAAGGTGCAGTTCGCCTCCGTCATCGGCGCGTAGTCGTCGCCGCTGGTCGTCCGGTACGTGCACGCGGGGTAGCGGGTGACCACGTCGAGCCCGTACGACGCGAGGAGCCTGACGGCAAAGCCCTCGGACGGTTCGTCGCCCTTGTTCGTGACCGTGAACGGAACGGTGTGCGAGCTGCCCGGCCGGGCGTCCTTCACCGGGGTGACGCCCCCGATGGAGAGGTCCGGTCCTCCGGCGACGGTGAGCGTGGTGTCGAACGAGTCGAGCGGGGCCTCCATGGTGTCGGTGAGTCCGCCGGTGGCCACGGCGGCGTAGGTGATCCGCCCGTGCGCCCCGACCGCCGCCCCCTCCGCGGCCCGCACCGTGAGGTTGACCTGCGGGTGGTAGTCGCCGCCGATGACCGGCACCACGGGGACGTTGCACACGGCGGTCGTCCCGCTCGGGGCGCAGTTGTCCGGCCAGGTCACCTCGGCCACTCCGGCGATGCCGGAGATGTCGACCGTGAGACGGCCGTCGGTGACGGTGAAGTTGTCGTTGTCGTGGGAGAGTCCGATGTCCAGCGAACGGCTCTGCGGCTCGCCGTCGGAACCACCTGCGCGCGGCAGTTTCTGTTCGGACGGCGCGTTGATCCAGAGCTGGTCGGTCTGCTCCTCGGCGGACGCGGGAGCCGCGAGTCCGACGGTCAGCAGTCCGGCAGCAGCGGCGACACAGGCTCCGAGGCGCACGGTGCGCCGCGCGGAGTCGGGTCTCATGAATACCCCCAGAAATATGGCGATGACGACAAACGGCAGCCGGAACTCCGGCCCGATGGTTGGACGTTCAAGATCAATGCGAGGTTGTACGCGCCGGACGCCGCATCGGTCCATCGGTCGCGGAGGTGCGGCAATCCGCCGAAGCGCCGGGCCGCATCGACGCCGTGGGCTGACGGCGGGACCGACCGACGGCGGGACCGACGGAGCCGCCCGGCCCGACGCGCACGACCACGAGCACGAGCACGCAGCCGATCACCGTGGAGCATCCACGAGAGCCCGCCCCGCGCATCCTTCTCATCCCCTGACTGCACACCCATTCCTGACACGCCGTCAGTTCAGTAACCTGACAGAGTGTCAGCTATTGATGTGGCCCGGCACGCGCATCCGACGGACTTCGAGCAGGAGCGGGCGGAACGATGCTTGGATCGACTCACGGCACCCTTACCACCGACCTCCGCGCCAGGGTGGTGGCCTGCGGCGAGGAGCCGCACGCCGCCGTCCACAGCAGGACGACCGCCACCACGGAGGGCGATCTCGATGTCAGCGGCCGGCCCCTGCACGCACCCGTGCCGGATCTGGATCGGTTCTTCCGGCCGGAGTCCGTGGCCGTCGTCGGCGCCTCCGACGCCGAGGGGCGCCCCAACACGGGCATCACCCGTCAGCTGATCGCCTGGGCGGAACGGGTCGGCGCCCGGCTGCATCCGGTCCACCCCACCCGGGACTCCGTGTTCGGGCGTCCCTGCCACCCGTCCGTCGCCGACCTGCCGGAGCAGGTCGACCTGGCCGTGCTGCTGGTCGGCGACCCGCTCCCGGTGATCGAGGAACTCGCGCAGGCCAAGGTGAAGTTCGCCGTCGCCTTCGCCTCCGGATTCGCCGAGACCGGCGAGGAGGGCGCCGCTGCCCAGGCGCGGCTTGCCGCAGCGGTGGAACGGTCGGGGCTGCGCCTGCTCGGCCCGAACACCAACCTCAACGCCTTCGAGAGGTTCCGCGACGACCTGGACGGTCCGGCGATCGCCCTGATCACCCAGTCCGGCCACCAGGGGCGTCCCGTCCACACCCTTCAGGAGCTGGGCGTACGGCTCTCCCACTGGGCCCCCACGGGCAACGAGGCGGACCTGGAGACCGCCGACTTCATCTCGTACTTCTCCCGGCGCCCGGAGGTCGGGGCCATCGCCTGCTACGTGGAGGGGCTCAAGGACGGGCGTTCCTTCCTCCTGGCGGCGGACCGGGCCGCGCGGGCCGGGGTCCCGGTGGTGGCGGTCAAGGTGGGACGTACGGAGACGGGCGCCAGGACCGCCGCATCGCACACCGGCAAGCTGACCGGCGCCGACCGGGTGGTGGACGCGGCGATGCGGCAGTTCGGTGTGATCCGGGTGGACGGGCTGGACGAACTCCAGGACACCTCGGCCCTGCTGGCGCGGGCCCGGAAGCCGCGCGCCGACGGCGTCGTGGTGTATTCGATCTCCGGCGGCACCGGGGCGCACTTCTCGGACCTGGCGACGGCCGCGGGCCTGTCCCTCCCCACCCTGTCCGAGGAGAAGCAGCGCGAGCTGCACACGTGGATACCCGCCTACCTGAACGTGGCGAACCCCGTCGACAACGGTGGCCACCCGGTCGGCGACTGGCGCGGCCGGAAGATCATCGATGCGATCCTCGCCGATCCCGACGTCGGCGTGCTGATCTGTCCCATCACCGGCCCCTTCCCGCCGATGAGCGACAGACTCGCCCAGGACCTGGTGGACGCGGCGGAGGCCACGGACAAGCTGGTGTGCGTGGTGTGGGGCTCGCCCGTCGGCACCGAGGACGCCTACCGCACGACGCTGCTCGGCTCGTCCCGTGTGGCCACCTTCCGGACCTTCCGCAACTGCATCACCGCCGTGAGGGCCTACCTGGACCACCACCGCTTCACCGCCCACTACCGATCCCCCTTCGACGAGGCACCGCGCACGCCGTCGCCCTCGTACCGCAAGGCGCAGGGACTGCTGCGCGCGGGCCGTCGGCTGAGCGAGCACGCGGCGAAACAGCTGCTGCGGGCGTACGGCATCCGGGTGCCCCGCGAGCAGCTGGTGACCAGCGCGGCGGCGGCCGTCCGGGCAGCGGGCCTGGTCGGCTATCCGGTCGTCATGAAGGCGTCGGGGGCCGGACTCGCCCACAAGACGGAGCTGGGTCTCGTCAAGGTCGGCCTCACCTCCGCCAGCCAGGTACGCGACGCATACCGCGAACTGACCGACATCGCCCGGTACGAGGACATCGAGCTGGACGGAATCCTGGTCTGCCAGATGGTGGAACGGGGCGTCGAAATGATGGTCGGCGTCACGCAGGACGCCCTCTTCGGGCCGACCGTGACGGTCGGGCTCGGCGGTGTGCTCGTCGAGGTGCTGCACGACACGGCGGTACGGGTACCGCCGTTCGGCGAGGACCAGGCACGATCGATGCTCGGCGAGCTGCGCGGCCGGGCCCTGCTGGAGGGGGTGCGCGGCGGTCCGCCGACGGACGTGGACGCGCTTGTCGAGGTCGTACTGCGGGTGCAGCGGATGGCGCTCGAACTCGGGGACGACCTCGCCGAGCTGGACATCAACCCCTTGATGGTGCTGGGGCGCGGGCAGGGCGCGGTGGCCCTGGACGCGCTGGCCGTCTGCCGCTGAGGGGGCGCGGCACCGACGAACCCGTCGGGCCGGCCCCACCCGCCACACCGAGCCGGCCCACCGGGACGTACGAACCCGCCGGACCGTGCAGACCCACCGGGCCGTGCAGACCCACCGGACCGCACGAGCCCGGTGCGCCGCCCCGCCCCTCCGGACCGTACGAACCCGCCGCCCCGCCCCGGCCCACCACCGCCCGCCAAGGAGTTGCCCCATGCCGTCCTCCCCCGAAGACACCGAGAACACCACCGACCGCACCCTTCGCGCCGGGGACACCGGACATGCCGATGGCCCCGGTCGCGCCGAGCACTCCGGGGCTGCCGCCCCCTCGGCCGCCCCGGTCGATTCATTGGTACTCCACGCCACTGACAACGGCGTCTCCTGGATCACTCTCAACCGCCCCGAGGCGATGAACGCCGTCACCTGGGACCAGCGGGAACGCGTCATCGCGCTGCTCGCCGAAGCCTCCGCCGACCCCGCGGTCCGGGCCGTCGTCCTCACAGCAACCGGCCGCGGCTTCTGCGCCGGCGCCGACCTGCGCGGTGCCCCCGCTCCGGGGCCCTCCACCCCGGGCACCCGCGCACCCGGCGACCGGGTACCGGGGGATGTGGCCCGAACGATCCGGCTCGGCGCGCAACGCCTGATCGCGGCGGTCCTGGACTGCGAAAAACCCGTCATCGCGGCCGTCAACGGCACGGCGGCCGGAATCGGCGCCCACCTCGCGTTCGCCTGCGATCTGGTGCTGGCGGCCGAAACCGCGAAGTTCATCGAGGTGTTCGTACGCCGCGGCCTCGTGCCGGACGGCGGTGGCGCCTACCTGCTGCCGCGCCTGATCGGCCCGCAGCGCACCAAGGAGCTGATGTTCTTCGGGGACGCCGTTCCCGCGTCGGACGCGGAACGCCTGGGCCTGGTCAACCGGGTGGTACCGGACGCGGATCTGAAGGCGACGGCCCGGACCTGGGCCGAACGGCTGGCCGACGGCCCGACCCGATCCATCGCCCTCGCCAAGCAGCTCGTGAACGCGTCGCTGGAATCCGACCGTGGCACGGCCTTCGCGGCCGAGGCCACGGCCCAGGAGATCAACATGACGACGCGCGACGCCAACGAGGGCGTGGCGAGCTTCGTGGAGCGCCGCGCGCCCACGTACCGGGGGCTGTGACGGCCGCCCGTGCCGGGAGAGGTGCTACTCCCCGGCGAAGACGTCCTCCACGGACGAGGCCGTGGGAGCCCGCAGCAACCACCGACTCAACATCTCGACATCGCCACAACTCAAAATCCGCTCGCGCGCCCCACCCGGCACATCCACACCCACCTGCCCCAGAAGGGGCAGAACACTCTTCGCCATACCCTCCGCACGGCCCTCCGCACGACCCTCGTCCCGGATCTCCTCCGAAAGAGCCGACGTGTAGAACGAAAGATCCACGGCCACCAGATTCCTCCGCTGTTGTGCGGCCGGACGATTGCCCAGGCCCTGTGCGGTGAGTTCGACGATGGGGTCGGCAATGGTTTCCGGTACGTCCCGCAGTGCGGTCGACAGCGTCTTCAGTAAGGTACCGATGTCCGGATCGCCTGCATGTCTGATCGCCGCCGGCGTGGTCAGTGCCAGGTCCTTGCGGGCCTCGGCCGCGTCCGTGATCACAGGCATGTTGTGCGGGCCCGCGAACGGAGTATTTGGACACCCCGCCACGGTTCACGTCCGCGACTCGAAGAACGCGCACGGCCCCCGCCTCGCCGTCACGTCCTCCGCCTGGGCGGACTTCGTGGCGTTCACCACCGGAAGCCGATCCGGCACCGGTCCGCCGCTCGGCGTATCCGCCTCGACGCCGAAAATCTTTACGCCGGACTTCCGACCTGACGGTACGTCAGCTTCAATTGTCGTGTGATGGGACACGCAGGCATGGCCGCCACCGCCGTCCGGTACCTCAGGTCCGTCGGCGCCGCCACCGTCGCCGGACCGGCGTCGATCGATCCGTTACCGCGTCCGGATCTGCGCGCCGTCGCCGAGGACGAGCGGGCACCCGTCGATGCGGCGGAATTCCGGCGTGTGCTGGGGCACTTCGCCAGTGGGGTCACCGTCGTCACCGCGTACGACCCGGCCGACACCGACGGACCGGCCGGGTTCGCCTGCCAGTCGTTCGCGTCGCTCTCGCTGGACCCGCCGCTGGTCGCGTTCATGGTCGCCCGCACTTCGACGACCTGGCCGCGCATCGCCCGCGCCGGGGTCTTCTGCGTGAACGTCCTCGGTGCGGGCCAGGGAGAGCTGTGCCGGGGCTTCGCGGTGAGCGGAGCCGACAAGTTCGCGGGAATCGGGTACGCGGCCGCTCCGGTGACCGGATCGCCGCTGCTGGACGGCGTACCGGCCTGGATCGACTGCCGCATCCACGCCGTCCACACCGGGGGCGACCACCTGATCGTCGTCGGCCGGGTGGAAGCGCTGGGGGCGGCGGACCCGGCTGACGGGGGAACGGCCGGGCACGGGGGCGGGGACGAAGGAACGAACGGTCCGCTGCTGTTCCACCGGGGGAAGTTCGGGCGCTTCGCCCCCCTCACCGGGTGAGCCCGCACCGGCGAACGGCGTCCAGGCGGTGGCCGAACCCGCCCTCAGCCGGGACCGGCGGCCCCCGCCGGTTCCCGGACCCGTCGGATCACCAGGGCCATCAGGGCCGCCGTGGCACACAGTGCGCCCGACGCGTACCAGACGACGTCGTACGAGCCGAAGACGTCCCGAGCCACCCCGCCCAGGAAGGCGACCAGCGCCGCCCCCACCTGGTGGGAGGCGAGGACCCAGCCGAAGACGATGGCGCTGTCGTCCCCGTACTGCTCGCGGCACAGGGCCAGCGTGGGCGGAACGGTGGCGACCCAGTCCAGGCCGTAGAAGACGATGAACAGCACCATCGGCGGGTGCACCTCGGGTGCCAGCAGCATCGGCAGGAAGAGCAGCGAGACACCGCGCAGTGCGTAGTAGACGGCGAGCAGCCGCCGGGCGTCGAAGCGGTCGGTGAGCCAGCCGGAGAAGACCGTGCCGATGACGTCGAAGACCCCGATGACGGCGAGCAGTGAGGCGGCGGCGGTGATGGGCATGCCGTGGTCGTGGGCCGAGGGCACGAAGTGCGTGCGAATCAGGCCGTTGGTCGAGGCGCCGCAGATCGCGAACGTACCGGCCAGCAGCCAGAACGGGCCGGTGCGCGCCGCGTCGAACAGGACCCGCACGGTGCGCCGTGCCGCCCCGCGGGCGGGTGCGGGCTTGGCCGTGTAGGTACCGCCGTACGGGGCGAGGCCCACATCGGCCGGGTGGTCGCGCAGCAGCAGCCAGACGAACGGGACGACGACCAGGGCCGCGAGTGCCACCGTCACCGAGGCCGGGCGCCAGCCGTGTTCGGCGACGATCCAGGCGCACAGCGGCAGGAAGACCAGCTGGCCCGAGGCGCCGGCCGCGGTCAGGATGCCGGTGACCAGGCCGCGCCGGGCGACGAACCAGCGATTGGTGACGGTCGCGGAGAACGCCATCGCCATGGAGCCGGTGCCCAGACCGACGAGCAGGCCCCAATAGATCACCAGCTGCCAGACCTCGGTCATCCAGACGCCGGCCAGCGCCCCGGCCGCCACCGCGCCGAGCGCGACGACCACCACTCTGCGGATGCCGAAGCGGTCCATCAGGGCGGCGGCGAACGGTGCGGTGAGCCCGTACAACGCCATGTCGACGGAGACGGCGAACCCGATCTCCCCACGTGACCAGCCGAATTCAGTGTGGAGCGGGTCGATGAGGAGGCCGGGGAGCGCGTTGAACGCGGCGCCGCCGATGATCGTCACGAACGTGACGGCCGCGACGATCCACGCACGGTGCACGCGTCGGCCGGAGGGTCGACGGGGCCGAGGGTGGGCCGCTCCACCGCCGCCGTCGTCGTTCCGGGCGGCGGCGCTTTCGGTTGTCCGGGTCACGTCGGTCAGCATCGGGGCCGGAGGGCCGGGCAGGCCATTGGCCGGAAGGACACGGTTCGCAGGGATCGGGCCACGAAGGATGACGGCAGCCGGGGAACGGGCCCACGGGCTCCGCCCGGCACACGGGCCGACGCGTAGGGTTCCTGCCTCGCCCACATGCCGTCAGGGACCGGGATGCGCGCGCTCCTGGTTCCGAGGCACGTCTCCGGATCGGCCGGGACGACGCTCAAAACGCCCGCGCCCGGCGAAGCCGATGAAACGGGCGGGGCCGGTGAAGCGGGCGGCGAGAACCGCCAGGGCCCAGGCCACCACCGCGCCGACCGTGTACCAGAACAGGTCGGGTGCGTTGAAGGTCGAGCCGAGCACCAGCCGCGCCGCCACGCTGTGCCGGGAAAGCTCCGCGGGCAGATCGGTGAGTTGGAGGAACTCGACCGCCCAGCTCACCGCCAGCGCCGTCCCGGCCGCCACGCCCGGCCGCATGCGGGGCGCGGCAACGAACACCAGGGCGCAGATCAGCACGGTGTAGAGCATGTCCCCCGCGTACTTGGCGACGCCCCCCGCGGCCACGGCCCTGATCCCGAGCCCGGCGGCAACCGTCAGTACCGCCGCGCCTACGGCCGTCATCCGCGTCATCGTCACCGTCCCCCTCGTCCCTCCTCGTCCACGGCGACCGTCACTGCCACCGCGACCACCACCCCAGTCTCACCCGACTGCCACCATCACCCCGGTCCCACCCAACTGCCACCGCCGCCCGGCCTCACCCAACTGCCACCGCCCGGCCTCACCCGATCCTTTCCAGTCGTCGGATCGGCCGGGCCAGCAGCAGTACCGCCACCACCACCATGTTGATCACCGCTCCGGCCAGCAGCACCTCAGGGGCGCCCACCCGGTCCGCGACCGGGCCCGCCAGCGCCCGGCCCGCCGCCACCATCAGCAGCGAGCCCGCCACGTCGTACGCGTGCAGGCGGTTCAGGGCCTCCGGCGGTACGTGGGTCTGGACCGTGGTCGACCACATCACCAGCCAGAACGCGAACGCGGCACCCGCCACGAACTGCCCCGCCCCGAGCGCGGCCACCGGCATGCCCAGGCCCAGCACCACCAGGTTCACGCAGACCGCGGTCAGCGCGACGGCTCCGGCGGCCAGCGGGCGACGCGGTCGCAGGCGGAGGGCGAGCAGTCCGCCTACGACGCTGCCCCCACCGTTCACCGCCATCATCACGCCGTACGTCCCCGAGCCGTGCGCCTCGGTGACCTCGACCGCGGTCAGCGGCAGCATCGGGCCGAGCACCGCGAAGCCGTACACCGTCCAGATCGCGATCACCCCCCACAGCCAGCTACGGGCCCGGAACTCCCGCCACCCGTCCACGAGTTCCGCGAAGAGAGAACCGCGCCGCACCTCGTCGACGGGGGCCGGGGCGAGCCGGAGCAGGAACAGACAGATGCCGGAGACCAGGAACGTCGACGCGTTCGCCGCGTAGACCGCACCGGCGCTCGCCAGTCCGACGAGCATGCCGGCGAAGGCCGGGCCGGCCATGGTCATCAGCGCTTCGGAGACCCGCAGTACGGCGTTGGCGCGCTGCACGTCGGTGGCGACTCGGGGCACCGTCGACGCCACCCCCGGCTGGAACAGCGCGGCACCCACGCCTGCCACCGCGCTCAGCGCGTACACCGCCCACAGCGGCGGGTTGCCGGTGGCGAAGGAGACCGCCAGCACCGAGGCGCCGACCAGTCTCAGCGCATCCGCGAGCACCATCATCCGGCGCGGGGTGAAGCGGTCCGCCAGTACGCCGCCGAAGAGTACGAACAGCGCCAACGGGCCCATCCAGGCGGCCAGCGCGAACCCCACCGAGGAGTGCGGCCGACCGGCCCCCAGCAGGCCGGCGGTGAGGGCCACCGGGATCATGCCGTCGCCGAAGAGCGCGGCAGTGCGGGCGACGAAGAACAGTCGGAAGTTTCGGTTCCACAGCCCGTCCGCCCGCGCGTCGGCCATAGAAGAGCCGACTGAGGAAGATCCGGCCGAGGAAGATCCCACCGAGGAACGGTCAGCCGAGAAGGAGCCGCCCGAGGAAGAGTCGACCAAGGACGAATGAGGCGAAACGGGCGGAACGCCATCGCGCCCACCGACGGGAATGCGCGGTTGCTCAGCTGACTTTTCCTTCACGGGAGTGACATGTATCAGCTGAAGGTCTATACCAGCTAGGGTCGAAAGGAGTCCGTCCATGCCGCACCGAGTCGCCGTCCTGGCCCTCGACGGGCTACTTCCCTTCGAACTGGGCATCCCCCAAAGGATTTTCGGCCGTTCGCTCGGTTCCGATCCGCTCAACGGAGGCCGCAAACTCTATGAAGTCGTGACCTGCTCCGTCCGCCCGCCGGGCCCGGTCCGCACCGACGCGGACTTCACGATCACCGTCGAACGCGGCCCCGAGACCCTGGCCACCGCGGACACGGTGGTGATCCCGGCCAGCTACGAGCTCGGGCCCGTGTACACGGAGGGCAGGCTCACCGGCGAACTGGCCGCCGCATTCGCACACATCAGACCCGGCACCCGGATGGTCTCCATCTGCACCGGCAGTTACGTGCTGGCCGCCGCCGGGTACCTGGACGGGCGGCCGGCCACCACGCACTGGTCGTCCGCCGACCATTTCCAGCGGCTCTTCCCGGAGGTCATGGTCGACCCGGACGTCCTGTTCATCGACGACGGGGACGTCCTCACGTCCGCCGGGGTCGCCGCCGGCATCGACCTCTGCCTGCACATCGTGCGCCGCGACCACGGCGCCGCCGTCGCCAACGACGTCGCCCGCCGCACGGTCGTGCCGCCGCACCGGGACGGTGGGCAGGCCCAGTACATCCAGCGCCCGGTTCCGGAGGCCGGAGTCGCGACCACCGCCACCGCCCGCACCTGGGCGCTCGGCCGGCTGGAACACCCGATCCTGCTGCGCGACATGGCGCGACAGGAGTCGATGAGCGTCCGGACGTTCACCCGCCGGTTCCGCGAGGAGGTCGGTGTCAGCCCCGTCCAGTGGCTGACCCGGCAGCGGATCGAACGGGCCCGCCAGTTGCTGGAGTCGACGGACCTGTCGATCGACCAGGTGGCACGGGACGCGGGCTTCGGAACGTCCACCTCACTGCGGCAACACCTCCAGGCCGCACTGGGGGTGTCCCCCACCGTGTACCGGCGCACCTTCCGGGCGGGAAGGAATTGAGGGGTTGAGGGGTGGAGGGGCTGAGAAGTTCAGGAGTCGAGGAGTCGAGGAGTCGAGGAGCTGAGGAGTCGAGGAGTCGAAGAGTTGAAGGGGCCGAGAGTGCTGGGGGCCGGGAAGCCGGTAAGCGGTCAGAAGACCAGCACCCCCCGGGCCACCCGGCCGTGGTGCGCGTCGGCCGCCGCCTTGGCGAAGTCTTCCACCGGGTAGGTCTCGGTGACGAGTTCGTCCAGCAGCAGCCGGCCCTGCCGGTACAGCGCCGCGTAGAGGGCGATGTCCCGCTGCGGCCGCGAGGAGCCGTACCGGCAGCCCAGGACCGACTTGTCGAGGTACATCGACGAGACGAGAAACGACGCCTCGGCCGTCGCCGCCGGAACACCCAGCAGAACCGCCTGCCCGTGCCGGTCCAGCAGGTCGATCGCGCTGCGGATCAGATCCGTGCGGCCCACGCATTCGAAGGCGTGGTCGGCCCCGTGCGGCAGGATCTCCCGTACCGCGTCGGGCGAGGCGGAGGAGAGAAAGTGCGTGGCGCCGAACCGCCGGGCCACCGCCTCCTTCGCCGGGTTGGTGTCGACGGCGACGATCGTCAGGGCACCCGCGATCCGGGCCCCCTGGATCACGTTGAGCCCGATGCCACCGGTGCCGATCACCACGACGGTGTCGCCCCGGTCGACCTTCGCCCGGTTGAGTACGGCCCCGACACCGGTCAGCACCCCGCAGCCGATCAGGGCCGCCGGGGCGAGCGGCAGGTCATCCGGAATCTTCACCGCCTGCACCGCCTTGACCAGGGTCCGTTCGGCGAACGCGGAGTTGGACGCGAACTGGTACAGCCGCTTCCCGCGCCGGGTGAACGGCCGCCCCGGCATCCCGATCGCCTTGCGGCACATCGTCGGGCGACCGCGATCGCACTGCGCGCACGTCCCGCAGTTGGCGAGCGTCGACAGCGCGACGTGATCACCGGGCGCCACATGACCGACGCCCGCGCCGACCGCCTCCACCACCCCCGCGCCCTCGTGCCCGAGCACCACCGGCGACGGGAACGGGATCGTCCCGTCGATCACCGACAGGTCGCTGTGACAGAGACCGGCCGCGGCCACCGCCACCAGCACCTCACCGGGCCCCGGATCACGTATCTCCAGGTCGTCGACGACCTCGGTCGCGTGGCCGTCGAAGACGACGCCTCTCATCCCGTCTCCCTCGGTAGGCCGAGCACCCGCTCGGCGATGATGTTCCGCTGGATCTCGTCCGAGCCGCCGTAGATGGTGTCGGACCGGGTGAACAGGAACAGCCGCTGCGCCTCGTCGAGAACGTACGGCGTGCGCGCCGACCAGTCCTGCGGGCCGACGGCACCGGCCGCGCCACGGATCTCCACTGCGAGTTCGCCCAGGCGCTGGTGCCAGCCGCCCCAGAGCAGCTTCGCGACGCTGGGGGCACCGGGGTCGCCGGTCGAGCCCAGGGTGCGCAGCGCGTTCCAGCGCATGACCCTGAGCTCCGCCCACTGCCGTACCAGGCGGTCGCGCAGCACCGGGTCGGTGACGGCACCCCCGTCGACGGCGGCGCGCACCACCCTGTCGAGTTCGGCGGCGAAGCCGATCTGCTGGACCAGCGTGGAGACCCCGCGTTCCAGGGCCAGCAGGCTCATGGCGACCGCCCAGCCGTTGCCCTCGCCGCCCACGCACTCCTCGGCGCGCGCTCCGTCGAAGAAGACCTCGTTGAACTCGCTGGTCCCCGACATCTGGCGGATCGGCCGCACCTCGATCCGGCCCGGCTGATCCATCGGCACGAGCAGGAACGACAGGCCGTGATGGCGTCGGGAGCCGGGCTCGGTACGGGCCAGCACGAAGCACCAGTCGGCCTCCCGCGCGAGCGAGGTCCAGATCTTCTGACCGGTGACGCGATAGCCGCCGCGGACGGGGTCGGGTACGGCGGCCGTCCGCACCCCGGCAAGGTCGGATCCGGCGCCCGGTTCGCTGTATCCCTGACACCACAGCTCCTCGCCGCGTGCGACGGCGGGCAGGAAACGCCGACGCTGCTCGGGGGTGCCGTGGGCGATCAGGGTCGGGGCGAGGAGGTTCTCGCCGATGTGACCGACCCGGGCGGGGGCCTGGGCGCGGGCGTACTCCTCGGCCCAGACGACCTGCTGGGTCAGGGTCGCCCGCCGGTTGCCGAAGCCGGTGCCGCGGTCGGAGGCGTGGCCGGTGCCACGTTCGTTGCTGCGGCCGGTGCCGCGTCCGTTGCCGCCCCGGCCACCGGTCCCGTCGGGCGCGGCATCGTGTTTCCAGCCGAGGCCGATCCAGCCTCCGCTGCCGAGTTCTCGTTCCCAGGCCCGACGGATCGCCGCGCCCTCGTGCTCGCTGCCCGGACCGCCGGTACCGGCCGCCGCCGCGTACCGTCCGACCAGATGCGTGTCCAGCCAGGTGCGGGCCTCCGCGCGGAAAGCGGTGTCGTCCGGGCCGAAGGTGAAGTCCACGTTGCCTCCTGCCTGCAGGGATGGAGTCCGGCCGTCGGTACGCCCGGAGAACGGAGCCGAGGTGCGTACGAAGAAGGGAGCCGAGGTACGTCCGGGGAACGGGGCCGAGCCGCCGACCGGGGCCGGTCTGGAACCGGAATCCGTGACCGGGCGGACGAAAAGCGGCCGGGCGGGCGAAGATCGGAGACCGGCGGCAACGGCGACGGCTGCGCCCGCAGCACCCGCGGCCCCCGCGGTCCCGCCGTCCCTCAGGCGTTCGGCCGTGCCTTTGCGGCAGCCGCCGCGGCCATCGCCTCCAGTTGCGCCAGCATCGGCATCGGGTCGGTGCCCACCGTCCCCGGCAGGAAGTCCGCGATCCGTTCCGGGGTCCAGGGGCCCTCCGCGTAGCCGGCGCGCAGTTCCCTCGGCTGCGCCCAGACCGCGATCTTGGGCCCGGCGACCGTGTACACCTGACCGGTGATCCCCTCCTTGCGCGCCCGTTCGCCGAGCAGGTAGACGACGAGCGCCGCCACGTCCTCGGGCTCGCCGATCTCCTTGAGCTCCATGGGCACGTTGGCGGACATCCGGGTACGGGCGACCGGGGCGACGGCGTTCGCGGTGACGCCGTACTTGTGCAGACCGAGCGCCGCGCTCCGCACCAGCGAGATGATCCCGCCCTTGGCCGCGCTGTAGTTGGCCTGGGCGACGCTGCCCTGATGGTTGCCGCTGGTGAAACCGATGAGCGTGCCGCCGCCCTCCTGCTTCCGCATCACCGCGGAAGCCGCCCGGAAGACGGTGAAGGTGCCCTTGAGGTGGGTGGCGACCACCGGGTCCCACTCCTCCTCGGACATGTTGAACAGCATGCGCTCCCGCAGGATGCCGGCCACGCACACGACCCCGTCGATCCGCCCGTACCGCGCGAGCGCGGTGTCCACGATCCGCTGCCCGCCCGCCATCGTGGAGATGTCGTCGGCGACGGCCACCGCCTGCCCGCCCGCGGCCTCGATCTCCTTGACGACGGCCTCGGCCACCTCGCTGCTCGGTGTGCCGCCCTCTATCGAGACGCCGTAGTCGTTGACGACGACCCGCGCACCCTCGGCCGCCGCCGAGAGCGCGACCGCCCGCCCGATGCCGCGCCCGGCACCGGTCACGGCCACCACCTTGCCTGCCAAGAAGTTCCCCATGCCCGGCCCCTTCCCGCGGTTTCTGACGGACCGTTAGATTTTATGGGCCATCAGGTCCGCGAACACAAGCCCCCGGGGAGCACCCATGTCACTGCCGGCCGAGTTCCACGACATCGCCAAGCGCGTGAACAACTGGGGTCGCTGGGGTACCGACGACGAGATCGGCACGCTCAACCTGATCACCGATGACGTGGTACGGGAGGCCGCCGCCACCGTCCGCTCCGGTCTGCGCGTGCCGCTCGCCCTCCCCCTCCGCCAGGACGGCGTCCAGAGCGGACTGGTCCCCGGGCGGATCAACCCGCTGCACACCATGGTGCAGATAAACCAGGAGCTGTTCGGCCCCGGCACCGTCGCCACCAGCGACGACTCGGCCGTGCTGAGCCTCCAGACCGCCACCCACTGGGACGCCCTCACCCACGCATCGCACTCGGGGAAGATCTACAACGGCCGACCGGCCGACACGATCACCGCGCACGAGGGCGCACGGTTCAGCGGGATCGACAAGGCCCCGCACATCGTCTCGCGCGGTGTGCTCCTCGACGTGGCCCGCGCCCGCGGCGTCGAACGGTTGCCGGGCGATCACGCGGTCACCCCCGAGGACCTGGACGCGGCCGAGGACCTGGCCGGAGTCCGGGTGCACCCCGGCGACATCGTGCTCGTGCGGACCGGGCAGGTGCAGGTCTACCTGTCGGGCGACAAGCACGCGTACGCCCATCCGTCGCCGGGCCTGTCGATCCGGACCCCCGAATGGTTCCGCGCCCGCGACGTCGCGGCGGTCGCCAACGACACCCTGACCTTCGAGATCTTCCCGCCCGAGATCGACGACCTGTGGCTGGGCGTGCACGCGCTGGACCTCGTCGAGATGGGCATGCTCCAGGGCCAGAACTGGAACCTGGAGTCGCTGTCCACGGCCTGCGCGGAGGAACGGCGGTACGCCTTCCTGCTCTCCGCGATGCCGGAACCCTTCGTCGGAGCCACCGGTACCCCGGTCGCCCCGGTGGCCGTGCTGTGAGGAGGCGAAACGATTCGCCCCCTCACTTGCGGCTCAGAATGTCGTTCACCGTTCACCGTTCGCCGACGACTGTTCGGCGTTCTCGCCCGGGGCGACGGACACCCGCGCACGACCGGCGCCGCACCGTGCGACGAGCAGCTCGGCCAACTGAACGATCGACTGCTTTAACCTTTATGCACCGCGGATGACGGCGCGCGAAGGCTCGTACGACCTGCGGTTCGCGCCCCCGGACCCCTGCGCGCCGCGAGTGCCCGGCTCGTCCTGAACTCCCGTGCTGTGAACGGCCGGTGACCCCGTCGCGCCGGCCATGACTCCCACGGTGCGCTCGACCGGGGACGCCGGACCGGCCTGGGCGGGTGGGGTCGTGACGAGCGGGGTGGCCTCCCGGTCGATCTCGCACCAGATGCGCTTGCCGGCGCCCTCCGGCTGCCAGCCCCAGCGATCCGCGAGCCCGTCGACGAGCTCCAGTCCGCGGCCACCGGTGTCCTCACCCTGCGCGTGGCGCTGCTGCGGGGGGCGGCAGCTGGCGTCGGCCACCTCGACCCGCACCGTTCCGGCCCCGCCCGCGCAGCCGAACAGCATGCGCAGCACGGCCGGGCACCCCGTGTGGACCACCGCATTGGTGACCAGTTCCGAAATCAGCAGGATGAGGGTCTCGGCCAGCGGCTCGTCGTCCCTCATTCCGGACCCGATCAATCTCGACCGCGCCCATCTGCGGGCCCGCCCGACCTCCGCGGGATCCGGACCGACCTCCAGCTGAACCTGAAGCACCTGCACCGCTCACACCATCCGAACCGGCGGACACATCGCCTCGCGCCTCCTCAGGGTCACGGAACGTGACTCCCCTACGAGACAGCATGGTTGACGTACAGTCACCGCAACAAGCGCTTCGGGCATATTCCAACGCGAAGGAGTACGCGTGGTGCATACTGTGCGACGCTCATTGCGGGAAGTCGAACAGACACACACGCCTGCCTCGGGAATCGATTCCCGGGCACGCCCCGCGTTTCCGTTCTCCATGCGAGCAGGACATCTCTTCCGGTCCGGAGTCGCCACGCGGGCAACATCCGGATCATCCGATTCCAGAACCTCTCGCACCCCACGGAGGGTACCCGAGGCGGGCACCTGCTCCGCCCCGTGACGGATCACCCAGCGCAGTCGGCCCCCGCCCACACGTCGACCGACGGTCCCGGGCGACTCCGCAGCGTGAGGCTCAGAAGTCGGCCTCACACCTGCGTGCGACGTGCATTCGCACACCCTTGCGGGCCGGAGTCCGTCATGCCGCCTCCGCAAGCCCGTGCGGCGTCAGCCCAGATCCGCGGCGAGTCGTTCCTCGGCCGCCGCCCTCTCGATCCATTGCCCGGACCGCAGCCAGGCGCGTTTGAGGTGCAGGTGGACGTCGGCCTCCCAGGTGAAGCCCATGCCGCCGTGCACCTGGAGGCAGTCGCGGGCGTTGTGCACCGCCGCGTCGTCGGCGAGCATTTTGGCTCCCGCGATCTCGACGGGGTCCGCCGTCACGGCCGCCGCGTAGACGGCGCAGCGGGCCAGCTCGGCCCGGACCAGCATGTCGGCGCACAGGTGTTTGACCGCCTGGAAGGAGCCGATCGGCGCGCCGAACTGTTCGCGCGCTCCGGCGTGTTGAACGGCCATCTCGGTCGTGCGGGCGGCACTGCCGACTTGTTCGGCGGCGGCGAGCAGGGCGCCCTCGTCACGCAACAGAGCACCGTCGGGCAGCCGTTCGCCGGACTCGACGGAGCCGGTGAGCCGCCACAACGGGGTGAACGGGTCGAGCGACCGCAGAGGTTCGCTGCCCTCCCGTACGAGGTCCCGGAGCGCCCCGCCCGTCACGGCGGACGCCCGGCCCGGTGACGTGTCCGGGCCGAGCACGAGGAGCCCGTCCGCGTCCCCCAGGTGTCCGACCGGACGGCGGCCGTCCAGCACGGTGACCACCGCCTCGCCCTCCGCCGCCCCCTTCACCGCACCTGCGGCGAGGTGGGTGGCGACGAGCGGTCCGGGCAGCAGCGACCGTCCGGCCTCCTCGAAGAGGAGGACCGCCTCCGGCAGCCCGAGCCCGGCCCCGCCCTCGGCCTCCGGCAGCCGCAGCGCGAAGAACCCGGCCTCGCCGAGCTCCCGCCACAGGGTGCGGTCGACACCCGCGCCGCCGTCCAGGGCCGCCCGCATCCGGTCCCTGCCGAAGCGCCCGGCGAGGATGTCCCGTATCCCCTCGCGCAGAGCCCGTTGGTCGTCCGAGAGCTGGAAGTCCATGGCCGGTCAGCGCCCCTTCGGCAGGCCGAGTATCCGCTCGGCGACGATGTTCCGCTGGATCTGCGAGGTACCCGCGGCGATGGTGTACGAGAGCGAGGAGAGCCGGTCCAAGACCCATTCCCGGTCCAGGTCCGCGCTGTCCGCGCCGAGCACCTCGGCGGCGGTCTCGTACAGCTCCTGGCGGGCGTGCGAGTAGCGCAGCTTGAAGACCGAGCCGCCGGTGCCGGGGACGCCGTTGGCGTTGCCGCGCATGCCGCGTCCGGCACCGGAGCCCGCCTGCGCCTCGCCGACGTTCCATTGGGTGAGCCGCCACAGCGCCCGGAACTCGGCGTTCAGCCCGCCCAGTCGGCGGCGCAGCACCGGGTCGTCCCAGCGACCGTTGACCCGTGCCTCGGCGGCCAGGGCGTGCAGGGTGCGGCGGCAGGCGACGACCTCGCCGACGAACGCCGTGCCGCGCTCGAAGGAGAGCGTGACCATGGTGACCCGCCAGCCGTCGTTCTCCGCGCCGACCCGGTGCGAGACGGGAACGCGCACCTCGTCGAGGAACATCTCGGCGAACTCGGTGGACCCGGCGAGGGTGCGCAGCGGGCGGACCGTGACGCCGGGGGTGTCCATGGCCATGGCGAGCCAGGTGATCCCGCGGTGCCGGGGCGCCCCGGGGTCGGTGCGCACCAGCAGTTCGCACCAGTCGGCGACCTCCGCGTGCGAGGTCCAGATCTTGCTGCCGCTCACCACGTAGTGGTCGCCGTCGCGCACCGCCCGGGTCCGCAACGAGGCGAGGTCCGACCCCGCGTCCGGTTCGCTGAATCCCTGGCACCAGATCTCCTCGCCGCGCAGCACCGGCGGCAGCCAGCGGGCCCGCTGCTCGGCGGTGCCCTCGGCCACGATCGTCGGCCCGGCGTGCAGCAGGCCGACGAAGTTCGCGCCGACGTACGGGGCGCCCGCCTTCTCGGTCTCCTCCAGGAAGATCAGGTGCTGGGTCGGGGTGGCGCCGCGGCCGCCCGCGTCGACGGGCCAGTGCAGGCCCGCGTAGCCGGCGTCGTACAGCATCCGCTGCCAGGCGGTGTCGTACGCGCGCCGTCCCGGCCAGTCGTCGGGGGCGGGCTTCGCGGGCAGCGAGGGCAGTACGGCGGCCAGCCACGCTCGCAGCCGCGCCCGGAACTCCTGCTCGGCCTCGGTGTACGCGAGGTCCACGGCGAACGCCTACTCGCCCCGGCCCGGACGTCCGTCCGGGGACGGGCGGCGGTCCCGGTCGAGGTCGAGGCCGAGCATCCGGATCGCGTTTCCGCGCATCAGTTTGTAGACCGTCTCGTCGTCCAGTCCCTTGACGTGGTCGAGGGCGACCTCCTTGGTGTGCGGGAAGGTCGAGTCGACGTGCGGGTAGTCGGTCTCGAACGTCGCGTTGTCCCGGCCGACGACGTCGAGCGAGGCGACCCCGTGCTTGTCGCGGAAGAAGCAGCAGAAGATCTGCCGGTAGTAGTACAGGGACGGCGGCTCGGGGATCAGATCGCGCACCCCGCCCCAGGCCCGGTGCTCCTCCCAGACGTCGTCGGCGCGCTCCAGGGCGTACGGGACCCAGCCCATCTGCCCCTCGCTGTAGGCGAGCTTCAACCGGGGAAAGCGCACCAGGACCCCGCTGAACAGGAAGTCCATCATCGAGGCCATGGCGTTGTTGAAGGAGAGACTGGCCTGCACGGCGGGCGGGGCGTCCGGGGACGCGGCGGGCATCTGCGAGCTGGACCCGATGTGCATGTTGACGACGGTGCCGGTCTCCTGGCACGCGGCGAAGAACGGATCCCAGTAGCCGGTGTGGATCGACGGCAGACCGAGGTGGGTGGGGATCTCGGAGAACGTCACCGCGCGCACCCCGCGCGCCGCGTTCCGGTGGATCTCGGCGACCGCCAGGTCGATGTCCCAGAGCGGGATGATGCAGAGCGGGACGAGCCGGCCCCCGCTGTCGCCGCACCACTCCTCCACCATCCAGTCGTTGTAGGCGCGGACGCAGGCGAGCGCGACCTCCTTGTCGTGCGCCTCGGCGAAGGTCTGGCCGCAGAACCGGGGGAAGGTGGGGAAGCACAGGCTCGCCTCGACATGGTTGAGGTCCATGTCCTTCAGGCGTTCGGCGGGATCCCAGCAGCCGGGCCGCATCTCGGCGCGGGTGATGCCCTCCAGCGTCATGTCGTCGCGGTCGAAGCCGACGGCGGCGATGTTCCGCTTGTACGGGAACTTCAGGTCCTCGTAGATCCACCAGTCGGTGGGCGGGCCGTCCGGGTCCATCGTGATGACGTACTTGCCGCCGGTGTACGCCAGCTCGCCGATGCCCGCGGTGAGCGGCTGCGGCCCGCGCTCGCGGTACTTGGCGGGCAGCCAGGTGGAGAAGAGGTGCGGCGGCTCGATCACGTGGTCGTCGACGCTGACGATCCGAGGCAGTTCCGTCATGGTGTCCCCTTCGACGCGCCCGGGGTCTTCCGGCCCGGTTCCGACGTTCCGATGTTCCGACGGCCGTGTTTCCCTCGACCGCGGCTCCGGCGACCGTTCCCGGCGAGCGCTTTTCTGATGACCCGTCAGATTTGGTTCGGAACCAGGCTAGCCCCGCACCCCTGGACCGACAAGGCGCAGCGCTCTACGCTCTCCGCACCATCTGACCCATCGTCAGTTCTTGGGGGTTCGCCATGAACGAGACCGCACACGCGCTGGGCGGGTCGGAAACTTTCTGGGAGCTCGTCGAACGCCGGGCCGCCCTGACGCCGGACCGCCCGTTCCTGATCCAGGCCGACCGCGCCCTGACCTTCGGGGAGCTGCGCGACCGCGGCGAGCGGGTCGCGGCCGGGCTCTGGGGGATGGGGGTGCGCCCCGGCACCGTTGTCGCCTGGCAGCTGCCGACCCGGATCGAGACGGTGCTGCTGTCGTTCGCGCTGACCCGGATCGGGGCCGTGCAGTCGCCCGTCATCCCGTTCCACCGGGACCGCGAGGCGCGGTTCGCGCTGCGCGAGTCGAAAGCCGCCTTCTTCGCCGTGCCGGGCACCTGGCGCGGCTTCGACCACACGGCGATGGCGCACCGGCTGGCTGCGGGCGCGGAACGTCCGCCGCTGGTCTTCGAGGTGTACGCCTCGCTGCCGGACGGCGACCCGGCCGTACTCCCGCCGCCGCCCGCCGAGGGGAAATCGGTGCGCTGGATCTACTGGACCTCGGGCACCACCTCCGACCCGAAGGGGGTCCTGCACACCGATCGCAGCCTGATCGCGGGCGGTGCGTGCCTGGCCCACGCGCTGCGCCCATCGGCGGACGACGTGGGTTCGGTGGCCTTCCCGTTCGCCCACGTCGGCGGGCCGGACTACGCGGTGACGCTGCTGCTGTACGGGTTCCCCGCGGTGCTGTTCGAGCACTTCGCGCTGCCGGAATCGCTGGCGGACTACCGGCGTCACGGGGTGACCATGGCGGGCGGCTCCACGGCCTTCTACGCGATGTTCCTGGCCGAGCAGCGCAAGGACCCCGGCCGGAGAACGATCCCCACCCTGCGCCTGCTGGCGGGCGGCGGGGCACCGAAGCCGCCGGAGCTCCACCACGCGGTGGAGCGGGAGATGGGGGTCCGCCTCACCCACGGCTACGGCATGACGGAGGTACCCATGATCACGATGGGATCCCCCGACGACACGGCGGAGCGACTCGCCGGGACGGAGGGGCGCCCGCCGGAGGGGATGGAGATCCGGATCACCGACGAGGCCGGCCGACTGCTGCCGTACGGCACGGACGGCGAGGTGCGCCTGCGCGGGGAGGCCGTGTGCCGGGGCTATCTGGACCCGGAGGCGACGGCGGCGGCGTTCGACGCGGACGGGTTCCTGATCACCGGCGATGTCGGCCACGTCGAGCCGAGCGGGCACCTGGTGCTCACCGGGCGGCTGAAGGACATCATCATCCGCAAGGGCGAGAACGTCTCCGCCAAGGAGATCGAGGACCTGCTGCACGGGCATCCGGGCGTCGGTGACGTGGCGGTGATCGGGCTCCCGGACGCGGAGCGCGGCGAACGCGTCTGCGCGGTCGTGGAGCAGCCCCCGGGCGCCGGACCGCTGACCCTGCCGGACGTCACCGGCTACCTGCGCGAACAGGGGCTCTCCGTGCACAAGCTGCCGGAGCAACTGGAGGTGGTGGCGGCGCTGCCACGCAACGACACGCTGCGCAAGGTGCTGAAGTACCGGCTTCGGGAGCAGTTCTCCTGACCGGAACGGCCGGGAGGACCGGAACGGCCGGGAGGACCGGAACGGCCGGGAGGACCGCTCGGTGCCGCCGGAACGGCCGGGAGGACCGCTCGGTACCGCCGGAACGGCCCGGACGGACTCGTCGGCCGGGAGGACCGGAACGGCCGGGAGGACCGCTCGGTACCGCCGGAACGGCCGGGAGGACCGCTCGGTACCGCCGGAACGGCCCGGACGGACTCGTCGGCCGGGAGGGCCGGGCCCGGCCGTCGGATCAGGCCGAGAGCGGCCGGGCGTCGTCGTCCACGGCCGCGTACCGGTCGGGGTAGACGTCGAAGAGACGGCGCACACCGAGCGCGGCGAGCACCCGGTTCACGTGCGAGCCCTCCTCCGCGCCACGGGCCGGGAGGATCAGCCGCAGCCTGCCGCCGCACGAGCGCATCAGCCGCCGGGACGCGATCAGCACACCGACCCCGCTGGAATCGCAGAACAGGACCTCGGAAAGGTCCAGCACCACGTCGTGACGACCGTCGGCGACCACGTCGTGGACGGACTGACGCACGGCGGGCGACGACACCAGATCGAGCTCGCCGCGCATGCGGAGCACGGTCCAGTCGCCGTGCACGGTCTCGGCCACCTTCAGTATCACGCGACTGGGCCTCTCGTTCCGCGGGTTCCGACGCTCCGGACCTTGAATCCGACGTTCCGGAAGTTTCCGTTCCTTGTCGCGGCTGCCCCCGCCGCAGACCCATGAAACACCGATCGCCACGACAGGACACAGCCGGGTTCGAACCGAAATGATCGCTTCGCTCCCGATACCGCCGCCGACGGCGGTATCCCCCTATCATCTCCGGCACCCCCGAGGGGCGCACTTGCCATAAAGAGACGTCCGGGATCGGCACCGCCGACTACATTCGGAGTGACGAGGGGAACAGGGCTGGGGGTCGCATGGCGAGAAACACACCGCCCCGCTGGGACCGCAAGATGCAGCAACGGCTGGCACGCGGTGAGGCGGCCGCGCTCGGCGAGCTCTACGACCGGTTCGCCTCGCTCGTGCACAGCCAGGCCCACCGGATGCTCGACGACGAGACCGCCGCGGACCTGGTGACCCGCGAGGTCTTCGCGTACGTGTGGGAGAACCCCGATGTCTACGACCCGGGGCAGGGTTCGATGCGCTCGTGGCTGGCCCGGCTCACGCATCGCCACGCCGTGCGGCGGCTGCGCGAGGAGTACCGCCCTGCGGACGACGAGGACGGGCGGGCCGGGGCCGAGCTGGAGGAGCGGGTGCGCCGGGCCACGGCGTCGGCCCGCGCCGACTACATCGTGTCGTCCATGCCGTCCCCGCTGCGGGCCGCGCTGGAGCTCGCGTACATCCAGCGCCGGGACTACCGGCAGGCCGCTGCCGACCTCGGGGTCACCGAGGACGAGGCCCGCCGTCGGCTGCGGCTCGGGCTGCAACTGCTCTCCACCGCGCACGCCCACGCGCTGGAGGGGGCGTCGCCGCCCGGATACGGGCGGTCGCTGTGACCGCTGACGACGACACCGGCGGGTACGAGGGAGCGGAAGGGAGCGAGGGACGTGATGACGAGGTGTGGGGCGTGCCGCGCATACCGGGGCCGCGCGCGGCGGCGGACGACTTCGATCTCGACGCCTTCCCACTGCCGCCCCCGGTGCCCGCGTCCCCTCCCGAGGTACCCGAGGTTCCCAGGGTTCCCGATGCCCGCAGGGCTCCCGAGGAGCCTGCCCCGGCTTCCGGGGAAGCTTCCCTTCCGCACCAGGGGGCTTCGTCGGCCCCGCCCGGCCCAGCGGCTCTGATGCTCTCCCATCACGTCCTCAGGGCGCTGCTCGGCGCCTGGGCCCTGGCCGCTTGCTCGGCGGAGGAGACCGCGGCCGTCGAGGCGCACCTGACGGAGTGCGCCGCCTGTGCGGACGAGGCGCTGCGGCTGCGCGACGCGGTCGGCCTGTTGCAGACCGACCGCAGTCTCGATCTCGACCCGGCGCTGCGGTCCCGGGTGATCGACGCCTGCCTGAGCCGTCGCCCGGCCGCCATCCCGGTGCCGGACTGGGCCGCCCCGTACGACGCCGAGACCGCCCGGCTCGACGCGCTGCTGCGTGATATCGGCAGTTCCGAATGGCATGCCCCGGTGCGGCTGAAGTGGTTCGAGGGCGAGGAGGAGGTCCACCGCAAGACGACGGTCGCGGGCGTCGTCGGCCATCTCATGACCGTGGACGGGCTGATCGCCTCGGCTCTCGGTCTTGAGGTGCCGCTCGGCGACGGCTCCACCGGCCGGGGCTACGACCTGCCGCTGTCGCCCGCCGCGCGCACGGAGAGATGCTGGTCCGCGGCCCGGACGCCGCCGACCCGCGCGGTCCACGAACCGTGGCGCGCGCAGAGCCACACCCTCATCCGCTCGGTGTCCTTCGCCGGTCGCCGGGTCTCCGAGCTCTCCGTCCCGTACGGCGACTTCGCGCTGCCGATGCACGACGCGCTGATCGACCGCGCCTTCGAGTGCTGGGTGCACGGCGGCGATGTCGCGGACGCGGTGGACTACCCGTACGAGGCACCGTCCGCCCCGCACCTGAACCGGATGGTCGACCTGGCGGCCCGGCTCCTTCCGGCCGCGCTCGCCGAGCGCCGCAGGACGGGGCTGGCCGGCCCCGCCCGCCATCTGGTGACGGCCGGTTCACCGGGCAGGTCGCTGCACCTGGAGATCGAGGGCTCGGGCGGCGGCGACTGGTACATCCCGCTGGACTCCCCGGCCGCGCTCGGCTCCCCCGACCACGCGGTGGCGCAGGTCGCGCTGGACGGTGTGGAGTTCTGTCGGCTGGTGGCCGGCCACGTGCCGCCGGTGGAGGCCGCGGCCGGTCAGCAGGGCGACCGCGAGGCAATCCGCGACGTGCTCTTCGCCGCGGCCTCGTTGAGCCGTCTGTGACGACTGAGCCGTCCGTGAGAACTGAGCGGTCCGTGAGAACTGAGCCGCTTCCGAGGACCAACGGCCCGGGGACCAACGGCCCGGGGACGGCGAACTGCGGTGTCCGCCCGACGGGGCACACGTTGCCTGGAGGCAGGAGGGTGCCCCGCGGCGGCGGGAAGACCACGTCGCCGCGGGGGCGAGCCGCACCGTCGCGCGCCCGTCAGGGGTTACGGGACAGCCCTCAGGAGAAGACCACCGTGCGGCGGCCGTTGAGCAGGATGCGGCGCTCGGCGTGCCACTTCACCGCCCTGGCCAGCGCCTGGCACTCCACGTCGCGACCGAGGGCGACCAGCTGGTCCGGCGTGACGCCGTGGCCCACCCGCGCGACCTCCTGCTCGATGATCGGCCCCTCGTCGAGGTCGGCCGTCACGTAGTGCGCGGTGGCGCCGATCAGCTTCACACCGCGGGCGTGCGCCTGGTGGTACGGCTTCGCGCCCTTGAAACTCGGCAGGAAGGAGTGGTGAATGTTGATGATCCGGCCGCTCAGCCGCTTGCACAGGTCGTCCGAGAGGACCTGCATGTAGCGGGCGAGGACGACGAGCTCGACGTTCTCCGCACGGACCAGGTCCAGCAGCTCCGCCTCGGCCGCGGCCTTGGTGTCCTTCGTCACCGGGATGTGCCGGAAGGGGACGTCGTAGGAGGCGACGAGTTCCGCGAAGTCCGGGTGGTTGGAGACGACGGCGGCGATCTCGATCGGCAGCGCCCCGATCCGGGAACGGAACAGCAGGTCGTTGAGGCAGTGGCCGAACTTGCTGACCATCAGGACGACCCGCATCCGCTCCGCGGACCGGTGGATCTGCCAGTCCATTCGGAACGAGTCGCCGATGGCGGCGAAACTGGCCCGCAGCTTCTCCACTGTCACCGGATGGTCCGCCGAGAAGTGGACCCGCATGAAGAACAGACCCGTGTCGTGGTCGCCGAACTGCTGACTGTCCTCGATGTTGCAGCCGGTCATGAAGAGATAGCTCGACACGGCGTGCACGATGCCCTGCTTGTCGGGGCAGGACAGCGTGAGGACGTACTGCTCGGGAGAGGTCCCGGGCGTCGTCACGGCATCTGCGGCACCTGCGGCGCCTGCGGCGGTTTCTGCGGGTTCGGCGGGTTGTGGCGCGGTCATCCCCGTAGGGTGCCACATCGGGCCGGAGTCAGGCCGATCCGGTCATGATGCGGAGCACGTCCAGGGAATGCGGCGGGGTGTCCGGGTCCTCGCCGTCATTGCCCGCGAGGAGCACATGGGCCTCCCGGGCGGCCAGCACGGCCTCCGGCCAGCCGGGGTGCGCCAGGTAGGCCGAGACGGGGGCGTCCGCGCCTATCTGGTGCATGATGCGCAGCACCCGCAGCACGGCGACATCGACGAGGGCGGCCTCGTCGGCGTCGCGGAAGATCGTGCCGACGTACTTCTCGGCGGACCAGTTGTCCAGCCAGGTGTCCTCGACCAGGCGGTACACGGCGTCGGTGACGTCGCCGTAGCCTTCCCGTCCGGCCAGCCAGCACTCCTGGTGGAAGACGGGGTCGGAGAGCATGTGCAGCGCCGAGCGCACGTTGCTGCGCCAGCGCCACCACGGCATGTCATTCAGCGGCATGCCGCCCATGGTGGAGGAGCGGCGCCCGCGACGGGAAGTGTTCTGCGAAGCTTGCTGCACAGCAGTCGATCGTACGTTCCCCTCCCGACCCCCCGCACAGGCCCCCGCAATTCACCCGGAAGTCACCCGGCGTTGTCCGGAGCACACTGCGGCGTTACCCCAGGGGCGAGAGTGTCCGTGTTCATGACCGGACGGCGACGCCCCACCTCCCCCCGCCTCTTCAGGCTCCTCACGAGCTCAGTGGCGGCCGGGGCGTTGCTGACCACCGGCTGTGGGGCGCTCCCTGGGGCTTCGGGGGGCTCCAGGGAGCCGATCACCGTGATGACCTGGGCTCCCGGCGGCCAGACGGGCCCGGACTCGGCAGACATGTCGGGAATGACCGCCATGGCCCGTACGTATGCCCGCTGGGCCAACGAGAACGGCGGCCTCGACGGTCACGAACTGCGCGTCGTCACCTGCGACGAGGCAGACACCGAGGCCGGCGCGGGCGCCTGCGCCCAGCTGGCCATCCGGAAGAACGCGGTGGCGGTCGTCGGCTCCTACAGCCGGCACGGCGCGTCCTCCCTGGCGGCGCTGGAGACCGCGGGCATCCCCTACATCGGCGGCTACGGGGCCTCCGACGAGGAGTTCAGCAGCTACAACTCCTACCCGGTCAACGGCGGTCAGGCGGCGCTCCTCGCGGGCAACGCCCGCCAGCTCGCCCGCGACTGCGCCGGGGTGTCCGTGGTACGGCCCGACACGCTGGCCGGCGACGGGCAGGCATGGCTGCTGCGGACCGGGCTCACCGACGCCGGACGGTCCGCCCCCACGGACATCCGGGCGGAGGAGTCGGCGACCTCGTACGACGAGGCCGCCGAACGGGCGCTCCGGGCGGCGGGCCGGGACGGCGGCTGCGTGACGGCGGTGCTCGGGAGCCGCACGGAGACCTTCTTCGACTCCTTCCGGCGACTCGAACCGTCGTACGGCGACGTCCGGATCTCCTCCGTCCTCGGCAGCGTCGCGCAGCCGCTGATCGACAGCACCGGCGGCCGGAAGAGCCCGTTCGAGGGCGCCTACCTCACCGGCTGGTACCCGGAATCGGGCGACCCGCGCTGGAACCCGATGCGGGAGGTGATCCGCAAGCACGCCTTCGGCGACAACCGGATCGACCCGGACGACACGGGCATCCAGACCACCTGGATCGCCTACACCGTGCTGAACGAAGTCGTGAGGGCGATGAACACCCCGAAGATCACCGCGGGGAAGCTCGCCATCGCGCTCAACAAGGGCACTCCGGCCGACACCGGCGGGCTGACACCGGTACTGCGCTGGCGGTACGCCGACGTGCTCGGCTCGTCCGCCTACCCGCGCATCGTGAACAGCCGGGTGACGTTCCAGGTGGTCCGCGACGGACGGCTCGTCGCGGACCGGAAGGAATTCGTGGACGTCGCCGCGACGCTGTCGGAGGCGAGCGCGAAGGGGTGAGCGGCGGGCCCGCGCCCCGCTGCCGGAGGCAGTCGCGAGGGGGCGGGGAGCGGCCCCACCCCCGCCGTCAGAGGTCGACCGCGGTCCGTCGGGTCAGGTTCCACTTCGACGCGATCACGTTCCACAGCCGTGCCGCCTGCTGCTTCTGCTCGCTCGCCTCGCCGCTGCGCGCGGTGGCCTGCTGCGTCTGGGTGGTCGTGCGGGCCTTGCCGTGCTTGCAGACCTTCTTGCTGTTCTTGGCCTGCCCGGCCCACGCGGCGTAGTGGTCGTCGGCGGAGGCGGACGCCTGCCACGCCTTGGTCAGGGCAGTGGTCAGCTGCTGGTTGTCCGGCAGCTTGTCGACGCTCAGTCCCTGGAGCCGGGTGACCAGGTCGCGGCGCTGCCGGGCGGCGTCCTTGAGGTCCGCCACCGCCTGGTCCAGGTCCTTGCAGTTCTTGGTCTTCTCGACGGCGTCGATGACCGCGGCACGGCTGTTGTTGCTGTCCGCGAGCAGCTTGTCCAGCGCCTCGGCCTGCGGCTTCGCCGGGTCCTCCGGCGCCTGCGGGGAGGACTGCCCGGCCGGTGAACTCGCGGCCGCCACGGGCTGCTTGGCGTCCGTGTCCTTGTCGTCGCCGCTGCCGCTCATGAGCGCTCCCGCGCCGAGCCCCACGACCGCGCAGCCGGCGACGACCCCCGCGATGAGCGTGACGTGCGGGCGCTTCCTGGACCGTTCGCCCCGTCCCTGCGGCTCCTTGTCCACGGGCTGGTACGCGGGCCGCGCCGGCTGCGGGGCCGGTGGGACCGGCTGGGCGCCCGGGTACTGCTGCGCGGGGTCGAGTCCGGGCATCTGCTGGGTGGCGCCGGCCGGCTCGTCGTGGCGGAACAGGCTGTCGAACTCGGCGGGCGGCTGACGGTCGCCGGGCAGACCGGGCCTGATGTCGTACGGGGCGCCGCCGGAGACGGGGGGGATGTACTGGGTCGCATCGGCGTCGCCGCCGTACGCGGGCTGCTGCTGCGGATACGGCTGTTGCTGCTGCGCCTGCTGGTGCTGCGGCGGCCCGCCGTGGCTCAGGTACTGGGTGGCCTCCGCGGGGCTCTCCGGCGGCAGCCCGCCCGGCGCCGGCCCGGAGGGCACCGGTGCGATGTACTGCGTGGCGTCCGCGGCGCCGGGCACCGCCTCGGGGGGCAGCGGCTGCGCGTACGGCGACTGCGGCTGGTGCTGTGCCGGGGGCAGCGGCTGGGACTGGTGCTGCGCAGGGGGCTGATGCTGCGCGGGGATCTGGGGCTGTCCGTACGCGTGCGGCTGCGGAGCCTGCCCGTACGGATCCTGTCCCGGTACCGGCTGCTGCGCGTGCGACGGAGTGTGCGATCCCTGTGGCCCCCAGGGCTGCCCCCAGGGCTGACCGCCCGCCGGGGCGGCCTGGTCCGCGGGCCCCCCGGGTATCCAGGGCTCGCCGCCACCCGCGGGCAGCACGACACCTTCGTGCGGGGGCTGCGCGGCGGGAAGCCCCCGATCGTCACCCTGTCCGCCGCTCTGCGTCACCGGGACTCCTACGTGTGAACCTACGGAACCGTCGGCTCACGCTATCGGGTGCTCGCCGCGGTATGCCAAGCGTGTGGGCTCACTCACCCCCCTTCACAGGTGCTGTAACACCCTGCGCCCTCCGGACGCAGTTATGGGGCGACCGGACAGGACGGACGGGGCCGCCGGACGGTACGGGCCGGGCCGAACGACGGTCCGGGCCGGCCCACCGGGCGTAAATCACCTCACGGCACGGGGAGTTCGAACCGACCGGAATTCAGGACCCCGGAAGTTCCGGACACCGGGATTTCAAGCCGCCCGGAGCGCGATCGCCCGAAGCTCAGGCCGCCTGGAGTTCCAGCCGTGCGCCGAACTCCCGGACCGCCGGTTCGTCCCCGTAGGGCACCAGCCGCTGTTGCAGATCGTCGAGATACTCCACGCCCCGGTTGGAACGCACCGTCCCCAGCAGCTCCATCGCACGGGTGCCGGTGTGGCAGGCGAGTTCCACCTCGCGCATCTGGACCTGGGCGGTGGCGAGGAGCACCAGACCGATGCCGCGGCGGCGGGCCCGGGACTCCGGGTGCCCGTCCACGGACTCCTCGGCCCGGCGCGCGGCGGCCTCCGCCTGGCCGAGGTCGCGGTGGCAGTGCGCCAACTCGTCGGCGAGATAGGCGTGGTCGAAGTGGGTGATCCAGTCGGGATCGTCCCCGGTGTCGGGGTCGGCATGCTCCATCTCGGCCGACGCCCGGCCCGCCACGGCCTGGCAGGTGCGGGCGTCGCCGAGCAGGGCGTGGCCGCGCGCCTCCGCCGCGTAGAACATCGCCTGCGCCCGCGGGGTGACACAGCCGCGGGCCCCCTCCTGCGCGGCCCGCGCCAACTGGGCGATCTCGCGCGGATTGCCGAGTTGCGCGGCGAGATGGCTCATCGACGCGGCCAGCACGTATCCGCCGTACGCCCGGTCGCCCGCCGCCTGGGCCAGCCGCAGCGCCTGGATGTAGTACCGCTGGGCGAGCCCGGGTTGGCCCGTGTCGATCGCCATGTACCCGCCGAGTTCGGTGAGCCGGGCGACGGCGGCGAACAACTGCCGCCCGACCGACTCCCGGTACGCGCCCGAGAGCAACCCGGACACCACGCTGTTCAGGTAGTGCACGAGGACCGGCCGCACGTGTCCGCTGCCGAACCGGTGGTCGAGGTCGACGAGCGCGGACGTCATCGCCCGCACGGCCGCCACGTCCGACATCCCGACCCGGGACCCGGCGACCCGCGCCACCTGCGGGTCGGCGCCGGTGATCAGCCAATCGCGACTGGGCTCGACCAGGGCCGAGGAGGCGACCGCCGAACCCGACAGGAAGTCGCGGCGTCCCACGTCGCTGCGCCACAGCTCACAGACCTGCTCGATCGCGCCGATCACGGTCGGGGCGAACTGCAGGCCGACGCCGGACGCCAGATTCTTGCCGTTGGCCATGCCGATCTCGTCGATCGTGACCGTACGGCCGAGTTTGCGGCCGAGCGCCTCGGCGATGATTCCCGGCGCCCTGCCGCGCGGTTGCTGTCCGCGCAGCCAACGGGCCACGGAGGTCTTGTCGTACCGCAGATCGAGCCCGCGCTCCGCGCCGACCATGTTGACGCGACGAGCGAGGCCGGCGTTGGAACATCCGGCCTCCTGAATGAGTGCCTGGAGCCGTTCGTTCGGCTGGCGGGCGACGAGAGGCCTGGCTGCCATGTTTCCCCCTGAGGCCGCAGTGATCGATGAACGGATCACTGCCCGGTGGTTGCCCGGAAAATGCACGCATTCATCGTGTTCGTCACGTCCGTCGTGTTCCTTGCCATTCCTGTCGGCATATGACAGAGGTCGACCATTCCGGGGCGACTCGTCCATGGCTACCTCGCCCGGCCGGACGCCGCCCAGTGCGCGCCCCCGCCGATGCATCCATGCGCCCCGCATGCCGTTCCGGTACGCCTCCGAGCACCCGCCGCGCCCGTAACCCCGGGTTGCGGCGGCAGTTGTGCCGGGCGTGGAAGAGCCCATCGGAGTCGAAGAACGCGTCGGAGTCCGGCAACGGACGGGGACCGGGACGGGACCCGGGACCGGGGAGTCCGTCGGGGCCCGCGTCCCGGGCGGGACCGGGGAGACCGGCATCCCCGCGCAGGGCACGAAGGTTCCCGTGCAGCGGGGCGAGCAACTCCTCGACGCGGCGGTGCGCTACGCCGAGGAACGGCACTGGGACGTCTGCCCCGGCACCTGGCTGGAGACGGTGGACGGCGCCGAACGCTGCTCCTGCGGCGACACCGGCTGCGCCTCCCCCGGCGCCCATCCCACCGGGCCGGACTGGGTGGGCCACGCCACCGGCAGCGGCGTCGCGGCCCGCCGGATGTGGACCGAGCAGCCGAAGGCGTCGATCCTGCTGCCCACCGGCCGCGCCTTCGACGCGATCGACGTACCGGAGTCCGCCGGCTTCCTCGCCCTGGCCCGGATGGAGCGGATGAACCTGCCGCTCGGTCCCGTCACGCGCACCCCGGGCCGGCGGATGTTCTTCCTGGTCCTGCCGGGCGCGGCGGCCAGGACGGAGGAACTGGTGCGGAAGCTGGGTTGGCGGCCCTCCACGATCGACCTCGTCGGCCACGGCGACGGCCACTGCGTGACCGCTCCGCCGACCCGGGTCGGCGGGCACGGTGCGGTCCAGTGGGCCCGCCGCCCCACCGCCGCCAACCGGTGGCTGCCTGGCGTGGAGGAGGTCATCAGCCCGCTCGCCTACGCCTGCGCACGCGAGACGGCAGACGCCCGAGCTCGCCTTTCGTAAGCTGACCCCTGCAAACGGGGTCAACGAAAGGCAAAAAGATGCAGGACCGGGCAGAGACCGACAGAAGCGTCCGGCCGGGACAATCGGAATCGGCGGGCGGGGCGCCGGGTGGAACACCGACGGTGCCCCCCGCCGTGCGCGTCCAGGGGCTGTGGAAGCGGTTCGGCGAGCAGACCGCCGTCGCCGGGATCGATCTGGAGCTGCCCGCAGGCAAGTTCATCGGCCTGGTGGGGCCGAACGGCGCGGGCAAGACCACCACGTTGTCGATGGTCACCGGGCTGCTCCGCCCCGACGAGGGACGCATAGAGATCAGCGGTCACGACGTGTGGCGCGACCCGGTCGAGGTGAAGTCCAGGATCGGTGTGCTGCCGGAGGGCCTGCGGCTCTTCGAGCGCCTCTCGGGTCGCGAACTCCTCGCCTACACGGGCCGACTGCGCGGGCTGCCGGGCGCCGAGGTCGACAAGCGGGCCACCCAGCTCCTCGACGTGCTCGGCCTGGCGGGCTCCCAGCACAAGCTGGTCGTCGACTACTCGACCGGCATGCGGAAGAAGATCGGACTCGCCTCCGCACTGCTGCACAACCCCGAAGTGCTCTTCCTCGACGAGCCGTTCGAGGGCGTCGACCCGGTCTCTGCGCAGACCATCCGCGAAGTCCTGGTGCGCTACACCCACTCGGGCGCGACCGTCGTCTTCTCCAGCCATGTGATGGAACTCGTGGAGTCCCTCTGCGACTGGGTGGCCGTCATGGCCGCCGGCCGGATCAGGGCCCAGGGCACCCTGGACGAGGTGCGCGGCGACGCGGCCTCGTTGCAGAACGCCTTCCTCGAACTGGTCGGTGCGGGCGCCCGCACCGCCGACGGGTCCCTGGACTGGCTGGGCGGCGACCGATGAGCGTGCTCGACACCCCTGGGAGAACCGCACCCGTCCGTGCCTCCGAAGGGCGCACCGATCTCGTCCCGGTCTTCGTACGGCTCAAGCTCGCCCTGCTGCGCAACGGGCTGCGCCAGTCGACCGGCCGGCGCGCCGCGTACATCACCTCCGTCGTCTTCGCCCTGCTGTTCGCCGTGGGCCAGTTGCTCGGACTGGTCCTGATGCGCGGCTACGCCCATGCGGGTTCCGTCGTCGTCCTGACGGCCGGGGTGCTGGCGGTCGGCTGGGCGGTGATGCCGCTGTTCTTCGCCGCCGGTGACGAGACACTCGACCCGAGCCGTCTGGCGATGCTGCCGTTGCGTCCGCGCCCGCTGATCACGGCGCTGCTGGTCTCCTCGCTGATCGGGATCGGCCCGCTGTTCACGCTGTGCCTGGTGGTCGGCTCGGTGTTCGCGGTGGCGTACGGAGCGGTCGGCGCGGTGTTCGCCGTGCTCGCCGTGCCGCTCACGCTGTTGCTGTGCGTGACCCTGGCCCGTGCCGTGGCCACCGCCAACACCCGGCTGCTGACCTCGCGCAAGGGCCGCGATCTCGCGGTGCTGAGCGGTCTGCTGATCGCGGTGGGCTTCCAGGTGGTCAACTTCGGTGCGCAGCGGCTGAGCGAGGCGGGCGGGATGTCCTCGCTCGAACCGGTGGCGGACGTGGTCCGCTGGCTGCCGCCCGCCTCGGCGATCGGGTCCGTGGACTCGGCGTCGCGGGGCTCCTACGGGGAGGCGGCCGTGCAGTTGCTGCTGTCCCTGGCGGCGCTCGTCCTGCTGCTGTGGCTGTGGCAGCGCAGCCTGGTGAAGCTGATGACGGCCCCGGACGGCTCGACCCTGGCCGCCGCCGCGCCGACTCGTGACAAGGCCGCCGGGAAGGGCTCGGGACTCCTCGGGCTGCTGCCCGCCGGACGCACCGGGACGGTGATGGAACGCAGCCTGCGGTACATCGCACGCGATCCGAAGACCAAGGCCGCCTGGGTCACGGCGCTGGCGGTCGGGCTGATCGTGCCGGTGTTCAACGCCCTCCAGGGCGCGGGCACCGTCTACTTCGCCTGCTTCGCCGCCGGGATGCTCGGCGTCCAGATGTACAACCAGTTCGGGCAGGACACCTCGGCGTTCTGGATGGTGGCGCAGACCATCTCCACGACCCGGGACGCCTACGTCGAACTGCGGGCGCGGGCCTTCGCGCTGGCGCTGATCACGGTGCCGTTCACGGCTCTGACGACGGTGGTGACGGCGGCACTCGCCGACGACTGGGTCGCGCTCCCGGGCGGGCTCGGGGTGTCGTTCGCCCTGCTGGGCGCGATGCTGGCGACGGGCGCGGTGGCGTCGGCGCTGTTCCCGTATTCGATCCCGCAGGACGGGGCGTTCAAGAACGTGGCGCCCGGACAGGCCGGACTCGCCTGGATCTCGATCTTCGGCGGCATGATCTCGGCGATGGTCCTCAGTGCGCCCGTGATCGTGGCGACGATCTGGCTGAGCCTCACGGACCGGCACGAGTGGCTGTGGCCGCTGGTGCCCGCGGGGGCGGTGTACGGGGTGCTGATCGCCTGGGCCGGGCTGCGGATCGCCGCTCCCCGGACGGCGAACCGGCTGCCGGAGATCCTGACGGCGGTCAGCAAGGGCTGACGCCCTCGCCCACGGCCGCCGGCGCCGCCCGCCACGGCCACCGGACCACGCGTTCCGTACCGGGCCCGGCCGCGCGGCGGCCTCCGGCGGGGGACCGTCCCGCACGGAACGGTCCCCCGCCGGGAACGGCCCACACACCGGGAACGGCCCACACACCGGGAACGGCCCTGCGGGGCCCGAGCCCGTCTCCCCCTCTTCCTTCCGTCCGGCCCCCATGGGGTCGCTCACGGGGCGTTCCGGTCCTTCCCGGTCGTTCAGGGGGAGACGGGCTCCCGGTCTTCGTGGGCCTCTTCGGCGAACTGCTCCAGGAACGGCTGGACCGCGGCCCGCCAGCCCTCCGGCTGGTCGTAATGGACGAGATGACCGGCGTCGGCGACCTCCGCGTACTGGCCGCGCGGAAGGACACGGACCATCTCCTGGGCCTCCGCCCGGCCGAGCTCGCCGTCGATGCCGCGGAGCACCAGGGCCGGGCACCGCACCTGGGCCAGCTCCTCCCAGTGCGCGTCGAACACCCAGGTGGCGCGGGACCGGAGCATCTGGCGGCGGGAGAAGACGGGGCGCCAGCCGTCGGCCCGTTCGGCCATGACCTCGGCGAAGAAGTCACCGCGGGCCGGATTGGGCCGTTCCACCCGGGGGTCGTCCTCGCCGAACCACTTCCGTACGTCGGAGAGTGTCGCGAACGGCACCGGCCAGGACGCGAACCACTCCTCCCACTCCCGCTGCGAGGCCGCGCCGAGTGCGGAGGCCCGCATGTCGCAGATGACCAGGGCCCGGACCAGGTCGGGGCGCTTGGCCGCGAGCTGCCAGGCGGTGAGCGCTCCCATCGCGTGCCCGACGAGGGTCACGGGGGCGAGACCGAGCTGCTCGATCGCCGCTTCCACGTCGGCCACGTAGGCGTCCCGGGTGTACGGCCCCTCGACGGGCCTCTCGCTGCGGCCGTGTCCCCGCTGATCGAGGCCGACCGCGCGATACCGCTCGGCGAGCCAGCGGCTGGTGGGGGCCCAGTGCGAGGCCCGCCCCATCAGGCCGTGGAGCAGGAGGACGCCGGGAAGCCGCTCGCCCTCCGCGCGGCCCTTGGGTGGATCCGCGAATTCCCAGGCCGCCAGGCGTACGCCGTCGGTCCCGGTCACATCGATGCGCCGCACCATAGGTTCTGGCACCCCCTTCTGGCTTCTGGTCCTCGATCACCGCTCGATCCCGCTCGATCACCGTGCGGTCGCACCACGTCAGACTATCGAACCTTTATTCGAATACCTGGTTCCACCGTCCAACACCCCTCGTTCGAGTGACCAGTCGGAAGGATTGGCGGCGGTGGCGGAGGGGAGACCTTCCCCGGGAGGCGGGCCGCTCGGGGATGAGGGCCCGTGGGGACCGACCCCGAGAGCTCGGGGCTCCGGGTCGAAGCAGGGGAGGGCAGGCCCCGGCGCCCATCGGCGCCGGGGCCCTCTGCTGTTCGAAATCGCCAGGAGGCCGGTCCACGGAAACCCGCACCCGGCATTCCGGATCCCGCATCGGGAGCGCTCCCATCGGGTGGATGCCACCACGCGGCGACGAGGGCGGGGCCCTCCGGTGCTCCGGCGGGACGAACCGGGCGTGCCGGATGCCCGGACGTGCGGTACGACGGGTGCATGCGCCCGCTCCCTCCCCGACCGCGCGGCCGAGTGGCCGGCACTCTCAGGTATGCCTGAGCCACAGCCTGGCACGTGACCCGTCCGAGCGCTGCGGTTCGGAACGGAAAACGCGGTCGCGGAACGGAAAAACACGAAGCGGATTTCGGGCTTCGACGTCGTCTCCGCACACGGCCTCGCGATGTCCTGCCGACGCCCTCCGGCGGTCCGCCGCCGGGCGGCCGGGTCGGGTGGTCGGGCCGGGTCGTCGGGCCGGGTGATCAGCTGCCGACGGGCGCCCGGCCGTCGGCCGGCAGGGCGCCGAGCGACGCGAACGTCTCAGCGCTTGCCCACGAACACGTGCGAGGCGACCTCGGAGCCGAGCTCCGCCGCCTCGCCGCTGCTGCCGACCAGCACGCCGCCGGGCGACTGGGTCACGCTGACCACGGAGCCGGGCTGCACGCCCGCCCGCCGCAGCGTGTACATCAGCTGGGCGTCCGTCTGGATCGGCTCGCCGATCCGGCGCACGACCACCGTCTTGCCCTCCGAGCCCGGGTCGAGCTCCGACAGGCTGACCATGCTCTCGTCGAGGAACGGGTCGGCCTCGGTCTTCTCGCCCAGCTCCTCCAGGCCCGGGATCGGATTCCCGTACGGGGACTCCGTGGGGTGGCGCAGCAGCTCCAGGACCCGCCGCTCCACGGCCTCGCTCATGACGTGCTCCCACCGGCACGCCTCGGCGTGCACCTGCTCCCACTCCAGGCCGATGACGTCGACGAGCAGGCACTCGGCGAGCCGGTGCTTGCGCATGACGCGGGTCGCGAGACGACGTCCCTCGCCGGTGAGCTCCAGGTGGCGGTCGCCCGCCACCTGCACCAGGCCGTCGCGCTCCATCCGCGCCACCGTCTGGCTGACCGTCGGACCGCTCTGGTCCAGCCGTTCGGCGATCCGGGCCCGCATGGGCACCACGCCTTCCTCCTCAAGTTCGAGGATGGTGCGGAGGTACATCTCCGTGGTGTCGATCAGTCCGGACATTCGTGCCCCTCGGTGCTGTGACAGAAAACGTCGTGCGCTGGCCCTCAACCAATTCTGACGCATACCGCCGACAACCGTGCCGGGCCGGGCCAATACCGTGCGGCGAAGCGACGGAGCCGGTATTGACAGGTCACTGGTCCAGACCGCAACGTGATCCGCGACACGGACACCTCATGGTCACCCCAGGAACACCTTCCCCGCCGAAAGGGCCTCCTCGATGAGCGACAGCAAGCTGGCCGGTGAGTTCTTCGACGCAGCGATCGGCCTGCTGGAGCGCGTACGCGACGAGGAGTCCGGCAACATCGCGGCCGCCGGTGCCGCGATCGCCGACACCGTCGCCGCGGGCGGCAGGCTCTTCGCCTTCGGCGCGGGGCACTCCTCGCTGCCCGCGCAGGACGTCGTCTACCGGGCGGGCGGGCTTGCCCTGATGAACCTGTTGGCGGTGCCGGGGACGCTCGGCGTCGATGTCATGCCGGCGACCCTCGGCTCGGCGCTGGAGCGGGTCGACGGGCTGGCGGGCGCGGTGCTCGACTCCAGCCCCGCCCGGTCGGGCGACCTCCTCGTGATCATCTCCCTCTCCGGACGCAACGCGCTCCCGGTGGAGATGGCGATGAACGCGCGGGCCCTGGGCCTGAAGGTCATCGGCATCACCTCGGTGGCCTACACGGAGGGCACCCGGTCCCGGCACTCCTCGGGCGGCTTCCTGCGGGACCACTGCGACATCGTGCTCGACAGCAAGATCGCCATCGGCGACGCGGAACTGACCCTCGAAGGGATCGAGGCACCGTTCGCGCCCGCGTCGACCGTGGTGACCAGCGCGGTGATGCAGGCGATGATGGCCGCCGCCGCGGAACGGCTGGTGGAGCGCGGGATCGAGCCGCCGCTGCTGCGGTCGGGCAACGTCGACGGCGGCCACGAGTGGAACGGCCGCGTCATGACGGAGTACCGGGACCGCATCTTCTACCGCCACGGGGCGTGACGGCACCGCCTGCGCACCACGTCCGGCGCCGCCTCGCTCCCCGGGTCGTAAATGGGTTGAGACGCCTGCGGCGGAGTTCCTAAGCTGTGGGCAGCGAAGAAAGGAGGTGTTCCGGAAGTGATTTCTTCTCGGACTCGTGAGGTGGCTGCGGGCTGACGCCCGTTGCCGCACTCTTTGCAGTGCAAGGCCGGTCGTCGGCCAATTCCAAGCAGTCACCGACCCGCAGGCTCGCCGGTAAGTCCGGCCGGCTCCTCCGCCAGGAGGGACCAGAGCCTGCGGGTTTCTGCGTGTACGGGGCCGGGCCGGGTCCGCGCCGCTACGGGCACAGGCGCTCGACGCGCCAGCCGTGCTCGCCGCCCTCGCCGTCGCCCTCGCGCACGTACCTGAGGCGGTCGTGCAGCCGGTTCTCGTGGCCCTGCCAGAACTCGATGGTGTAGGGGACGACGCGGAATCCGCCCCAGTGCGGGGGCACCGGGACGTGGGTGCCCTCCGGGTAGCGGGCGGCGAGTTCCTCGTAGCGTGCGACCAGTTCGGTGCGGGTCCCGATCACGGTGGACTGGGCGCTCGCCCAGGCGCCGAGCTGGGAGCCGTGCGGGCGGGTGCGGAAGTAGGCGACGGTCTCCTCGCGGGCGACGCGGGACGCGGTGCCGGTGACGATGACCTGGCGGGCCATGGGATGCCAGGGGAAGAGCAACGAGACGCGGGGGTTGGCGGCCAGTTCGCGGCCCTTGCGGGACCCGTAGTTGGTGAAGAAGACGAAGCCGCGCTCGTCGTACTTCTTCAGCAGCACCGTGCGCGAGGACGGTACGCCCTCGGCGGTGGCCGTGGAGACCACCATGGCGTTGGGCTCGTACAGCAGCCCTCCTGCGGCGACCTGCCGGAACCAGCGGGCGAACTGCTGCATCGGGTCGGCGGCCAGCGTGTCCTCGGCGATGACCTCGGAACGGTACTGCTCGCGCATCGCGGCCGGATCGGTGGTGGAATCGGAAGGGGAGTCTGCGGTGGGCACGAGGTCATCCTGCCGCAGCACCGCACCACACCCGGCCGGAGGGGCATGCGGGGCATGCGGGGCATGCGGGGCATGCGGGGCATGCGGAGGCACGAGAAGGGGCATCTGTCCGCCATCGGTGAATCGGGAAGCTGTGCCGGATGTCACGCTTCCCCGAGTCGTGGGAACTCGCCAATATCTTGGGGGAGGCCCCTGTGGCCTGCCCACAGCCGTCGACCGAGGGAGCCGCCATGTCCGACTTCGTACCTGGACTAGAGGGAGTCGTCGCCTTCGAGACGGAGATCGCCGAACCGGACAAGGCCGGCGGCTCGCTGCGCTACCGCGGTGTCGACATCGAGGACCTGGTCGGCCAGGTGTCGTTCGGGAATGTCTGGGGGCTGCTCGTCGACGGGGCGTTCAGCCCGGGGCTGCCGCCCGCCGAGCCGTTCCCGATCCCGGTGCACTCCGGCGACATCCGGGTCGACGTGCAGGCCGCGCTGGCGATGCTCGCTCCCGTCTGGGGACTGCGGCCGCTGCTCGACATCGACGCGGAGACGGCACGCGACGACCTGGCGCGGGCCGCTGTGATGGCGCTGTCGTACGTCGCCCAGTCGGCGCGCGGGCAGGGCCTGCCGATGGTTCCGCAGAGCGAGATCGACAAGGCCGGTTCCGTGGTCGAACGGTTCATGATCCGCTGGCGCGGCGAGCCGGACCCCCGGCACGTCAAGGCCGTCGACGCCTACTGGACGTCGGCCGCCGAGCACGGCATGAACGCCTCCACGTTCACCGCCCGGGTCATCGCGTCGACCGGCGCCGACGTGGCCGCCGCGCTGTCGGGCGCGGTGGGCGCGATGTCGGGGCCGCTGCACGGCGGCGCCCCGTCCCGGGTCCTCGGCATGATCGAGGAGATCGAACGGACCGGGGACGCCACCGCTTACGTGAAGCAGGCCCTGGACCGGGGCGAGCGGCTGATGGGCTTCGGGCACCGGGTCTACCGGGCGGAGGACCCGCGGGCGCGGGTGCTGCGACGCACCGCCGAGGAGCTGGGCGCGCCGCGCTTCGAGGTGGCGCAGGCCCTGGAGAAGGCCGCGCTGGCGGAGCTGCACGCGCGGCGCCCGGACCGGGTGCTGGCGACGAATGTGGAGTTCTGGGCGGCGATCGTGCTGGACTTCGCGGAGGTTCCGGCGCACATGTTCACGTCGATGTTCACCTGCGCGCGCACGGCGGGCTGGTCGGCGCACATCCTGGAGCAGAAGCGGACGGGACGGCTGGTGCGGCCCACGGCCCGGTACATGGGCCCCGGGCCGCGCGATCCGCGCGAGATCGAGGGGTACGAGCAGCTCGCGGACCTGGGGAACTGAATACCGGGCCTGCCCCCGGAGGGTCGGGCCTCGACCCTCCGGGCGGGCCCGCCCGGAGGGGACGGGACCGTCGGACTCTCGGTCAGTCCTGGCGCTCGGTCGCCTGCTTGGTGCAGGTCCGGTCCTCCGCGGGCAGCTTTCCGGTGGCCAGGTAGCGGTTGACCTGGTCGTCGACACAGGCGTTGCCGTATTCGCCGTAGATCCCGTGGCGGTTGGCGCCCGTGAGGGTGATCAGCTTGGAGCTCGGCAGCTCGCGGTGCAGCTTGAGGGAGCCGCGGTAGGTGGTGCGCGGGTCGCCGGTTGCGGCCACGATCAACGCCGGGGCGTCGCGGCGCACCTGGGTGGGCGCCTCACCGGGCCGGTCCCAGAAGGCGCACGGCGTGATGTTCTCCGTCATGGGGCCGAACCGCGGGTGGGCGGCGCGGCTGCGCTCGATGCCCCGCCAGTAGCTCTCGGGGTTCCGGGGCGCGGCCCTGTCCCCGCAGAGGATCGCGGTCTGCACGCTGCCGGTCGGCGAATTGTCGCCGGTCAGCACGTGCCGCAGGCTTGCGGTGAACGTCGGTGAGAGCCGGGTGGGCTTCCCTTTCGCCGCCTCGGACAGCACGGAGACCGCCGCGCCGAGTTCGGCCCGCGACGCGTCGCCGTCGTCCGAGAGCATCGCGAAAAGGAGAAGCGGTATTTCGGAGTCGTCGACCCGGTACGTGTCGCTGCCGGTGCCGATGGTCAGCGGCCGGCGGGAGGCCGCCTCGTTGACGCGGTCGACGGTGGCGAGGACCTGGTCGCGGGTGCGGCCCAGGTGGTAGGTGGCGTCACGGGACGCGGCCCAGGCGGCCCAGTCCGCGAGCGCCTGTTCGTTCTCGGACACCGCGTCCCGCAGCAGCCCGGGGCCGTAGTCCTGCGGGGCGATCGCCCCGTCGAGCACCATCCGGTCGTAGCGGCCGGGGAACATCTGGCTGTAGACGGTGCCCAGGTAGGTGCCGTACGAGTAGCCGAGGTAGGAGATCTTCCGTTCGCCGAGCGCGCCCCGGATGACGTCCATGTCGCGGGCGGTGTTGCGGGTGGTGACGTGCCGCAGCACGGACGCGTTGGTGGCCCGGCACTTGTCGGCGAGGTCCTTCTGGAAGGCGACCTGGCGGTCGAAGCCCGCCCGGTCGGGCCCGGCCGAGCGGAAGAAGATGCCGGTGGGCCAACCGCATTCGAGCGGGGTGCTGCGGCCGACGAAGCGCGGGTCGAAGCCGATGATGTCGTAGCGTGCGCCGACGTCCTTCATCACCTTCCGCATGAGCGGCGGGGTGTCGAGGGCGGGGCCGCCGGGGCCGCCGAAGTTGAGCAGCATCGTGCCTATGCGGTGGCGGGTGTCGGTGGCCTTCAGCCGGGACATGGCCACGGTGATCGTGCGGCCGTCGGGTTCGGCGTAGTCGAGCGGCACGGTCGCGTCCGCGCACTGGGCCCCGGCCTCGTCCAGGTCACGGCCCACCGTGTCGTCGGGGCCCGTGACGCAGGTGCCCCAGGCGAGGTCCTGCTGGTAGTAGCGGTCGAGTCCGGTGGCGGTGCCGGTGGCGGTGGCGGTGCCGGTGGCGGAGTCCGTCCCGCGGCCGGTCGCCGGGGACGCGGCGGCCGTGGCCAGCCCGGAGGAGGCGGTGACGCAGGCGGCCAGGGCGAGGCCGACGGCGGAGACCCGGCGCATGGCCCCGGCCGGGCTCGTCGAGCCGGTCAAGCGGTTGTTCGAGGCATTCACTCTGTCTCCCTGAACTGGTCGGTGCTGTTGGTGTGGTTGGTGCCGGCAGCGCCATCGGTGCTGTCGGTGCTGTCGGTGCTGCCGGTGCCGTCGGCGCTATCGACGCTGCTCGTATGAGGGGCGCGGTCGGCGGGGCAGAGGCCGGCGTCCACGGCGGCGAGGTAGTCCGTCTCGGCCTGCAGGCTGTCGGGCACCTTGTTGAGGGCGAGGGCGACACCGCGTCCGTCGGGGCCGATCGCCCCGAGCGCGCGATGTCCGCCGGGCACCGTCCCGCCGTGCCCCCACCACATGCCGCCGCACGTCAGCGGGGAGGCGATCAGGCCGAGGCCGTAACGGGCGCCGGGCCACAGCCGTTCGGGGTCGGCGGGGACGGTGCGCTTCATCTCGGCGAGCCCGTGCGCGGACACCAGCCGCCCGCCGAACAGGCTGCGGAAGAACCGGTTCACATCGCCGGGCGTGGAGACCAGCGCCCCACCCGCACCGCCGAAGCTCATGTTCCACTCGGTGCCGTCGGAGAGCGCGGGACCGTCGGACGACGAAATGCTGTCGGACAGCGAGGTGCCGTCCGGCCGTACCGCGTCCGCCGGGCCCGTGGCGGGAACGTAGCTGCGCGAGTGCGGGCCCCGGATACGGGTGCGGTCGCCGGGCCAGTACGTGTCGCGCAGACCGAGCGGCTCGATGATCCGGCGGCGCACCTCCGCCTCGACGCCGTGCCCGGTGACCTTCTCGACGATCAGTCCGGCGAGGACGTAGTTGGTGGTCGAGTAGGACCACGCGGTGGCGGGGCGCGGCATCGCCAGCGCGGTCGCGACAAGTTCCCGGGGCTCGAAGTGGCGGAACCGCCATTCGTCGACGGGCCGCTCGGCGAGTGCCTCGGTGTAGTCGGGGAGCCCGCTGGTGTGCTGGAGGAGCTGTCGCACGGTGATCCTGCGGCCGTCGTGGCCGTTGCCCCGGATCAGCCCGGGGAGATAGCGCTCGACCGGGTCGTCCAGCCCGATCCGGCCCTCGTCGGCGAGCTGCACGACGACGGTGGCGGTGAAGGTCTTGGTGATGCTGCCGATCCGTAACCGGTCCGCGGCGCGCATCGGTCGGCCGGTGTCCAGGTCGGCGATGCCGCGCGCCGCCGTCCACCGGCCGCAGTCCCGACCGATGACCTCGGCGGCCACACCTGGTGTGCCGTGCCGGGTGACGAGGGTGTCCAGGGAGCGCCCGAACGCGGTGCGCGCCGCGTCGCAGCCGTCGGGCGCGCCGGTCCGTTCCGTCCCGGCCGTCCGCTGCGCCGCTCCCCCCGGGGCGGCGGCGCCCTGCTCGGCCGACGCGCTCGCGGCCGGGACGGCAACCGCCAGCAGGGCCGAGGCCGCCACCAGTACCACCGTGCGGCACGCCGCACGACTCGTTCCGGCGACGGGCCGAACGCTCATAGAGGGCGGGTTGACGAGGTGATTCCTGGTTGCTCTGCTCTGTCCGAGTCTCACACCCCTCGACGCTAGGGACACGAACCTCGGCGATCACTCCGGCTGCCACCCCAAGTCACCTGGTGCCAGCCCTACTTGCGGGCTGCTCCGAACAAGCCCCGCGGGCGGTGGCGCCGCCCGTTCCCGCCTCAGCCCAGCGCCTCGTCCAGCAGCACCGCCCACTGCGCCACGACCTTCCGGCGACGGGCGGTGTCGTCGGTGAGGACGTTGGCCAGGCCCAGGCCGCGGGCCATGTCGAGGAGGCCCTGGACGGTCTCGCGGACGCCGGGGCGGGTCTCGTCGGCGGCAAGGAGCTCGACGGCGATGCGGTGGGTCTCGCGGCCGACGCGGGCTTCGAGTTCGGTGACGCGGGGGCGGAGTTGCTCCTCGTTGGACGCGGCGGCCCAGAGCTGGAGCGCGGCGCGGAACAGCGGTCCGGTGTAGAGGTCGACGAGGGCGGCGACGACGGCCGTGCGGCCCTGGACGGGCAGGGCGCGCAGAGCGGCGGAGCGTTCCTCGGCAACGTACTCGACGGCCGCGGTGAACAGGTCCTCGCGGGTCGGGAAGTGGTGCTGGGCCGCACCGCGCGAGACGCCTGCGCGTTCGGCGACGACGGAGACCGTGGAGCCCGCCCAGCCATGCTCGGCGAGGCAGGCGACCGCCGCTTCGAGGAGCCGTCGGCGGGTGGCTCGGCTGCGGTCCTGTTTGGGGGTGCGGTCCTGTTTGGGGGTGCGGTCCTGCTCGGGGGTGCGGTCGGTGGGCGGTGTCACAGCACCCATGCGGGGTCCCGTCGTTCGAGGAAGGCCGTCATTCCTTCCCGGGCGTCGGCGGAGGCGAAGAGTGCCGCCGAGCGGGCGATGAGGTCTTCGGCGTGCTGGTCGAAGCTTTCCAGCACAGTAGCCGTGACCAGCTCCTTCGACGCCCTCAGCCCCTGAGGGGAGGCTTTGCGCAGGCCGTCCAGTACGGGTGCGAGTGCCTGGTCGATGTCCTCGCCCGGTCCGACGGCGAGCGTGATCAGGCCGATGCGGGTGGCCTCGGCCGCGTCGAAGCGTTCGCCGGTGAGGTAGTAGCGGGTGGCGGCGCGCGGGTCGGTGCGGGGCAGCAGGGGCAACGAGATGACGGCGGGGGCGAGGCCGAGCCGGGACTCGGTGAGGGCGAACGAGGAGTCCGGTCCGGCGGCGGAGATGTCGCAGGCGCCCAGCAGTCCGAGGCCGCCCGCCCGGACGTGTCCGGTGACCCGGGCGACGACGGGCTTGGGCAGGGCGACGATCTGCCGCATCAGGGCGACGAGGTCCGCCGGGTCGGGCGGCGCGGTCAGGTCGGCGCCCGCGCAGAAGGTGTTGCCGGTGTGTGTGAGGACGACGGCCCGTACGGCGTCGTCGGCCGCGCACGCGTCCAGGGCGGTGGCGAGCCCGCCGACCAGCGCGGCGGAGAGCGCGTTGCGGTTGGCCGGGGAGTCCAGGGTGAGAGTGGTGATGCCCCGGTCGTGGACGGGTGGGGCGAGCTGACGCATGCGCTTGCTCCTTTGATCTGCCGGGCGGGTCACCGAGCGTGGCAGCAGGAAACAGAACAATCAAGCATGCTCGCATGTTTTCCTGTGCGCGGCCTCCCCACCACACCTCGGCGACGTGCCGCTCACGGCGACGCCCCCGCACGGCCGTCTTCGGCTGTACGGAGGCGCGTTGGCGTTTCGCGCGGCTGTTGCACCGCCCGCGTCGACGCGGGCAGGCCCTACAACGCTTCCTCGGCCACGCTTCCGATGAAAGCTCGCCACCCCTCGGGGGCACAGGTCAGGACCGACCCCGTCTGCTGCTTGCTGTCTCGCACGGCAACCGCTCCGTCAAGGTGTGCAACCTCGACACACTGACCGTTTCCGTTACTGTGGCTCGATTTGAACCACTCGGCGTTCTCAATCCTTTTCATAGCTCCCAGCTACCTCGGAAATCAGGCGTCGCGACGCCTGTTCGTCCAGCGATGCCTTCCAGATGTCGGCGAAGGCCGCGTCGTACTGTTGCACCTCCCGTTCCTTGTCCAGGTACAGGCCGCCGGTGTATCCGTCCGAGTAGACGGTCGGCGGCTCCGTGTCAGCTCCGTCACCGGTCAGCGGGAACCGGAGGATCACGAACGGGCCGGTGACCACGCCCGGGTGCGTACCAGCAGCGAATGGCGCGACACGAATCGAGATGTTCGGCAGTCCCGCGACATAGACCAGATGGGCAAGCTGCTGCGCCATCACCTCGGGGCCACCGACGGGACGCCGTAGTACTGCCTCGCCCAGCACGACACGCAACACCGGCGGGTCCATGGCTCGGGTCAGGCGCGATTGTCGCTCGATGCGTAGGCGCGCACGTCCATCGAGGTCCGCGTCACTGATCCCTCGGATGTGCGTACGAATGATCTCGCGTGCGTAGCCCTCGGTCTGGAGCTGCCCAGGAACGAGGTCGGTCTCGTACACCGCCAGGTTTTCGGCAGCCTCTTCGAGTCCGACGTAGACGTTGAATCCCTCCGGGATCGAGTCGCCGTAGGCCTGCCACCAGCCGCGCGCCTTGGTCTCCTTCGCCAGACCCATCAGGGCCTCGGTGAGATCCGGCGGCGCGCCGTACACCAGGCACATCGCCTGAACGTCCAGGCTCCGCAGCGCGGTCTGCCCCGTCTCGATGCGCCACATCTTCGCCTCGGACCACTCCAGCTTGCTCGCCGCCGCACGCACCGTCAGTCGAGCCCGGTTACGTAAATCCCGGAGATTTCGACCCAGTTGACGACGCGGAACAGTCGAGCCGGTCGGCCCCTCAGCCATCTTCACCCCTCCTGCAGAACCCAGTATGAGGGACTTTCGCCCCTCGCAATGAAAGCAATCCGGCGCTCGCTTCGCAGCACAAGACATCAGTTCGACGCCTTGATAGCGGTACAACGATGTGAAGTCTTGCACCACATGCGTTCGCCGTGCAGCCTTGAAACCACTCTCCGTGAGCGATCAATCCGCCATGCAGCCGTGCCGACTTCCCCACATCGCCTGTCGTGAACGGCACTTGTCCACGAGGAACATGCATGATCGATCTTCCGCAGGTACTTCCACCCGCATGCAGCACGCCCACCGCCGAGCCACCGTCCACACTGTTACTGGCGAGCGAGCCTCAATCCGCGCAACGTGCACGCGAGTTCGCCCGCCGGTTCATCACCCACTGCGCTCCGGACGCCCCTGACGCGCATGTTGATGCCGTCGTCCTGGTGACCAGCGAACTCGTCACCAACGCCTACCGGTACGGCACCGAGCCGGGCGACATGATCCGTGTCGAACTCGACGCCGAGGGCGAGAGAACCCGCGTCGAGGTGCAGGACCCCGTACGCCGCAGGCCCCGCAACCAGTGCGCGTCCGCCGAGCGCGACCCCGAACGCAATCGCGGGCGTGGCCTGGTCATCCTCGACGCGTTGTGCCCGGGACTGTGGGGTTGCGGCGATCGCCCCCTCGGGAAATTCGTGTGGGCGGAAATCCCGTGGAACGGGTAACCACCCTGCCGTTCCACGGTTCCGGGAGCAGGGAGTCCCGGACTGAGAGATACCCCAGGCCCCCCTCCCACTGTTGAACGTGGACCCACCACCGGCCGAAGACGCGAAGGAGCCATCCCTGTGACAGACATCGAGTACGAGGTGAAGGCCCTCGACATCGACCCCGCAGACATCGCCCGACGGATCTCCGCCGCCGGTGGGGTCGAGGCGGCCCCGACGCGCGCCATGCGGCGGTACGTCTACGACACCGTCCCTCCCGTTCCCGGGCGATGGGTGCGCCTGCGCGACACGGGCGACGTGGTCACCTTGTGCGTCAAGGAGATCAGCACCGACGCCGTCGACGGCACCCGCGAGACCGAGGTCGTTGTCGATGACTTCGCCGAGGCCGCCGCTCTGCTCCGCCTCGCCGGACTGACACCGCGCAGCTACCAGGAGAACCGGCGCACTTCCTACAAGCTCGGTGCGGTCCGTCTGGAGGTGGACGAGTGGCCGCGCATCCCGCCCTACCTGGAGATCGAGGCCGACGACGAAGCACAGGTGTGGGAAGCGGCCGCCGCCCTCGGCCTCGCCCGCGACGACCTCACGTCGATCAACACCACGAAGGTCTACGGCTTGTACGGCATCGACCTCGAAAGCATCGTCGACCTGCGGTTCGAGTAGGCCGACGCCCGCACATTCCGGCCGGGGCACCCGGCCTCGGCCGGACCGAGAGGGGGCACCATGCACAACCTGTCCAACCTGCCGGTCGAAGTACGGCCGGACCGGACCTTACGCGTGAAGATCATCGATGCGTGCGGCCTCGCCTGTTCCTTCTGCCACAACGAAGGAACGCCCGTGGCGACCGACAACATGCACCGTTCCGCCGATCAGTTCACCGGCGCTCCGGGCCGCTCCGGGCGCGTCTCCATCTACCTGCGCACCAACGGCGCCGACTTCCTGCCGGCTCGGATCGCCGCCGACGCCGACTTCGCCCTCGCGCTCGCCGCCGTACGCGGCGCACTGCCGACCTCAGAAATCCACCTCACCGGCGGAGAGCCCACCCTTCACCCGGATCTGCCCGGCCTCATCACCATCGCCCGTCGTCTGGGTCTCACCGTGGGACTGACCTCGAACGGCGAAGCCGGGGCCGCAGTGCTGCCCGCCGCCGCGGCCGCCGGTCTCGACCGCATCAACCTGTCCGTCTTCGGAACCACGCCCGAAGAACTCGCCGCCGTGCAGGGGCCTCGCCTCGCCTCCCCGAAACTGGCCGAGCGCAAGCTTGCCGCTCTCGATGCCACGATCGAGGCCGCGACCGCGCACGGAGTCAAGGTGTCCGCGAACATCGTGATCCCCGGTCTCAGTCACGTGGATCGCGTGCTTCGGATCATCGAGCGGCACGGCCGCACCGTCGTCGTGCGCATGCTCGTATCGCTGGAGGACGGCGGCGAGTCCCTCGACGCGATGCAAGCTGTCGTCGATCACGTCGGCGCCGTACCGGTCCGCTGCATCATCACGGCCGGGGCGTCCGATCAGCGCGTGCGTTATGTCCTCCCGGACGGGCGCACGCTGTACGCCAAGAGCATCCGCCCCGTGCGCCTCCCCGAGACATGCATCGACTGTCGGTTCAACAATGACCAGGACTGCCAGGAGGGCTATTACGGGGTCCGGCTGTACCGGGCCACGGACGGACCTTTCATGGTCGGGGTGTGCATCCAGCGCATGGATCTGTGCATGAGCCTCGGCGAATTCGTCATGAGCCAGCGGTGCCGCGAGGTGGCCGCGTTCCGCGACGACGAGACCGTGCGTCTCACAAGACTGCACGCCACGGCGTCACGGGCCGCGCAGGAGTGCCCTTGAGTCCTGCACACGGTCAGTGAGTCCGTTCCCGGTCGCGCAGTTCGCGGCGGAGGATCTTCCCCGAGGTGGCGCGCGGTACCTCGGTGACGAATTCGACCTGGCGGACCTTCTTGTACGGGGCCACCCGTTCGGCGACGTACGCCATGACGGCGTCCGCCGTCAGCCGCTCCCCCGCCTCGCCGGGCCGACGGACCACGTACGCCCTGGGGACCTCGTTGCCGTCGGCGTCGGGGGCGCCGATGACGGCGGCGTCGGCGATCGCCTCGTGGCCGAGGAGCAGTGCTTCGAGCTCGGCGGGGGCGACCTGGTAGCCCTTGTACTTGATCAGTTCCTTCACCCGGTCGACGACGAACAGCCAGCCGTCGGCGTCCGTGCGGCCGATGTCGCCGGTGTGCACCCAGCCGTCGGCGTCGATCATGGCGGCGGTGGCGTCGGGGCGGCCGAGGTATCCCTTCATCACCTGCGGGCCGCGGAACAGGATCTCGCCGTCGGTGCCGGCCGGGGCGTCTTCGTCGGACCCGTCGAGCGGGACGATCCGCATCTCGGTGCCGGGCAGCAGCCTGCCGACCGTGCCGGGCGGCGGGTTCTCGGCGGCGAGCGGAACGACGTGGGTGGCGGGCGACAGCTCCGTCATGCCGTACGCCTGGCGGACCGGCGGCAGGCCGAGGCGCCGGGAGCAGGCGGCGGCGAGTTCCGCGTCGAGCGGGGCGGCGGCGCTGACGACGTACTCCAGCGAGGAGAGGTCGTACCGGTCGACCGAGGGGTGCTTCGCCAGCGCGAGGACGATCGGCGGGGCCACGTACAGGCCGTTGATCCGGTGCTTCTCGATCGCGGCGAGGAACGGTTCGAGGTCGAAGCGCGGCAGGACGACGACGGTGGCGCCCAGCCTCAGTGGCCCGTTCATCAGGGCGGTGAGGCCGTAGATGTGGAAGAAGGGGAGGACCGCCAGGATGCGGTCGTCGGGGCCCATCGGGACGAGGGGGCGCAGCTGCTCCAGGTTGGTGGCCATGGAGCGGTGGGTGAGCATGACGCCCTTGGGGGCTCCGGTGGTGCCGGAGGAGTACGGGAGGGCGGCGACGTCCTGGGCCGGGTCGATGGCGACGCGGGGCTCGGGGGCGGTGGTGGCGAGCATGTCGAGCACGGAGGTGTGCCCCTCCGCCCGGTCGCAGACGACGATCTCCTCGACGCCGCCCGCGAGTTCGGCGGCGCGGCGGGCGGTGGCGAGGAGCGGGGAGACGGTGACGATCCAGCGGGCGCAGGAGTCGCGGAGCTGTTTGGCGAACTCCTCCGCCGTGGCCAGCGGGTGGACGGTGGTGACGGTGGCGCCCGCCCGGGTCGCGCCGAAGAACACCGCCGGGTACGCGATGGAGTTGGGGCTGTGCAGGGCCAGCACATCGCCCTTGCGCAGCCCGTCCCCGGCGAGTGCGGCGGCGATCTTCCGGTGGAAGTCGTCGAGTTGCCGGTAGCTGAGGGAGGCGCCGCCGTCGGTGCCGTCGATCAGGGCCGTTGTGTCGCCGAACGCGGCGGCCGGGCCGAGGACAGCGTCGTGGATGGGTACGTCGAGCACCTGGACGGGCGGGTAGTCGCTGTGGAACACGTGCCCCATGGCGATGGGTCCCTTCGGAGCGGCGGACGCGGGCTGCGGCCCCCGCGCCGCGCCCCACGGGTTCGGGGGCGCGGCACGGTGGGAGGGACAGGATGTCCCGTGTCAGTACGACTTGGGGAGACCCAGGGACTGGTGGGACACGTAGTTGAGGATCATTTCCCGGCTGACGGGGGCGATCCGGGCGACCCGGGCCGCCGTGATCAGGGACGCCAGGCCGTACTCGCGGGTGAGCCCGTTGCCGCCGAGGGTGTGCACGGCCTGGTCGACAGCCCGTACGCAGGCTTCGCCCGCCGCGTACTTCGCCATGTTGGCGGCCTCGCCCGCGCCGATGTCGTCGCCCTCGTCGTAGAGCCGGGCGGCCTTCTGCATCATCAGCCGGGCGAGTTCGAGCTCGATGTGGGCCTGGGCGAGCGGATGGGCGATGGCCTGGTGGGCGCCGATGGGTTCCTTCCAGACCTGCCGGGTCCTCGCGTAGTCGACCGCGCGGGCGAGCGCGTAGCGGCCCATGCCTATGCCGAACGCGGCCGTCATGATGCGTTCGGGGTTGAGCCCGGCGAAGAGCTGGAGCAGTCCGGCGTCCTCATCGCCCACCAGGGCGTCGGCGGGCAGCCGTACGTCGTCGAGTACCAGCTCGAACTGCTTCTCCGGGGCCTGGAGTTCCATGTCGATCTGCGAGCGGCCGAAACCGGGGGTGTCGCGCGGGACGATGAAGAGGCAGGGCTTGAGCCTGCCGGACGTGGCGTCCTCCGTGCGGCCGACGATGAGCGTCGCGTCGGCGATGTCGACGCCCGAGACGAAGACCTTGCGCCCGGTGAGCAGCCAGTCGGCGTCGGCTCCGGAACCGTCCCTGCGGGCGGTGGTGGTGATGCGGTGGGAGTTGGATCCGGCGTCGGGTTCGGTGATGCCGAAGGCCATGGTGAGGCTGCCGTCGGCGAGTCCGGGCAGCCAGGTCCGTTTCTGGGCCTCGGTGCCGAAGCGGGCGATGACGGTGCCGCAGATCGCCGGGGAGACCACCATCATCAGCAGCGGACTGCCTGCTGCTCCCAACTCCTCCAGCACGATGGAGAGTTCGGCCATTCCGCCGCCTCCACCGCCGTACTCCTCGGGCAGGTTCACGCCGAGGTAGCCGAGTTTTGCTGCCTCCGCCCACAGTTCGCGGGGGTGTGACTCCTCGCGGACGACGGAGGTCATGTAGTCGCGCCCGTAGCGCTTGCCGAGGGCGGCGACGGCGTCGCGCAGGGCCCGGTGCTCTTCGGTTTCGAGGACGGTGCTCATCGCTGCGTTTCCTCCTGTGCGGCCTGTGTCTCTGTGCGGCCTGTGTCTCCTGTGCGTGCTGGGTGTGCTGTGCGTGCCGTAGGTGCTGTGGGTGTCGTGGGTGCTGGGTGCGCTACGTGCGCTACGTGCGCTACGTGTGCTGTGCGTGCTGTGCGTGCTGTGGGTCCGGCTCGGGGGTCGGGTGTGGCGCGTCCGCGTCCTGCACGACGGCGAGCAGGGTGCCCACCTCGACCTGGAGGCCGGGTGCGGCGTGCAGGGTGGTGAGGGTGCCGGAGGCGGGGGCGAGGATGCGGTGTTCCATCTTCATCGCCTCCAGCCAGATCAGCGGCTGCCCGGCCTCGACCGACGCGCCGGGGGCGAGACCGTCGGCGACGCGGACGACGGTACCGGGCATGGGGGCGAGCAGGGAGCCGGGTTCGGTGCGCTCGGCGGGGTCGGTGAAGCGGGGCAGGGCGGTGAGGGTGTACGAGCCGGTGTCGGTGTCCACGTACACCGGGCTCTCCCGGTCCTCCCGGCCCTTCCGGCTCTCCCGGTTCTCCAGGTCCTTCCGGTCCTCCCGGTCCTTCCGGTCCGTGGTGTCGGGGTATGTGGTGACGGTGAAGTGGCGGGTACGGTCTCCGACTTCGAGGGTGACGCGGTCCGGGCAGGCGGCCACGACCCGCTCGCCCGTCTCGGGGACGGGGCCGGTGCGGGTGGTGCGGTAGGCGGCCTCGTGCTCGGAGCCGTCGGGTTCGGCGCGGTAGCGCTTGACCTGGGGCTGCGAGGGGTTGTTGCGCCAGGCTCCGAAGCGGGCGGGGACCGCGCAGGGTCCGTACGGCTGCCGGTGGCCGGGGCCCTGCCGCCGGGACGCGGCGTCGGCGAGAGCGGCGGCCAGGGCGGCGAGGCGGAGTTCCGCCTCGTCCGGGGGTGCGGTGAGGGCGGTCAGGTGGCGGTCGTAGAAGCCGGTGTCGAGGCGGGCGGCCCGGAAGTCCGGGTGGCGCAGGGAGCGTACGAGCAGGTCCCGGTTGGTGACCGGGCCGTGGACGCGGGCGCGTTCCAGGGCGCGGGCGAGGAGGCGTACGGCCTCGGCGCGGGTGGGGGCATGGGCGACGACCTTGGCGAGCATCGGGTCGTAGTGCACGCCGATGGTGTCGCCGCCGGTGTATCCGGTGTCGAGGCGCAGTCCGGGTATGTCCTGCGGCACGTCCAGTGCGAGCAGCGCTCCGGTCTGCGGCTGCCAGTCGCGGGCGGGGTCCTCGGCGTAGAGCCGGGCCTCGACGGCATGGCCGCGCGGCTGCGGGGGTTCGGGTGCGGGCAGCGGCTCGCCCTCGGCGACGCGCAGTTGCAGAGCGACGAGATCGACCCCGAACACCGCTTCCGTCACCGGGTGTTCGACCTGGAGGCGGGTGTTCATCTCCAGGAAGTACGGCCGCCCGTCGGGGGCGAGGAGGAACTCGACGGTGCCCGCCCCCCGGTAGCCGACCGCGCGGGCGGCGGCGACGGCGGCATCGTGCAGCCGGGTCCGCAGCGCGTCGTCGAGTCCGGGGGCGGGGGCCTCCTCGACGACCTTCTGGTGGCGCCGCTGGAGCGAGCAGTCGCGGGTGCCGAGCGCCCAGACCCCGCCGTGCTCGTCGGCCATGATCTGCACCTCGACGTGCCGGCCGCGCTCCACGTACGGCTCGGCGAAGACCTCCCCGTCCCCGAAGGCCGACTCGGCCTCGGCCGCAGCCGCCTTCAACTCGCCCGTCAGGTCGTCGAGTTCTCGCACCACCCGCATCCCCCGTCCGCCCCCGCCCGCCGCCGCCTTCAGCAGCAGCGGCAGGTCGGCGGCGGTGGCGTGCTCCGGGGCGACGGGGGCGAGCAGTGGCACCCCTGCGGCGGCCATCAGCTCCTTGGCCCGGGTCTTGGACGCCATCAGCTCGACGGCCTCGGCGGGCGGCCCCACCCAGACCAGCCCGGCCTCCCGCACGGACCGGGCGAATCCGGCGTTCTCGGAGAGGAAGCCGTACCCCGGGTGCACGGCGTCGGCGCCCGCCGCCAGCGCGGCGCGCACGACGAGGTCGCCGCGCAGGTAGGTGTCGGACGGGGTCGCGCCCGGCAGCCGCACGGCGGTGTCGGCCTCGCGCACGTGGAGCGCGTCGGCGTCCGCGTCGGAGTACACGGCGACGGTGGCGATGCCCAGCGCGCGGCAGGTGCGGAAGATCCGGCAGGCGATCTCGCCCCGGTTGGCGACCAGCAGTGTGGAGATCATCTCGGTCATCCCTCGCCTCACATCCGGAAGATTCCGAAGCCGCCGCGAACACCCTCGACCGGGGCGGTGTGGATCGCGGACAGACACATTCCGAGCACGGTCCTGGTGTCGCGCGGGTCGATGACCCCGTCGTCGTACAACCGGCCCGACAGGAACATGGGCAGCGACTCGGACTCGATCTGCTGCTCGACCATGGCGCGCAGCCCGGCGTCGGCCTCCTCGTCGTACGGCCGCCCCTTCGCGGCGGCGGAGGCGCGGGCGACGATGGACAGCACCCCGGCGAGCTGCTGCGGACCCATCACGGCGGACTTGCTGCCGGGCCAGGAGAACAGGAACCGCGGGTCGTACGCCCGCCCGCACATGCCGTAGTGCCCGGCCCCGTAGGAGGCGCCCATCAGCACGGAGAGGTGCGGGACCTTCGAGTTCGACACCGCGTTGATCATCATGGCGCCGTGTTTGATGATGCCGCCCTGCTCGTACTCCCTGCCGACCATGTAGCCGGTGGTGTTGTGCAGGAAGAGGAGCGGGATGTCGCGCTGGTTGGCGAGCTGGATGAACTGGGCGGCCTTCTGCGACTCCTCGCCGAACAGCACGCCCTGCGCGTTGGCGAGGATGCCGACGGGGTAGCCGTGCAGCGCGGCCCAGCCGGTCACCAGGCTGGTTCCGTACAGCGGTTTGAACGCGTCGAAGTCGGAGCCGTCGACGAGTCGGGCGATGACCTCGCGCGGGTCGAAGGGCACCTTCAGGTCGCCGGGCACGATGCCGATCAGCTCGTCCTCGTCGTACTTCGGCGGCTCGGCGGGTCCCGGATCGGGGTGCGCCTTGCGCCAGTTGAGGCGGGCGACGATCCGGCGTGCCTGGCGGAGCGCGTCGTGCTCGTCGACGGCGAAGTGGTCGGCGAGACCGGAGGTGCGGGCGTGCATCTCGGCGCCGCCGAGCGATTCGTCGTCGCTCTCCTCACCGGTCGCCATCTTCACCAGGGGTGGTCCGCCGAGGAACACCTTGGACCGTTCCTTGATCATGACCGTGTGGTCGGACATGCCGGGGACGTACGCGCCTCCGGCGGTCGAGTTCCCGAAGACCACGGCCACGGTCGGGATGCCGGCCGCGGAGAGCCGGGTGAGATCGCGGAACAGCGCCCCGCCCGGGATGAAGATCTCCTTCTGCGAGGGCAGGTCGGCGCCGCCGGACTCGACAAGGCTGATGCAGGGCAGCCGGTTGGCGAAGGCGATCTCGTTGGCCCGGAGCGCCTTCTTCAGCGTCCAGGGGTTGGAGGCGCCGCCGCGCACGGTCGGGTCGTTCGCGGTGATCAGGCACTCCACGCCCGCCACCACCCCGATCCCGGTGACGAGCGAGGCCCCGACCGGGTACGCGGGGGCCTCGCTGCCCCAGGCGGCGAGCGGCGACAGCTCCAGGAACGGTGTGTCCGGGTCGATCAGCAGCTCGATCCGTTCCCGGGCCAGGAGCTTGCCGCGTTTTCGGTGCCGTTCGACGTACTTCTCGCCGCCGCCCGCCAGCGCCTTGGCGTGCTCCGCGGCGAGTTCGTCGAGCTTCGCGAGCATGGCCGCGCGGTTCGCGGCGTATTCGGGGCTCGCGGTGTCGAGCCCGGTGGGCAGGACGGTCATGTGGTCACCTCCGGTGCGTGGACGGCTGCCAGTGCTGTGGCCGGAAAGGTTCGCCGGAAAGCTCGCGTCGCGAGCCGGTGAACCTTTCCGGTCACAGCGCCAGGAGTGCGACGGGGATCGGGAGGTGCCGGGACCGCAGCCACTCCCCCACCGCCTTGGCCTGCGGATCGAACCGGTGCCGGGCTGCGACGCCCTCGCCGAGCAGCCCGTGCACGACGAAGTTCAGCGCGCGCAGGTTCGGCAGGACGTGCCGTTCGACGTCGAGTCCCGATGTCTCCGGGAGCAGTTCCTCGAACCGTTCGACGGTCAGTTCATGGACCAGCCACCGCCAGGCGTCGTCGCCGCGCACCCAGACACCGACGTTGGCGTCGCCCCCCTTGTCCCCGCTGCGGGCGCCCGCGATCCGGCCGAGCGGGGCGGTGCGGGTGGGCCCGGCGGGCAGCGGCTCGGGCAGCGGGGGCTGCTCGACTGCGTGCAGCGCCCGGGTACGCGCCGGGGGTTCCTGGCGCTCGCGCCGCCCGTCGGGAAGGACGGCGATGTGCGGGACCTCGGCGGCCGGTACGTACCGTGCCTCGAACACGCCGTACGGGCTGCCGCTGCCGGGCGGGGCGGTGACGTGAAACCCGGGGTAACTGGCCAGCGCGAGTTCGATCGCGACCCCGGAGACGGCCCGCCCGACGGCCTCCGGGTCCCGGTCGCGGACGACGAGCCGGAGCAGGGCACTGGCGGTCTCCTCGGTGGCGGCGTCGGCCCGGTCGGTGCGCGCCAGCTCCCAGTGCACCTCGTCCGGTCGGCCGGTTCCGGAGCGGCTGAGCGCGTCCGCGAACTGGTCCCGCACGAGCCGCGCCTTGGCCTCGATGTCGAGTCCGGTGAGCACGAACACGACCTCGTTGCGCCAGCCGCCGAGCCGGTTGAGCCCGACCTTGAGCGTGGGCGGCGGGGCCTCCCCGAGCACCCCGGACACCCGCACCCGGTCGGGCCCGTCCTGGGTGAGCCGTACGGTGTCGAGCCGGGTGGTGACGTCCGGCCCGGCGTACCGGGCACCGCCGGTCTCGTACAGCAGTTGCGCGGTGACGGTGCCGGTGTCGACGACGCCGCCGGTGCCGTCGTGCTTGGTGATGACGGACGAGCCGTCGGCGTGGATCTCGGCGATCGGGAAGCCGGGACGGCCGAGGGCGTGGTCGCGGAAGAAGGCGTAGTTGCCGCCGGTGGCCTGGGTCCCGCACTCCAGTACGTGCCCGGCGACGACGGCCCCGGCGAGCGCGTCGTGGTCGTCCGGCCCCCAGCCGAAGTGGGCGGCGGCGGGTCCGGTGACGAGGGCGGCGTCGGTGACCCGCCCGGTCACGACGACATCGGCCCCGGCCCGCAGGCAGGCGGCGATCCCGGCGCCCCCGAGGTAGGCGTTCGCGGTGAGGAACCCGTCCGGCACGGGCAGTCCGTCCCCCTCCACATGCGCGACCCGCACCGGTATCCCGGTCTTCTCCGCCAGCTCCCGCACGGCGTCCGCGAGTCCCGCGGGATTGAGCCCGCCGGCGTTGGCGACGATCCGCACCCCGCGTTCGTGGGCGAGCCCGAGCCCTTCCTCCAGCTGCCGCAGGAAGGTGGTGGCGTATCCGCGCGTGGGGTCCTTGAGGCGGCTGCGGCCGAGGATGAGCATGGTCAGCTCGGCGAGGTAGTCGCCGGTGAGGACGTCGAGGGGGCCGCCGGTCAGCATCTCGCGCAGGGCGTCGAAGCGGTCGCCGTAGAAGCCGGAGGCGTTGCCTATCCGGAGGGGGGCGGTCACGGCCGGGCCCCGTACGGATCGTGGCCGGTGCGCGGGGGTGCGGTCCTGGTCATCGGCCGCCCTCCCGGGGTGCGTTTCCGGTGCCGGGTGCTTCGGAGCGGGGGGCGCGTCCGGCTCCCGGGGGCCCGGCGAAGGCCTGCGCGATGTCGAGCCACCGGTCGGCGTCGGGGCCGGTGGCTCGGATGGCGAGGTCGTCGCGGTGGGCGCGCTGGGTGACGAGCAGGCAGAAATCGCGGAGCGGTCCGGTGACCCGCTGGGCGGCGTCCTCCGGCCCGTAGGCGATCACCCCACCGTCCGGAACGTGGAGCTCCACCCGGAACTCCTCCTCCGGGACGGGAAGCCCCCGCACCGTGTACGCGTAGTCGCGGGCCCGCGCACCGAGCCGGGCGATGTGTCGCAGCCGGGCGGTGGGGGTCCTGGTGACCCCGAGCGCGTCGGCGATGTCCTGACCGTGCGCCCAGGTCTCCATGAGCCGGGCGGTCGCCATGGACGGCACGCTCATGGGTGGCCCGTACCAGGGGATGCGGGTCCCGGCCGGTGCCGATCGCAGCACCTCCTGCATGCGTTCCCGCCCCGCCCGCCACCGCGCGAGCAGGGCCTCCGGCAGGGCTTCCGGCGGCGTCCGGTCCACGATCGCCCGCGCGGCCACGTCGACGAAGGTGTCGGGCGCGTCCAGAGCCTTCTGCACCTCGGGCGCGAACGCCTCGGGGTCCGTCGCGGCGAGCAGTGCGACGTCGTCGGTCCAGATGAGGTGGGCGATCTGGTGGGCGATGCTCCAGCCGGGCGCGGGCGTGGGAACGGCCCACTGCTCGGCACCCAGCCCTCGTACCAGCTCGTCGAGTTCGCTGCTCTCCTCACGCAGGTCATCGATCACGGCTGCGGCATCGGACACGGTGCGCTCCCCTCGGGGCGTGGCAATGTGCCCAGGAGCATGACAGCGCAAGCCATAAACAAGCAAGCATGCTTGCATGATTTCTGCCTCCCATGCCCTGCGGCCGACCTGCCCACGGCACGGGAGGACATGGGACCGTGCGGTCGCGGTCGGGGCCGTCAGGCGCTGTCGCGCGCCCTTCCGCCGCGGCCCTTCCCGGCCCGCGCCGTTCCGCCGCGCTCCTGCCCGGCCCGCATCCTCCCGCCGCGCTCCTGCCCGGCCCGCGGCCTGCTGCCGCGCGCTACCTGGCTGCGCACCGCGCCCATGCTCGCCCCGATGACCAGGGCGATGGCCAGGGCGTCCGTCGCGGCAAGGGCCTGGTCGAGGACGAGGAAGCCGGCCGAGGCGGCGATCGCCGGTTCCAGACTCATCAGGATCGCGAAGGTGGGTGCGGGCAACCGGCGCAGCGCCATGAGTTCGAGGGTGTACGGGAGGACGGAACTCAGCAGCGCCACCGCCGCGCCCAGCCCCAGCGTGGTCGGGACCAGGAGTTTCGAGCCCGACTCCAGGAGCCCGAGGGGCAGGGTGAGGAGGGCGGCGACGACCATGGCCAGGGCCAGGCCGTCCGCCTGCGGGAAGCGGCGGCCGGTGCGGGCGCTGAAGACGATGTACGCCGCCCACATGACCCCCGCGCCCAGGGCGAACGCGGCGCCCACCGGGTCGAGGCGGTCGAAGCCCCCGCCGCTCAGCAGCACGACCCCGCCCAGGGCGAGGCCCGCCCACACCACGTTGACCAGGCGGCGGGACGCGATCACCGAGAGGGCGAGCGGGCCCAGCACCTCCAGGGTGACGGCCGCCCCCAGCGGGATGCGGTCGGCAGCCTGGTAGAAGAGCGTGTTCATACCGCCCATCGCGAAGCCGAAGGCGAGGACCGTGCCCCAGTCTGCGCGTGAGTGGCCGCGCAGCTTCGGCCGGCAGACGAGCATCATGACGAGCGCGGCAGCGGCGAGGCGCAGCGTGACGACGCCGAGCGCGCCGGCCCGCGGCATCAGCAGCACCGCGATCGAGGCGCCGAACTGGACGGAGAGCGCGCCCCCGACCACCAGCGCGATCGGGGCGAGGGCCGCGGCCCGGCCGGGCCGGGCGGTCCCCGGACCCGCGCCGACGGCGGCTGCCGCCTCCGGTACGGTGACGGCCGCTGCCCGCTCCGTCGCCACCGCCACTGCTGCGCTGTTCTGGTCGCCCACCTGTGATGTTCCTCCCGAGTCCGGGTCCGGGCGGACGCCCGGACCCGCTGTTGCCGCCCGCGCCGCGCCCAGCGCCTGCCGCGTGCCGCGTGCCGCTCACCGCCTGTCGGCACCGAGCCGCGCAGTACCTCCCTCTTACGGTAGATACCTCCGCGTGCCATGTGAAATGCCGGTTCATCTCCGGTTATGCTCCGCACGCATGAGCCCTGGACCGAGCGGTGCCCCCGGTGGCGGAAGCGGCCGGGACGGCGCCCGGAACCGCGGCGTCGAGATCCGTCATCTGCGCGCCTTCCTCGCCGTCGCCGACGAGGGCAACGTCACTCGTGCCGCCGCCCGGCTCCGCCTCACCCAGCCCGCGGTCTCCCGCACGCTCGCCGCCCTGGAGCGGCAGCTCGGTGTCCGACTGGTCGACCGGTCCACCCACCATCTCTCCCTCACCCCCGAGGGCGTCGCCTTCCGGGACCGGGCCGCCGCCGCGGTCGCCGCGTTCGACGAGGCACTCGGCCCCGGCGGGCCGCGCCACCGACCGCTGCGGGTCGGGTACGCCTGGTCCGCGTTCGGCCCGTACACCACACCGTTGCTCCGTCACTGGCAGCGGCGCCATCCCCGGGTGCCGCTCGAACTGCTGCGGATCGACGACCGCACCGCCGGGCTGACCCGGGGCGAGGTCGACGCGGCGCTGCTGCGGGGCCCGGTGGATTCCCCGGGGCTGCGCACCGAGACGCTGTACGACGAGGCCCGGGTGGCGGCGGTGGCGGCGGACGGCCCGCTCGCCGCCCGTGCCACGCTCCGGCTCGCCGATCTGGCGGACGGCGCCGTCGTCCTCAACACCGTCTCCGGCACCACCACCGTCGGCCTGTGGCCGCCGGACGCCGGGCCCGCCGCGACCGTCACCGTCGCCAACACCGACGACTGGCTGACCGCCATCGCGGCGGGGCGCGGCTCCGGGGTCTCCGCCGCGTCCACCGCCGGCATGCACCCGCACCCCGGCGTCGTCTACCGTCCGCTGGTCGATGCGCCGACCCTCCGGATGTTGCTCGCCCGGCGTGACGCACCCGGCCATCCGGCCCTGGACGACCTCGTCGCACTGGCCCGGGAGATCGTGACGCAGGACATCACGCGCTGAGGAGCCCGCCACGGGGTGCGGAACCCGCCGTGCGGTGCGGGCCCGTGGCGGGGCGCGGGCCCGCCACGAGGTGTGGCCCCGTGCCCGGCACCGCGGCGGGGACGGACGGCTCCGGAGGCGATGGGGACGCCGTCCCCGCCCCTGTCCGTCCGCCGCCCCGGACCGACTCGCGCCCGGCCCCGTCCGCCGTCCGGCCCCCTACCCGTCCGGCCTCCTACCCGTCCGTCGGCGGGCAGGCCCTGCCGTCGAGCAGGGCCCGTCCCGCCAAGGTGACCGTGTGCAGTACGTGCTTGCCCCGGCGCACGCTCACCAGCAGTCCGGCCCCGCGCAGGACCGCCGTGTGCTGGCTGACGGCCGCCGCCGAGATGCCGAGGCGGCACGCCAGTTCACCGGTGGTACGACCGGTGACGGCGCCCTCCAGGATCGCGGCGCGGGTGCCGCCGATCAGCGAACCCAGCCCGGCTTCCCGCTCCCGTGCCCAGCCGGGCGTGTGCTGGATCGGGTAGACGAGCACCGGCATCGCCTCGTCGGAGGCGAGCGTGACCGGTGTGCGGACGCAGAAGAAGGACGGCTGGAGCAACAGGCCCCGCCCGTCGAGCCGCAGTTCGCGGTCGACGGGGTAGTCCGCCTCCAGCACCGGCGGCCGCCACCGCAGCACCGGGCGGAAACCTCCCAGCAGCCCGTCCGTTCCGCCCCGGAGCAACGTCCGCACCCGCAGCGCCAGATCCGCCTCCAGCTGTGCCCGGATGCGCGGCCAGAAGGGGACGAGGGCGTTTCGGTGGTACGTGTGCAGGGCGGTGCCGAGCCGGTTCAGCGCTTCCGGCGTGCCCTCGGCCAGGGAGCGGAACACCGGGGGCAGCGGCCGACCGCGCCGCCGGGCCGCGGCCAGCTCCGACAGATGGGCGCGCATCAGGGAGCGGGGTGTGTCGAGGACGGTCCCCACGGCGTGCTCCAGATCGAACGTGCCGGCCAGATCGGGGGTGATGAAGTCCGGGAAGTAGCCGCGTGGCGGCAGCAACGGCCCCAGCAGCATGCAGGCCGGGGTCAGCCGCTGCCGGGCCCGGCGGCGCCAGTCGTCGAACATCAGGGGGTTGGCCCCGTCGACCAGGGCCTGGAAGCTGTTGACGATCTCCCACAAGGGGTCGGGCGCGGCGGCGACGCGGACGCGTCCGATGTCCTCGGGGGTGAAGTGCACCCGCAGCAAGGCGATCTCCGGTGTGGTCGCTCGGAGGGTGCGCGGCGGCACCCAAACGGCAGGAACCCGTGCAGCCCGCCGGTCCGTACCGGCGGTGGGCCGGGCGGTACACGCGGCAGGCCACGACCTGGGGAGCGAGCGGACGCGATGGGTCGGCGGACGTGTTCGACCCGCTCGTCCGTCCGGCCCGTTCGACGTGCCCGGCCGTTCGACGCGCCCGCCCGTTCATCGGGACGGGCCATTCATCGGGACGGGCCGTCGCGGCTGTCGGCGTCCGCCGCGTTCGCGCCGTACCGCGGCCCTCCGCCGTCGAACGACGGGCGTGGTCCGCGCCCGCCCGGTGCGATCCGATGCGTGTGGTCCATGCGATCCCCCCGCGATGTGACCGGTCCCCCACTGTCGGCACCGGGCAGGCGGACAGGCAAGGCGGCGCGCGAGACGGCCGGGAAGACGCCCCCTCGACACGGCCGCCTTCCGGGGTCCGTTCGCCCCGGGCGCCCGCCGTACACCACCGCGCCCGCCCGACGCCGGACGTTTAAGCGGCTGCTTCAACGTGTGGCGGACGTACGGCCGCGGACGACAGCCTGTTCCTCGCGAACGGACACGGCAGAAGAGGCGGAAGCCACCGGAGTCCGGTTCGCCACCCGCATCACACCCGCAACACACCCGCACGCGGATTCGTGTGCGGACCGTTCCGACAGGGGGGATTCATCACATGCGCCTCAAGCGCTCGCTCATCGGCACCATCAGCGCCCTGACCCTCGTCCTCGCGGCCGGTGTCACCGTCGGATCCGCCGAGGCCGCCGCTCCGTCCGACCGGGACGTGGCGGCCGGGCAGGTTCTGCGGACGCCCGCCGCCCCCGAGGGCGCGGCGAAGGCGTCGGCCCAGGGCATCCTGGCCACGAGTCCGTCGATCTCGCCGTCCGCGCCGTCCCTGCACGTGGCGCCGGGCGGGACCTTCACCTGTCACTCGGGGGCCCTGTGCACCGCGGTCTGGGACCCCACGACGTCCAACTGGGAGGTCTTCTCGCTCACCGTCTGCGCCCGGTACTCCCTCTCCTACTGGGGAGGCACCGGGTACTACTGGGACTACCAGACGGGCACCCCGACCTCGCACTTCTACAACGGGTCCGGAACGTCCATCAAGTCCTTCACACCGTTCAGCGGCAGCCGGGAGCAGAACTGGGACCAGGTCTGGGCCATTCGCAACTGCTGACCATCCGTAACGACCCGGGGAGCAACCGCCGGCCGCACGCCCGGCCACGCGTCGTGCCCGCCCGGCCCCGGTCGTCGGACCGGGGCCGGGCCCTTGCCGCATGCCCGGTCGGCCCCGCCCCGGTTCCCGATCAGTCCCTCTTCGGCCCGTCCTTCTTCGGCCCGCCCTTCTTCGGCCCGCCCCTCTTCGGCCCGCTCCTCTTCGGCCCATCCTTCTTCGGCCCGCCCCTCTTCGGCCCGCCCCTCTTCGGCCCGTCCCCGCCCGCTCCCTCGGCCAGCCTCTCCGCCAGCACCTCCGCCAGGTGCCGCGCCCGCACCCCGCCCAGCTGATTCAGCTGCGTGCGGCAGGAGAAGCCGTCCGCGAGGAACACCGTGCCGGGCGCGGCGGACCGTACCGAGGGCAGCAGTTGCTCCTCCGCGCACGCCACCGACACCTCCCAATGGCCCCGTTCGAAGCCGAAGTTCCCGGCGAGTCCACAGCATCCGCCGGTCAACTCGCCCGTCAGTCCGGCATGTTCGCGCAGCCGCCGGTCGGCCGCGTCGCCCAGGACCGCGTGCTGGTGGCAGTGGGTCTGGCCGACAGCCGGACGGTCCAGGCGCGGTGGCCGCCAGTCCGGCGCGCACTCCTCCAGGTACTGCGCCAACGTCCTTACCGAGGCGGCGAGTTCGGCGGCTCGCGGGTCGTCGGGGAGGAGTTCGGGCAGGTCGGTGCGGAGGGTGGCGGCACAGCTCGGTTCGAGAACGACGAGCGGGTCGCCGAGGAAGGGGGCCATCCGGTCGAGGGTCCGGCGCATCACCGTACGGGCCCTGTCGAGCCGGCCCGTGGACACGTAGGTGAGGCCGCAGCACACACCGCGGCCCGGCAGCAGCACGGTCCGGCCCGCGGACTCCAGGACCCGGACCGCGGCCCGGCCCACCTCGGGCGCGAGGCGATCGGTGAAGGTGTCCGGCCACAGCAGGGCCACTTCGTCGTTGGGGAGGATCACCGTCCCGGGGCCCCGGCGCCGCCGCAGCCACCGGCTGAACGTCTCGCGCGGCAGGACCGGGATGCCGCGCTCCGGCGCGATCCCGGCGAGCCGCTTGGCCGCGGCCGCCAGGGGCCGCACGCGGGCCAGGGCGTTCAGCACGCCCGTGAACGGGGCGGCGAGGCGCAGCCACCGCGGCAGTCCGCCCATCGCATAGTGGGCGGCCGGGCGCGGTCGCCCCCGGTAGTGGTGGTGCAGGAACTCCGCCTTGTACGTGGCCATGTCGACGCCCACCGGGCAGTCGGAGCGGCAGCCCTTGCAGGACAGGCAGAGGTCGAGGGCGTCGCGCACCTCCGTCGACCGCCAGCCGTCCGTGATCACCTCGCCCGCGAGCATCTCGTGCAGCAGCCGGGCCCGGCCGCGGGTGGAGTGCGCCTCCTCGCCGGTCGCCCGGAACGAGGGGCACATCACGCCGGTGCCGGCCGGGCGGGCGGTGCGGCACTTGGCGACGCCCACGCACCGGCGCACCGCCGCGGCGAAGTCGCCGCCGTCGTCCGGGTAGCCGAACGCGACATCCACCGGGCGCCCGGGCAGGACGTCGAAGCGGAGGTGCTCGTCGAGCCGGTCGGGGCGGGCGAGGACGCCCGGGTTCATGCCGCCGTCCGGGTCCCAGAGGTCCTTGAACCGGGTGAAGAGGCCGACGAGTTCGTCCCCGTACATGCGCGGGAGCAGTTCGGCGCGGGCCAGGCCGTCGCCGTGTTCGCCGCTCAGCGATCCGCCGTGCGCGACGACCAGGTCGGCGAGGTCCGTGGAGAAGCGGCGGAAGCGCGCCACGCCCCCGGGGTCCAGCAGGTCGAAGTCGATCCGGACGTGGATGCAGCCCTCGCCGAAGTGCCCGTACGGGGTGCCGCGCAGCCCGTGTTCGGCGAGCAGGGCGCGGAAGGCGCGGAGATACGGGCCGAGCCGGGCGGGCGGTACGGCGCAGTCCTCCCAGCCGGGCCACGCCTCGGTGCCGTCGGGCATCCGGGTGGCGGTGCCCGCGGCGTCCTCGCGGATGCGCCACAGGGCCCGTTGTCCGGCCGGGTCGGTGACGACCGTGCCGTCCAGTGCGTCGGCCGCCCGCAGGATCCGTTCGGCGTGCGCCCGTGCCTCGGCCGGGGTGGCGCCGCCGGTCTCGACGAAGAGCCAGGCGCCGCCGCGCGGCAGTCCGGCCGGTTCGCGGACGAGGTCGGCGGCCATGCCCTCCACGGTCAGGGGGTGGTGGGGCAGCAGCCCCGAGGCGGCCTCGGCGGCGGCGGACTCGTCGGCGTGGCCGAGCACGGCGAGCGCGCGGGCCGCCGGTGCCTCGACGAGCCGCACGGTCGCCTCCGTCACCACGCCGAGGGTGCCCTCGCTGCCGCAGAGGGCGCGGGCGAGGTCCGTGCCGCGTTCGGGCAGCAGGGCGTCCAGGGCGTAGCCGGAGATGCGGCGGGGCAGTTCCGGGAACCCGGTGCGCAGCAGCGCGAGGTTGCCGCCGACGAGTTCGGCGAGGCCGCCGGACAGGGACGAGGAGGCGGCCGGACCGGCGGGGAGCAGGGGGTCCGGGGCCCGGCCCGCCCGGACGGTGTCGCCGCCGTAGCGGGCCACGGTCAGGGTGTGCACGTTGTCGGCGGTGGTGCCCCAGGCGACCGAGTGCGCGCCGCAGGAGTTGTTGCCGATCATGCCGCCCAGGGTGCAGCGGCTGTGCGTGGAGGGGTCGGGGCCGAAGGTGAGGCCGTGCGGGGCCGCGGCGGCGCGCAGGTCGTCCAGGACCACGCCGGGCTGGACGACAGCGGTGCGGGACTCGGCGTCCAGCCGGACGATCCGGCGCAGGTGGCGTGTGAGATCGAGCACGATGCCGGTTCCGGTGGCCTGCCCGGCGATGGACGTGCCGCCGCCGCGCGGGACCACGGGCACCGCGTGCGCGCGGCAGACGGCGAGGGCGGCGGCCACGTCGTCGGCGTCGCGCGGGGCGACGACACCGAGCGGCACCCGCCGGTAGTTGGAGGCGTCCATGGTCGTCAGCGCCCGTGCGGTGGGGGCGAAGTCGACCTCCCCGCGGACCGCCGCACGCAGGGCGTGGGCGAGTTCGGTGCTTTCCGTGGGTTCGTGGGGTGCGGCCATCGATCCAGCATGCCGCTGGTCGGGCCTCTGGCGCTCCGGGACCCCGCACGTTTCCCGTGAATACCTCAATACGCGGGAATACGTCGGACAGCTAAGCGGTGTCCCCGTAATCCCCGGCGAGACACCGCTTAGTCACATCTGCGACAAAGAACGCCACCGGAGCTTCCCAAAGAGAGCGTCAATTCTCATATAGTGACCAAGACTTACCTGGGAATTATCAACTCCAGTTGTCGCATTCGCCCCGCCCTACCGAACTGCCCGGAATCGCCCCGTCCGCCCCAAGGACTCCACTTGAGCGCCTCATCCCGGCCGACCGCACTGGCCCTGCTGATATCTCTGGCCGTCACCGGTTCCCTGTGCCTGTGGGCGGTCGCCGCCGCCCCCGACTCGGCACGGACCACCCTTGCCTGGGGAGCGGGAGCCGCCGCCGTGCTGCTGTCCGCCGCCGTGGCCGCCGCCGTTCATGCCCGTGCCACCGCGAACAGGCTGCGTGCCCGGCTCGCGTCGGAGACCCAGCGGTTCACCGGCGAGATCAGCCGGCTGGTGTCCGCCTCCGCCGCCGAGGGGCAGCGGTTCACCGCCGAGACCGCCCGGGTCAAGGCCGCCGCCGAGGCCGAGACCGCCCGGATCGCCGAACGGGCCGCCGCCGAGACGGAACGGCTGAACGGCGACGTCGAGCGGCTCGCGGCCCGCGCGGCCCGCAGCGAGACCGAGCGTTCCGCCGCGGTCGCCGCCTGCGCCAACGCCGCGGGCCGGATGCAGGCCCTGGCCACCAGCATGCTCGCCGACCTGCGCGACATGGAACACCGGCACGCCGCCGAGGACGTGCTCGGCGATCTGCTCCACCTGGACCACCGCACCGCCCAGGCGGGCCGCCTCGCCGACTCGATCGCCGTGCTGACCGGCGCCCGCTCCGGACGCCGCTGGGCCAAGCCGATCGTCATGGAGTCGATCCTGCGCGGCGCGATGGGCCGGATCAGCGGCTACCAGCGCGTACGCCTGCACTCGACGAGCGATGTCGCGATCGCCGGCCACGCCGCCGAGGGCGTCATGCACGCACTCGCCGAACTCCTCGACAACGCCGCCAACTTCTCGCCGCCGACGGCGGAGGTCCACGTGTACGTCGAGGAGGTGCCGGCCGGCATCGTCCTCACCGTCGAGGACAGCGGCCTGGTGATGAGCGACGTGCAGCTGCGCCGCGCGGAGCGCGCCGTCTCGGCCACCGACCACGACCTGACGGGGCTCTCCGGCACCCGGCTCGGCCTCGCCGTCGTCGGCCGACTGGCCCGCAAGCACGGCCTCACCGTGTCGTTCCGCCCCTCCGCACGCGGCGGTACCGGTGCGCTGATGATGCTTCCGCAGGAGATCCTCACCCGGACCCCGGCCGCGGCCGCGGCCCCCGCCGCGCCCCCGACGCCCGCCCCGGCCCCGGCGCCCGCCCCGGCCCCGCTGCCCGTGCGGGACCAGGAAGCCATGTCCAGGACGGGTTCCGTACCGGTTCCGGAGCCGGAGCCCGCGCACGGCACCACCTCCCCGGCAGCCTCGGCGTCCCCGGACGGCGCCCGCCGCCCGCAGCCCCCGGCAGCCCCCGGCGCCCCGGCAGCCTCGGCGTCCCCGGACTTCCCCGTGTCCGAGACCACCGGCGGCCTCCCCCGGTTCGGCGAGAGCGGACTGCCCAAGCGCCCCCGCGGACGCACCCTCGCCGCCGCCGAGGCCCGCCACCACACCCACGGTGCCGACGAAACCCGGCCCCGTGCCTCCGATCCCAAGGAACAGGCAGCCCGCTTCAGCAGCTTCCGCAAGGCTGTCCGGCCCAATCCCCAGCACCCGGAAGAAGGCAACACCCGATGACCGCGACCACCGACGAGAAGCTCAACTGGCTGCTGGAGGGGCTCCTGGAGCGCACCCCCGGCACCCGTCACGCCCTTGTCCTGTCCCGGGACGGCCTCAAGCTGTGCCGTACCCCTGAGCTCTCCGTCGACCAGGCCGACCAGCTGGCAGCCATCTCGGCCGGCATCCAGAGCCTGTCGCACGGCGCGTCCGTCGAGTTCGGCGACGGCAGCGGCGGCGTGCGGTCCGCGATGGCCGAGTTCTACGGCGGCGTGCTGTTCATCGTCGAGGCGGGGGCCGGGGCGCACCTCGCGGTCGTCGCCTCCGACGAGGCGGACGTCGGCCTCATCGGGCACAACATGAGCGAACTCGTCGAGCAGCTCGGCGAGCACCTCGTGGCGCCGCCGCGCACCCCCGGGACCGGAGCCGCCGCCGTCGACGCGACCGTGAACGTATGAGCCGCCCCCGCCCCGGCAGGGACGACTCCCCGGACCGGCTGTACACCCTCACCGGTGGCCGCAGCCGGTCCGACTCGGACGCGTTCGACCTGGTGACCCTGGTGGTCTCCGAGTGCGAACCGACCCCCGGCATGCAGTCGGAACACGCCACGATCCTGCGGATGTGCACCCTGCCCACCGCGGTCGTGGAGGTCTCCGCGGGCCTCGGTCTGCCCGTCAGCATCGTCCGCATCCTGCTGTCCGATCTGCTGGCCACCGGCCGGATCAGCGCCCGCCACCCGCGCACCGCGCGGGTCGCGGACCGCCTTCCCGCCCCCGACATCCTGGAGCAGGTGCTCGTTGGACTCCGCAACCTCTGACCGTACCGCCCTGCGCGCCACGGCCGACAACGGACTGAAGATCGTCGTCGTCGGCGGCTTCGGCGTGGGCAAGACCACCATGGTCCGGTCCGTCAGCGAGATCCGTCCGCTGAACACCGAAGAGACCATGACCCGGGCCGGCGAGGCCGTCGACCACCTCGACGGTGTGCACTCGAAGACGTCCACCACCGTCGCCTTCGACTTCGGCCGGATCTCGCTCGACGAACGCTCGGTGCTCTACCTCTTCGGCGCGCCCGGCCAGGAACGCTTCTGGTTCCTGTGGGACCGGCTGTTCTCGGGCACGCTCGGCGCCGTCGTCCTCGTCGACACCCGCCGCCTCTCCGACTCCTGGTACGCGATCGACCGCCTGGAGCACCACGGCACGCCGTTCATCGTGGCGTGCAACGACTTCGGCGGCCCGCTCCACACCGAACAGCAGATACGCGAGGCGCTCGACCTCTCGGACGAGGTGCCCCTCGTGGAGTGCGACGCCCGCGACCGCTCGTCCAGCAAGTACGTGCTGATCACGCTGGTCGAGTACCTGCACACCCTGTCGCGCCGCAGGCTCGACGCCGCGACCGACGACCCGTCCGCCACTCCGGAGACGATGCCGGAGAAGACCCCGGAGCCCACGCCGTGACCCAGCCCCCGGCACCGCCCGCCGGCTGCCCCGTGTCCCAGGGCCGCGTGCCGCTCTCCGGCCCCCGGTTCCAGACCGACCCGACCGACCTGTACCGGGAGATGCGCCGCGACCACGGGGCCGTGGCACCGGTCGTCCTCGACGGCGACATCCCCGCCTGGCTGATCCTCGGCTACCGCGAACTGCACCAGGTCGCCGGCGACCCGGTGCTGTTCAGCCGCGACTCCGACCTGTGGAACCAGTGGGAGAACATCCCCGACGACTGGCCGCTGCTGCCGATGATCGGCCGCAAGCAGCCGTCGATCCTCTACACGGTCGGCCCCCGGCACACCGAGCGCGCCGCGATGATCGGCAACGCGCTGGAGGGCGTCGACCCGTTCTCCCTGAAGCGGTACGCGGAGGAGTTCGCCGACGGCCTCATCGACCGGTTCTGCCCGACCGGCCGCACCGACATCATCGCCGACTACGCGATGCTGCTCCCCGCCCTCGTCCTGGCGAAGATCTACGGCTTCGGCGACGACGTCGCCGCCGCACTCGTCGGCTCCCTCAACGACATGATCGACGGCCGGGAGCGGGCGCTGGCCGGACAGCAGCACCTGGCCACCTCCATGTTCCAGCTGCTGGCCGACAAGCACGCCGCCCCCGGCGACGACGTCGCCTCGCGGATGATCGCCGACCGCGGCGGCTTCACCGACGAGGAGGTCGCGCAGGACCTCATGGTCATGATGGCGGCGGGCCACCAGCCGACCGCCGACTGGATCGGCAACTCGCTGCGGCTGATGCTCACCGACGACCGGTTCGCCGCCTCCCTCTCGGGCGGCCGGCACAGCGTCGCCGAGGCCATGAACGAGGTGCTGTGGGAGGACACCCCCACGCAGAACGTCGCGGGCCGCTGGGCCTCGCGCGACACCCGCCTGGGCGGGCGGCACATCGAGGCGGGCGACATGCTGCTGCTGGGCATCGCCGCCGCCAACTACGACCCCCAGGTCCGCACCGACGGTTCCTCGCTGACCGGCGGCAACAACGCGTTCCTCTCCTTCGGCCACGGCGAGCACCGCTGCCCGTTCCCCGCCCAGGAGACCGCCGAGGTCATCGCCCGCACCGGCATCGAGGTGCTGCTGGACCGGCTCCCGGACATCGACCTCGCCGTCCCCGCGGAACGGCTCACCCGCCGCCCGTCCCCGTGGCTGCGCGGCCTGACGGACCTGCCGGTGACGTTCACGCCCACCCCCGCCCTCGGTTCCGCCACCACTGCCGCCCTCGCATCCGCCCTCGGAGGCAAGAGATGACCCGGATCGCGCTCGACCCCTTCGTCACCGACCTCGACGGCGAGAGCGCCCGACTGCGGGCGGCCGGACCCCTCGCCGAGGTGGAGCTCCCGGGCGGGGTGCACTGCTACGCGGTCACCCACCACGCCGAGGCGCGGCAACTGCTCACCGACAGCCGGATCGTGAAGGACATCGATGTCTGGAACGCCTGGCGGCGCGGCGAGATACCCATGGACTGGCCGCTGATCGGCCTCGCCAACCCGGGCCGCTCCATGCTCACCGTCGACGGCGCGGACCACCGCCGACTGCGCACCCTGGTCGCGCAGGCGCTGACCGTGAAGCGCGTCGAACGGCTGCGGGCCGGCATCGAGGCACTGACCGCGGCGAGCCTGGACCGGCTCGCCGCGCTGCCGAAGGGCGAGCCGGTCGACCTGAAGGCGGAGTTCGCCTACCCGCTGCCGATGAACGTGATCAGCGAACTGATGGGCGTCGACAAGGCCGACCACCCCCGGCTGAAGGCACTGTTCGAGAAGTTCTTCTCGACGCAGACGCCGCCGGAGGAGGTTCCGCAGATGATGGCGGACCTCGGCGAGCACTTCACCAAGATCGTCGAGGGCAAGCGGAAGAACCCGGGCGACGACCTCACCAGTGCCCTGATCGCCGCCTCCGAGGACGACGACCGCCTCACCGACGAGGAGATCGTCAACACCCTCCAGCTGATCATCGCAGCCGGTCACGAGACCACGATCAGCCTGATCGTCAACGCGGTCGTCGCGCTCCAGACCCACCCCGAGCAGCGCAAGCAGGTGCTGAGCGGCGAGGTGCCGTGGGAAAACGCGATCGAGGAGACGCTGCGCTGGAACACACCGACGTCCCACGTCCTGATCCGGTTCGCCACCGAGGACATCGAGGTCGGCGACAAGGTGCTGCCCGAGGGCGAGGCGCTGATCGTCTCCTTCGGCGCGCTCGGCCGCGACGAGGCGCAGCACGGGCCGAGCGCCGGTGAGTTCGACGTGACCCGCTCCCCCAACCGCCACATCGCGTTCGGCCACGGCCCGCACGTCTGCCCCGGCGCGGCGCTCTCCCGGCTGGAGGCCGGGGTGGCACTTCCCGCGCTCTACGAGCGGTTCCCCGACCTGGAGCTCGCCGTCCCGGCGTCCGAACTGCGGAACAAGCCGATCGTCACCCAGAACGACCTGCACGACCTGCCGGTGCGCCTGGGCTGACCTGCCCGGACCTCCGGTCGGACCCGCCCGGCCGATCCGACCGCCGCCCCGGGCCGGCCAACCCGGCCCACCCACCGCGCACCGGGTCCACGCACCGGAGCGGGTGTCTCATCCGACGGACACGCCCCTCGGTACCGTCCCCGAGGCACTACGCTCCGGTTCGTGGCCGATATCCAGATTCCCGCTGACATCAAGCCCGCCGACGGACGCTTCGGCGCCGGTCCCTCGAAGGTGCGGACGGAGGCGCTCGACGCCCTGGCCGCCACCGGCACGTCGCTGCTCGGCACGTCCCACCGCCAGGCCCCGGTCAAGAACCTGGTCGGCGCGGTCCGTCAGGGCGTGCGCGACCTCTTCTCGCTCCCCGAGGGCTACGAGGTGATCCTGGGCAACGGCGGCTCCACCGCCTTCTGGGACATCGCGACGCACGGGCTCATCGAGACGAAGTCCCAGCACCTGACCTTCGGCGAGTTCTCCTCGAAGTTCGCGAAGGCCGCCGAGCTCGCCCCGTGGCTCGCCGACCCGTCCGTGATCTCCTCCGACCCGGGCACCCACCCGGAACCGCGGGCCGAGGAGGGTGTGGACGTGTACGCGTTCACCCACAACGAGACCTCGACCGGCGTCGCCGCGCCGATCGAGCGGGTCGCCGGGGCCGACGCGGGCTCCCTGGTCCTGGTGGACGCCACCTCCGGCGCCGGCGGTCTGCCGGTCGACATCACCGAGTCGGACGTCTACTACTTCGCCCCGCAGAAGTCGTTCGCCTCCGACGGCGGCCTCTGGATCGGCGTGTTCTCCCCCGCCGCCCTGGAGCGCGCCGCGCGCGTCCACGCCTCGGGCCGCCACATCCCGGAGTTCTTCTCGCTCCCCACCGCGATCGACAACTCCCTCAAGAACCAGACGTACAACACCCCGGCCCTGGCCACGCTCTTCCTCCTGAACGAGCAGCTGAACTGGCTGAACACGCAGGGCGGCCTGGACTTCTCGGTCCGCCGCACCGCCACCTCGGCGCGGAACCTGTACGGCTGGGCGGAGCAGTCCACGTACGCGACCCCGTTCGTCACCGACCCGGCGAAGCGCTCGCAGGTCATCGGCACGATCGACTTCGCGGACGAGATCGACGCCTCCGCCGTCGCCAAGGCGCTGCGTTCCAACGGCATCGTCGACACCGAGCCGTACCGCAAGCTGGGCCGCAACCAGCTGCGCGTGGCGATGTTCCCGGCGATCGACCCGGCGGACGTCCAGGCGCTGACCGCCTGCATCGACTACGTCATCGAGAAGCTGTAACGGCCAACGGCCCGGCCGTCTCCGGCCGTGTTCCGTGTTACGCGAAGGGCTCCGCGCACCCACCGTGCGCGGAGCCCTTCGCCGTTCGCCCGGCCGGGTGGTCAACGTGTTTACCGCCGCGAACGTCAGGATCGTCCTACGATGATGTTCTCGACCACACCCCTCAGGAGGCCCGCAATGTCTGCAGCAGCAGTCGAGCACCCCTGTGACGGTGAGCCGGAATCGCTCCTCGAAACGGCCAACAGCCTCATGGAGCAGCACCCGGGCTACCGTGTCGAGATCATCGGGGGCGTCATCACCGTGGCCCCACCCCCGGACGGCCCGCACGCGGACGCGTTGACCACAGTCATGATTCCCTTCCTGGCCGCAGGCCTCCACGGCGAGGAGACCAGAGTCCTTCAGGGAATCGGCCTGTGGCTGCCCGGCGGTCCCGAGGACTACGCCATCCCCGACCTCGCGATCGTCGATGCCGATCGTGACGATCATCTGATCGAGAACAACTGCTACGACCCCGCCGTCTTCCGGCTCGTGCTGGAGGTCACCTCCGGCAACTACAACAACGACCTGCGCAACAAGGTCGCCGCCTATGCCGAGGCCAAGATCCCGGTATACATGATCGTCGACCGCAAGCACGGCCGGCTGCACGTCCTGACCGAGCCCATGGGCGGCGGGTACGACAGCCACCAGGTGTACGCCCCCGGGCAGTCCGTCACGCTGCCCGAGTCGATCGGCACCCCCGTGACCCTGGACGTCGCCGAACTCGTCCGGGCCGGACGCCCCCGGCACTGATCCCCCCGGCCGGCCCGGAACCCGAACGCCCGCCCCGGGCCTTCCCGGTCAGCCGGCCGCCACCAGCACCTCCCGGAGCCGGGCTATGCCCGACGTCCATTCCTCGTTGTCCTCCCACAGCTCGCGCAGCTCGGAGTCGTCGCCGAGCACCGCGTCGAGGGCCTTCACCGCGAGCGGGCGCAGCTCCGCCGCCAGCACGGGCAGCGGCTTGTCGGGGCCGTAGGCCGTGGTGACAGCCTCCCCGCCCGGGCACTGGGAAGCGATCAGCGCCGCAGCCGCCACCGCTTCCGCCGCCTCGTCGCTGTCCAGGAAGCCCTCCGTGAGCGCGAATTCCAGGACGGTGCGGATCACGGTTTCCCGCTCGCTCTCGGGGGTGTCGTCCAGACGCCCCGAGAAGTCCGCGGCAGTGTCGTTGTCGAAGTGACCGGTGTCCCAGGTGCCCATGATGTCTCTCCACGCGAAGACGGGTGTCCACCGGTGAACTCCACCGGCGGACGCCATCCTCACACCCACCACTGACAGCGACGCCTCAGTACGCTTCCCGTCCCCGCTCCCAGCGCCGTTCGCCGTCGCACCACACCTCCGTGGGTACCAGTCCGGCCGCCGCGGCCACCGCGCCGGAAGCGGCGTGGTCCGGGTGGATATGGGCAACGACCGTACGCATCGCCGCCGTTCCCGTCCCCGTTCCCGCCCCGGTCAGATGGTTCACCAGCCCCGACGCCGCCTCCTTCGCGTACCCGCGCCCCTGCCACCGGGCCCCGACCACCCAGGCGATCTCCGCCATCGCGCCGGGGAGGTCCACCGTCGCCTGGACGTATCCGGCGAGACGGTCCTCGTCGCGTACCCGCAGCACCCAGTTCCACCACCGCACCCCCGGGTCCGGCGAGCCGGCGGTCTGGCGTTCGTAGCGGGCCCGCAGTGCGTCGACGGGCTCCGGGGCGCCTCCGGTGTACGTGTACAGGGCCGGATCACCGAGCACGGCCGCCATCTCGTCCGCGTGCGCGGGCCGGAGTGGCAGCGCGTCGAGCCGGAGGGTGGCGAAGGGCCGGGGCCCGTGGTCCGTCATGGCGCCCGACCCTATCCGCGCTCGACGGCCCGCGCCCCACCGCCCCGGCACCCCACCGGCTCGGGCTCCGGAACTCCGAGGACGCGTTCAGCTACCGGAACGACCACTTCGCGTTCGGCCTGCAACGGCTGCTCGACGGTTTCGAGGTGCTCGTCGAACGGCGGGCCGGAGCATGACGGGGCGGGCTCCGGGCGGCGGCGACGGCCGCCGGGCCCGGCCCTTCGGCCTCAGCCCTTCTTCCGCCGCCCCATGAACACCAGGAGGCCGATGCCCACGAGGACCAGCACGCCCGTCGCGCTCATGCCCTTCGTACCGATGCCGTCCCCGTCGGACGACTCCGAGGCGCTTCCACCGCGGGACGGCGACTTCCCGCCGCCGGTGTCCGTGCCGGTCTCCACCCGCACCACGTCGCTCCGCTCCCCCTCCGAGCCGAACATCAGGGCCGAGCCGTCCGCCGTGTACGTCACCGACTCGGCCTGCCGCTGGAGCGGGGCGCGGACGGCGTGGTCGGCGCCGAGCCTGCCGTTCTCGAAGACGTAGCCGCGGGCGCTGAAGTACGAGCGCAGCACGAGTTCCCCGCCGTCCGGCGAGAACGCCCCGTCGGTCACCCACGGCACCTCACCGACCCGCCGGAACACATTGGTGGAGCCGGTGGTGAGCCGCGCCGGGCCCTCGTACAGTCCGCCGCCGTCCTCGTTCTTCGACGCGATGTAGACCCGCCCGGTGACGGGATGGACCATCAGCGCCTCGGCGTTGCGCGGGCCGTCGGCGTACTTCACGTCGAACTGCGTGGCCCGGACCGTCGCGTCCCTCAGCTCCTTCGGCTCGGGGAACCGGTAGATCCAGACGTGGTCCCAGCTGCCGTTCAGGTTGTCGCCGATGTCCCCCACGTACAGGTTGCCGTCGGGTCCGAGCGAGATGGCCTCCACGTCGCGCGGGCGCCCCACCTCGCTCATGGTGATCGTCGCGACGGTCTTCCCGGTCCGGGAGTCGACGGCGTAGACGTACGGACCGTCGTCGCTGTCGTTGTGCGTCCAGTAGATGCCGGGGTGGGCGCGGCTGGCGGCGAGACCGCTGGACTCGGTGATCCGCGGGTCCTCGATCGTGAAGCTCCGGTCGGCTCCGCCCCCGTCCGCCGCGGCGGGGGCCGTCCCGGAGAGGAGGAGCAGCGCGGCGGCCGCGGACACAGTCAGGTACGAACGCATGGCACAAGTGTCCATCGTCACGTCACCGCCGGAGGGGCGATCGGCGGTGATCCGCGATGATGGCACCCATGCGTTTCACGTTTGTCGGCGACTCCATGACGATCGGCCGCGCCGGCGACTTCACCTGGCGCTACCGGATGTGGCAGCACCTCACCGGGGCCCTCGGCACCCCGTTCGAGATCGTCGGTCCGCGCGACGCGCTGTACGACACCGGGGCGGACGCCGCCGTCAGCCACGCGTACGGCGCACCGGACTTCCCCGCCGGGGCCCGCACCCATCTGGCCGGCTGGGGCGAGGGCTGGTTGCACATGGCCCCGGTGATCGCCGACACCGTCGCCGACCACCGCACGGACGTGCTGCTCGTCTCGCTCGGTCTGATAGACCTCGGGTTCTACACCGACAGCGGGCAGACCGCCCGGAACGCACGGGCGTTCATCGACGCCGCCCGCGACGCGAACCCGCGCGTGCGCATGGTGTTCCTGCCCGTGATACCGAACGTACGAGCCGAGTCGGACACGCTGTTCGCCGCCGAGTGCGAGCGTTTCAACGAACTCCTGGCGAAGGCCGTCGCCGATCTCGACGCCCCGGTGTCCCCGCTCCTGCTGGCCTCCCGGCCGACCGGTTACGACATCCACCGGGACACGTACGACGGGACGCACCCCGGTCCGGATGGCGAGCACAAGCTGGCGGCCGCGTTCGCCGACGCGATGCACCAGGCGTGGGGCCTGGGCGGCCCCTACACCCCTCGCCCGTAACGGCCGCCGCGCCTGCGGAAGCTCCCCCGTCCGCCGGGCGGCCTCCGCACGCGCGGTGGCCCCGGTCGGGTCAGGACGAGAGGATCATCGCCAGTGAGAGCCGGGTGAGTTCGTCGGTCAGCCACTCGGCGTCGACCTGCCGGGGGCGACGGCCGTGGTGGGCCATGAGTTCCTCCACGGCGTGGTTCAGCACCGTGACGGTCACCTTGTGGTCCCGGGGCACCGCCTCGCCGCGGCGCACGGCGCGCTCGGCCTCGCCGGTCAGGTGGTCGATCCACATCGCCCGCCAGGTGGCGAGGTGGTTGTCCACCTCCCGGCTCACCCCGAGGGCCTCGACGAACGCGACCCGGGCCGCGCACGGATCCTCGGTGACCGCCTTCACATATGCCTCGAAGAGCAGCCGGACCCGGACCTGGGTCGAGCAGTCCTCCATCCCCTCGGCCATCAGCGCGTTCTCGGCGGCACGCAGTCCGTGGATCGCGACCTCGTCGTAGATCGCCATCAGGAGCACCTCCCGCGAGACGAACTCCTGCCGGAACACGTGGACGGGCACCTTCGCGTGCTCGCACAGGTCCTCGATGCTCGTGTTCGCGTACCCGTACGCGGCGAACAACTGGCGCCCGACCCGCAGGAGCCGGTCCCGCGCACCCTGCCCCTCCGTCGCCTGCCCGGCAGCCCCGTTCCGCTGGTTCGCCACGACACCCACCATCGGTTCTCCTTCGTCGGTCCGTACCGCTGCGCACCCACTCTCCATGCTCGGCCCCGTCGGTGGGGTCTCCGCCACGCAGTGGGGCGCGCATGCGGCGGCGGCACGCCGGTCCGTCCGATCGCCCGGCGAATCGTTGTCGCCACGACGTCGAATTCCGGCCATGAAGGGGCCGGCCCGTCCGCGTGGACGCCGCACTGCTCCGGCATGTGCGTCACCCGCACGACGAGCCTTCACGAGGGTGACTCTAACGACACTCTGAGTCACGCCGGAGGTCAATGCGCAGATTCACCGGGGCCGGACGCGGACGGGCCCGAACGCGTGGCCGGACCTGTCGCGGACGCTCCCGCCGCGGCGGGGAATCGATGCGCGCGGAAGAGGGGAAAAACACCCCCGGGCGAGCCCGAGAAATCCCCCCGCATGCCCTTCCACCTGCATGTTGCTGCCCGATGAGGGGGATCCGGGGGGAGGTTGCCGTCCCGCTCGCGACCGCCCGCCGAACGCCCCGGAGCGGCTTCTGCCGCCGCCTTCGGACGCCTTCGGAACTGGGCTCGGACACCGGACGGACCTACGATTTCCCCCTCCGGAACGGCGGCCGGGACGGCGTCCGGGACGGGCTCGGCACGGAATCCAGCAGCGGGGAAGGGATCGGATCCACATGGACCGGAACATGCGCACGACGGACGACGTCCTCGGGCTTCTCGACGACCTGGTCTCACCGGAGGCCGACCGGTGGACGGCCGACGCGGCGTCCTGGTGGGACGGTTTCTACACGGACCGGACGCGGCCCGTCCCGTTCTTCGCGGCCGAGCCCGACGAGAACCTCGTCTCGTACGCGGCCCGCGGCCTGATCGCCCCGGGCCGCGCCCTGGACCTGGGCTGCGGCCCGGGGCGCAACGCCCTCCACCTGGCTTCCCTGGGCTTCGAGGTCGACGCGGTGGACCTGTCCCCGACGGCCGTCGCGTGGGCGCGGGAGCGGGCCGACGCGAGCGGGGCCGACGTCCGCTTCCACAGCGGCGACGCATTCGCCCTCACGGAGGACGAACTGACCGGGCCCTATGACCTGATCCACGACTCCGGCTGCTTCCACCACCTTCCGCCCCACCGCCGGATCAGCTATCTCGCACTCCTGGACCGCGTGCTCGCCCCCGGCGGACACCTCGCGCTCACCTGCTTCGCGGCAGGCGAAGGGGGCATGGGCTCCGAACTCCCCGACGCCGCCTTCTACGACGGAGGCGGCCTGCGCGGCGGGATCGCCTACACGCCCGAGGCCCTGCGCCGGATCTTCTCCGACCTGACGGAGGTCGAACTGCGCCGCATGAACGACGAACCGCCCGAGTCCCCGTACTTCGGCGAACCGTTCCTCTGGACGGCCCTGTTCCGCCGCCCGTGAGCGGGGAACGGGCCGGGGACGGCGCGGAGTCGGCGGTCCGGGGCCGGGGCGGGACCGGCCGGTCGAGGACGGACGACGCGGGGTCGGCGGTCGGGGGCGGCCTGTCGGCCGGCCCACGTGCCGGCCCGGTTCAGCCCCGCTGCGGCGGCGCTGCGAACGCGAGGTCCGAGGCGCGCGCGATGACGTCGAGCTCGCTGCCGAGCGCCCACTCGGCGACCCGTGAGACCGCCGCGGCCGGGATCGCCCCGCTGATCCCGGGGGCCGCCGGGATGTCGTGCGTCGCATGGGCGTCGTGCGGCATCACGACCCGGTAGCCCCGCGCCAGGGCCGTGCGCGCGGTCGCCTGGACGCACATCTCGGACATCACCCCGCACACGGCGAGCGCCCGCACCCCCGCGTCGGCCAACAGACCGCCCAGCGGCGTCCCGTGGAAACCGTCGTCCTCGGTCTTGCGGATCACGACCTCCGCGGGTCCCGCCTCGACGGGGTGGTGGAGATCCCAACCGGGCGTGCCGGGTTCGTCGCCCGCCCCGGGCGCGCCGTCGTTCTGGATGTGCACGACCAGCGCGCCGCCCGTACGCGCCCGGGCGATCAGGTCGGCGGTACGGTCGACGAGCCGGGCCGCCTCGGGCACCGCCCTCTCGCCCCGGACGGCGGCGCGCTGGACATCCACGACGAGCAGGGCCTCAACCGGCCTCACGGAAATGGTCATTGGGACATCCTGCCGCCGCGCGACCGGAAACGCGACAGAAAACCCGACGGCCCGGGACCGGGGCCGCGGACTCCGGTCCCGTCACTCCTTCTTCGTCCCGCACTGCTCCAGGTCCGGCTTCTTCGGCACCCCCTGGTGGAGCAGCGGCTGGAGATACTCCTGGTACAGGCCCTCCCAGCGGCCGTCCTGCATGATCTTGCCCAGGGCGGCGCACACCTCCGCCTTCAGCCTCTTCTCCTTGGGCTGCATCGCCACGCCGTAGCCCTCCGTGCCCCCGTCGCTCGGCAGCAACCGCAACTGCTTCGGATGCTTCCGGACGAAACCGGCGACGATGACGTCGTCCGTGCTCACCGCGTAGACCCCGGAGTTCGTGTCCCGCAGGCGGGACTCACAGGTCTCGTAGCTGCCCGGCAACGGCTTCGTCACCGTGAACCCGTCCCTGGGCAGCGTGTCGGCGTACGTCGACTTCTGGGCGGTGCACACCTCCAGGCCGTAGCGGATCAGGTCGCTGGAGTCCTTGATCGTGTAGAGCTTCGACGTCTTCCGCACCAGGAAACCCCGGTTGACGGCGTAGTACGGACCGGCGAAGGCGACCGGGGGCTCCGTGGACTTCGCGCTCATCCGCTTGTCCGTGATGCTGTAGGTGGCGATCACCAGATCCACCTTTCCGGACGCCAGGAAACTGCTCCGGTTCCGGGTGTCCACGGCCACGAACTCGACCTTGCTCTCCGCGTATCCCATGTCGTGCGCGATCTGGAGGGCCAACGCCACCTCGTACCCCCGGTACGGCCGCTCGGCGTCCCCGGTGCTCTCGCTCAATCCGGGCTGGTCCTCCTTGACTCCGATCCTCAGCATCGAGTGCGCCGACCGGTACGTGGGGATCTCCGTGCCCCGTCCCGGTACGACGGGCGGCTTCGCGGTGTCGTCGTGCCGCGACCGGTCCACGGCATACCAGCCGACACCGGCCAGCAGGGCGGCGCACACGACCGCGACCCCGGCCTTCCGCCACGAACCGCTCCGCGCCGGCGGCACCCCGCCGGCCTCGGGCACCGCCACGCCCGGCCGCGCCGGCACACCCGGCTCGGACGCCACGGATTCGGACGCCACCGGTTCGGACGCCACCGGTTCGGACGCCACCGGTTCGGACGCCACCGGTTCGGACGCCACCGGTTCGGACGATACGGGTTCGGACGCTTCGGGTTCCTGCGGACGGGCGGGTTCCTGCGGACGGGCGGGTTCCTGCGGACGGGCGGCAGCGGCTCCGTGCACCGGCGCCGCGCCCCCCTCTCGGACGATCGCCCGCAGCATCGCCTCCGCCTCCGCCGCGGACAGACGCCGATCGGGGTCCCTGCGCAGCAAGCCCTCCACGACCGCGGTCAGCGATCCGCCGTACCGCAGACGCGGCAGCGGCGACTCGCAGACGGCGACCAGGAACTCCACCGGGGACAGCCCGTCGAAGGGGGTCCTGCCCTCGACCATCTCGAACAGGGTGACGCCCAGCGCCCACAAGTCGGACGCCGGTGTCGCCACCCGTGGCCGGCCCGACGAGCTGTCGATCAGTTCGGGCGCGAGGTACTTCATCGTGCCGACAAGTTCCCCGGAACGCGTCACGGGGACGGCGCCGTCGAAGGTGGCGATCCCGAAGTCCGTCAGGATCGCGAACTCGTCCGGTCCGAACAGGACGTTGTGCGGCTTCACGTCCCGGTGGACGACTCCGGCGTCGTGCACGGCCCGCAGCCCGCGCAGCACCTGGAGGCCGATCCTGGCCGTCCGGTGCACCGTCAGCTGGTATTCCTCGCGCAGCAGATCGGCGAGCGAATGGGCGTTGAGCAGCTCCATCACGACCCAGATCTGGCTGTCGGTCTCGACCCTGTCGTGGACCGCCACCACGTTCTGGTGCTTGATCCTGGCGATGGCCTCCGCCTCGCGCCGCGCCCGCTGCATGAGCTGCGCGTGCGTGACGGACCCGGGGGCGTCCCGGTCGAGCAGGCTCTTCACCGCCACCTTGCGGTTCAGACGCGTGTCCAGGGCCTCCCAGACCTCGCCCATCCCGCCGTGTCCGAGTCGGCGCAGCAACTGGTAGCGGGCGTCGATCATCTCGTAGGGCGCGGCGGCCTCCTCCGACGGTGACGGCGCCTCGGGGCCGGTCGCCCGGACGCGGCCGTCCTGTCCCGGGACGTCGTTCGTCCGCTCCTCGGCCCCGCCGCCGTTCCACTCGTCGTTCGTGCCTCGGTCCGCCGTGTCGTCGCCGTGCATGCGACCCCCTGTGCACTCCATGGATCAACCCGGGCTCAGACTAAGGGCTGTCCCGCAGTCCCCGGCGGCGTGCGCGACGACATCTGCGGCACCTCCCCGCGGCACAGTTGTGATTGAGCCATGCCCATCGGTTCGGGGCCGAATATCGTCGATACACGCGGCACATCCATGGAGCGCGCCACTCCGTTTCACTCCGGCACTCCACCGCCCACCTGCCGGTGAGGGCCTGTCATTTCGCGCCCGGCCCTGCTCCGTAGGGTGTGGGTCATGCCCGACGAATCTCCCCTGATCCAGAGCATGCGCACCGCCGTGGCCGCGGCGCCCGCCGACGTGCCCCTGCGCCTGCATCTCGCCGAACTGCTCCTCGGCGAGGGGCTCGGTGAGGCGGCCGTCGCCGAGGCCGCCGTCGCCCTGCAGCACGCGCCCGGCGACGCGGGTGCCCGCGCCCTCATGATGCGGGCGATGGGACTGCCCGCCCCGGCCGGCCCACCGGCGGTGCCGACGCAGGGGCAGGTGACGACGGAGGGGCCGCAGGCACCGGGCGGAGCGGCCGAGGCCGGGCAGCGGCAGGAAACCGCCGCGCACGGGCCGGAGGGTACCGGGGGAGCCGGGGCCGTACGGGAACAGGACGCCGCCGTACGGGAGCAGGACGCCGCCGCGCGGGACGCCGGAGGCCCCGCCGGGGAGCCGGGGCCGCCCGCCGCTCCCGCATCTTCCACCGATCCCGCACCGCCCGCGGGTTTCGACTGGGCGGCTGCCGAGAACGAGGTCGGCGACGCCGTCCCGCCGCGCTTCGTCGCCCCGTCCCCGTCCCCCGGCCGGGGCGCCACCGGCCCGGGTGCCGGACCCGCCGTACCCGGCGCCCCGCTCGCCGCCGACGGCACCGGTGACCCCGGGGACGCCACCGCGTGGGACGTCGACACCCCCGGCTCCGTCACCCTTGCCGACGTCGGCGGGATGCAGGAGGTCAAGGACCGCCTCGAAGCCGCGTTCCTGGCGCCCATGCGCAACCCCGAACTGGGCAGGCTGTACGGAAAGAGCCTGCGCGGCGGGCTGTTGCTGTACGGGCCGCCCGGCTGCGGCAAGACGTTCATCGCCCGCGCCGTCGCCGGTGAGCTCGGGGCGAGCTTCCTGTCCGTGTCCATCAACGACGTGCTCGACATTTGGATGGGCAACTCCGAGCGCAACATGCACGAGGTGTTCGAGACGGCCCGCCGCCGGGCGCCCTGCGTGCTGTTCCTCGACGAGGTCGACGCGCTCGGCGCCAAGCGGAGCCGTATGCAGCACGGCGGGATGCGCACCACCGTCAACCAGTTGCTCACCGAACTGGACGGGGTCGACGGTTCCAACGAGGGGGTGTTCGTGCTCGCCGCGACCAACGTCCCCTGGGACGTGGACATCGCGCTGCGCCGCCCCGGGCGCCTCGACCGCACCCTCCTCGTGCTGCCGCCGGACGCGGCGGCCCGCGAGGCGATCCTCCGCTACCACCTGCGGGACCGGCCGATCGAATCCGTCGACCTGGGCAAGCTGGTCAAGGTCACCGAGGACCTGTCGGGTGCCGATCTGGCGCATCTGTGCGAGTCCGCGTCCGAGCGCGCGCTGCTCGACTCGGCCCGGACCGGAGTGGTCCGGATGATCAACATGAAGGATCTGCTGGGCGCGGCCAAGGAGGTGCGGCCGTCCACCGATCCGTGGTTCGCCTCGGCGCGCAATGTGGCGATGTTCGCCAACGAGGGCGGAATGTATGACGAGTTGCTCACCTATCTGAAGAAGAAGCGCAAGCTGTGACCGCGTCCCGGAACGTGTTGACCGAGCAGGCGAGTGCCCTGTACTCGCTGGGCCGCATCGACGAGGCGAAGGCCCTTCTGGCGAAGCAACTGACGGCGAGTCCCGAGGATTTCCGGGGCTGGACCGAACTGGGCCGCTGCCATTACCGGCTCGACGACCACGAGCAGGCGTTGATGGCGGCGGCGGCCGCGCTCTCGCTCGAACCCGGGTACGTCGACGCGCTGATCGTCCGGGCGTACGCGCTGCGCCGGCTGGCGCGCATCGACGAATGCCTCGCGACGGCGCAGGAGGCGGTGCGGATCGCGCCGCAGCTCTGGCAGACGCACGCGGCGCGCGCCGAGGCGCTCAACGCCTGGCAGCCGCGCTGGCCGGAGGTGCTGGAGGCGGCGCAGGAGGCGGTGCGGCTGGCGCCGGAGGAGACCGGGGCGCACTACGCGCTGTGGAAGGCGGCGACGCTGAACGGACGGAGCGACCTCACCGATCTCGCGGTGCGCGAGATGCTGCGCATCGACCCGAACGACTCCTTCGCGCTGGACCGGCGGACGGAGAAGGAACTCGCCACGCCCGGAATGCGGAACGGCCGGCGCGCGGAGGTGTACGCGTCGGCGCTCGCCGCCGATCCCGCGTCGGACCGCATGCGCGCGGGGCTGGACGGCGCCGTGTTCCAGATGTTGCGCGGCACCCGGTGGCTCGCCGTGCTGAGCCTGCTGCTGGCAGGGGTGGCGGTCGATCTGTTCCCGTCCGAGGACGACATCCGCGAACTGCCGCTGCCGCTGGGCACCCGGGTCTACGTGCTGCTGCTGATCGGGCTGCTCTGGGCGTTCGGCGCCTGGCGGCGCTACCGGAAGATGCGTGCGGGGGTACGACTGAGCGTCCGGTCGCTGCTGCGGCGGATGTTCTGGGCGCGGCTGGTGCTGGTTCAGGCGGTGCTGGGAACGCTGTGCGCGGTGATCATCGTGGCGGTGCCGTGGACCGCGCGGGATGCTCCGCAGGTGGTGTTCTGGGCGGGCCTCGCACCGACGCTGCTGACGATCTGGTTCGACCGGCCGCGCACCCGCTGAGCCCGGGGCCGGACCCCGGCCGCGCAGCCGCTGCACTCAGCGACGCATCCGCCGGCCCCGTCGGCCCGCACGCCGGCCCCGACGCGCTCAGAGGTCCGCGAAGCGCTCCCCGCACCGACTGCAGAACACCGGCTCCGGGTCCGCCGAGAGCCGCCCGCACGCGGGGCACACCCGGTCCAGCAGGCAGGGGCCCTCGCCGCCCTCGTGCACCGCGGGACGCTCCGCGGGTGCGGCCGCCGACTTGATCGTGAGGCCGGGCCGACGGCGGTGGACGGTCAGGTACGCCAGTCCGTCCGGCCCCGCGACGAGGGCGCGGCGGGAGGTGCGGGGCAGCCAGAACACGGTCGTGGGGGCGAGGTCCAGTGCCGCGCCGCCGCAGACGGCCCGGCCACTGCCCGCGACGACGATCAGGAGGACGTCCAGCACGTCCTCCTGGTGCTCTCCGACTTCGGCGCCCGGCGGAAGGCGTACCAGGTTCGCATCCAATTCCCGGCCGGATTCGGCAAGTTGCCACAGAGCGCCGCGGTCTTCGGGAGCGGCGGCGGCCAGCAGTTCGTCGAGTACGGTCAGTACCCGGGGCACGGAGTTCACGGCGCTCAGGCTACGCCCGGCGGGCCCGCGGGGCTCCCCTCCGCCCGCCGCACCACCCCTCCCGCGGCCACCCGGCCCCCGGGGCCGCGGAACCGCAGAGCACAGACCGCAAAGCACAGACCGCAGACCGCAGGAGCCTCAGCACACCATGGAACGCGAAACCGACGGAACGTACCCGCCGATCGAGCCGTACGCGTACGGCATGCTCGACGTCGGGGAGGGCAACCACGTGTACTGGGAGGTCTGCGGAAACCCGGACGGCAAACCGGCGGCCGTCGTGCACGGCGGTCCGGGCTCGGGCTGCACCGCGCGACAGCGGCAGTACTTCGACCCGGAGCGGTACCGCGTCGTCCTCTTCGACCAGCGCGGCTGCGGCCGTTCCACCCCGCACGCCGCCGACCCGGCCACCGACATGCGGTTCAACACCACCGACCGGCTGATCGCCGACATGGAGCGGCTGCGCGTCCACCTCGGGATCGAGACGTGGCTGCTGTACGGCGGGTCCTGGGGGTCGACACTGATCCTCGCCTACGCCGAGCAGCATCCGGAGCGGGTCTCCGAGATCGTGATCCCGGCCGTCACGACGACCAGGCGTTCCGAGATCGACTGGCTGTACCGGGGCGCCGGGCAGATCTTCCCCGAGGCGTGGGACCGGTTCCGGGCCGGTGTGCCGGAGGCCGCGGACGACGCGACACCGGGCGTACTCGCCGCGTACGCCCGCCGGACGGAGCATCCCGACGCCGCGGTGCGGGACCGGGCGACGGCCGACTGGTGTGCCTGGGAGGACGCGGTGCTCTCCCAGGAGGCGTACACCGGGCCGTCACCGTACAGCGGACGCCCCGGCCGGGCCCGGCAGGCTCTGGTGCGGATCTGCTCGCACTACTTCTCCCGGGGCGCCTGGCTGGAGGAGGGGCAACTGATCCGGGACGCGGGGCGGCTGGCGGGGATTCCCGGCGTGCTGGTGCACGGCAGGTTCGACCTGGGCGGTCCGCTGATCACCGCCTGGGAGCTGGCGAAGGCGTGGCCCGACGCGGAACTCGTGGTGATCGACGACGCGGGTCATCTGGGCGGTACGGAAACCCGCCGCGTGGTACAGGCAGCCCTCGACCGATTCGCGGTGCCCGGGGACGAGCCCCGGCCGTGACGGCCGCGGGAGCCCACGGACGAGCGGAGGGACCGGAACCGGCGAGCAGGAGCCACAACCCGGGGGGCGAGGGTCCGCGCCGTGCCCGATGGGCAACCATGTAGCCCTTGATACGCATGAGTTGATCGGGTAACGACCGGTGCGTGACGAGATCGTCGACGGCAGGTACCGGCCGGCGGAGAGGATCGGCTCCGGCGGCATGGGCCAGGTGTGGCGGGCCGTGGACGAACGCATCGGTCGCGGTGAAGGTGCTCTCCCCCGTCGGCGAGGACACCTCCGCGAGCCGGTTCGCCCGTGAGGCGCGGCTGGTGGGCGGGACCACGGGCGCCACGAGCGGTCGTGCCGGACCGTCGGCGTCCGCGGCACCGGAACCGGAACCGGCCGCGGATCCGACGGGCACGGCGGCGGCAGCCGCGACGGCCTCCCTCGCCCCGCCGAACCGCCCCGTTCCGCACACCGACCCGTCCGGTGCCCAGCCCTGGCCCTGGCCCTCCGCCCCGCACGCGCACGGCGTCCCGGCACCCGCTCCGTTCTCCCCGACTCCCGTGCCCCGGCCGAACGGCCGCGCGGCGCCGCGCGGCCGCAGCACGACGGCGCCCCCGCCCGGTCCGCCACCGCGTGTTGGCCGGCCGGTGCGGTGACGGCGCTCGTCCCCCTCGTCCTGCTGCTCACCTGCACCCCGGTCCACGTCCCCGCGGCGCCGGCCGTCTCCGCGTCGGCGTTCCCGGTCGGCATGATCCGCGCCCGCGCGCTCGCCCGGCTCCTCGGCCGAACGGCAGGCCGCCGACCCGGCGGATCGGCGTCGCGTCCGTGGATACGGCCCTGGGCCCGATCACGGCGGTCGCCACCCCGCGGCCCGAGCGCCGATCACCCCCCACATAACGCCCACAACCCACGCACATGGCATGCTGTGGCTCCGCTGCAGGCGCGCAACCGTACTCGTACCCCCCACCGGTCCGGACCTGACCACCCGTCGCATGTCGCAGCACTCGATGAACCACATGTCCGAGACGACCCCGGGGTACGACTTGAGAACGCGAAGAAGAGTCTGGCTCACAGCTGCCACCGCCACCGCCGCCGTGGCTGGTGTCCTGGTCTTCGAGGGGGTGAAGGACACCTCCCCGGCGGACACCGACGCCAAGTCCGGCCCGGCCGTCGCCGATGTGCGCACGACCGCGCTGAAGATCGCGGACGACGGTACGTCCGCCTCCCTCGGCAGGCGGGACACCGCACCGTTCAGCATGCTGGGCGTCACCTGGACCGACCCGTCGGCCGAGGTCGACGGCACCGTGGAGGTGCGGACCCGCTCGGCCGCCGACGGGACGTGGACGCCCTGGCTGCCGCTCGGGACCGACCTGGACGCACGCACGGAAGCCGGCCGGTCCGGCGTCCGCGGCAGCACCGAGCCGCGCTGGGTCGGCCCGTCCGACGGTGTCGAGGTACGGGTCGACACGGGCGGCAAGATATCCACGAAGCTGCCCGCAGGACTGCGGCTCGACACCGTGGACCCGGGCCGGAGCACGCCGAACCCGCAGCCTGCCGCCTTCGCCGCCGACCTGCCCGCGGCGGACGGCGCGGCGAACACCGCATCGGACGGCACCTCGGACGGCACGTCGGACCCGACGTCCACGCCGTCCGCCGATCCCTCGGACCCGGGCACGCCCGAGCCTCCCGCACCCGGTGACGGCACGGCCACGTCCGACGACGCGGCCACCCCGACCGCCCCGCCCGTCGGCACCGCCCCGGCCCCGCAGTCGCCCACGCCCCCGGCGAACACCGCCCCCGCCCCGTCCGCGACCGCGACCCCGACGCAGACGGCGCAGCCCGGCCCGCCGTCGACCGTGCCACGGCCCCCGATCGTCTCGCGGGCCGGCTGGGGCGCCGACGAGTCGATCAGCCCCGAGGCGCCCGAGTACCTGAACACCGTCAAGGCCGTCTTCGTCCACCACACCGCCGAGACCAACAACTACTCCTGCGCCGACTCCGCGGCGATCGTGCGCGGCCTGTACGCGTTCCACGTCAAGGCCAACGGCTGGAAGGACCTCGGCTACAACTTCGTCGTCGACAAGTGCGGGACGGTCTTCGAGGGCCGCAAGGGCGGCGTCGACCGGCCGGTCTTCGGCGCGCACACCTACGGCTTCAACCGGGACACCGCCGGTATCGCGGTCATCGGCACGTACACCGACACCACCGCCCCCACCGCGGCCACCACCGCGGTGGCCCGGGTCGCCGCGTGGAAGCTCGGCCAGTACAAGGTCGACCCGGCGGGCAGCACCCTGCTCACCGCGGGAGCCACCGGCAACAACTTCGTCGGCACCAGGTTCGCCGTCGGCACGAAGTACACCTTCAGGACCGTCTCCGGCCACCGCGACGGCTTCAACACCCAGTGCCCCGGCACCAAGCTGTACGGGCAGCTGCCCGCGATCCGCAGCCTCGCCGCAGGCCCCGTCACCGGACTCGCCGTCACATCGGTGACCGGCGCCGGGCTCTCGGGCACGACGTACTACACCACGTCCGCGATCACCGTCGGCTGGAAGTCGACGACCCCGGCCGCGTTCGTCTCCCGGTACGAGCTGCTGGTCGACGGCAAGGCCGTCGCGACCACCGCGGGCACCGCCACCTCGGCCAAGGCCGTGCTCGCCGTCGGTACCCACACGGTCCAGGTGCGCGCCACCCACCAGTCGGGCAAGGTCACCACGTCCGCGGCGGCCACCGTCGTCGCCGAGCGCACCGCCCCCACCTTCCCCACCAAGCCGAACCTGGCCCTGCGCACCGGCACCGTGAACACCGCCGCCGTCCCGCTCACCCTGAAGTGGCGGGCGACCGACGCCGCCGCGCTGAAGGAGGTCCGGCTCACCGCCCCGGTCGCCAGGACCTACGGGCCGACGGTCACCAGCGCCGCGCACACCGCCAAGTCCGGCGTGGCCACCAACTGGGCCATGACCGCGTACGACCGGGCGGGCAACACCGCCGCCGCATCGGTCTCCGGCACGCCGGTCATCCTCCAGGAGAGCGCGGCGACGAGGACCGGAACCTGGACCACGAAGTCCTCGTCCAACTACCTGGGCGGCAAGTCGTACTCCAGCTCGGCCGCGAACGCCTCCCTGACCTGGACGTTCACCGGCCGCTCGGTCGCCCTCGTCGCGTCCCGGGCATCCACCTCCGGACAGGTCTACGTCTACGTGGACGGCAAGAAGGTCTCCACGATGGACCTGAAGTCCGCCACCACCAAGTACCGCGACGCGCTGTGGACGACGAACTGGTCCGGCAGCGCCAAGCACACCGTCAAGATCGTCGTGGTCGGCACGAAGGGCCGACCGGCGATCACCACCGACGGCATCGTCTACCTGAAGTAGGCGCGGCGGCCCCGTCCGCGCACGCGACCGTGCCCGCCGTCCCGGTGTTCCGCCGGGCGGCGGGCACGGCACGTCCCGCCGGCTCTTGCTTCGAGCGGACTCGAAGGCGTTGGCTTGGCGGTCATGAAGTACACGCAGCTCGGACGCACCGGACTCAAGGTCAGCCGACTCGTCCTCGGCACGATGAACTTCGGCCCGCAGACCGACGAGGCCGACAGCCACGCCATCATGGACGCGGCACTGGACGCGGACCTGAATTTCTTCGACACGGCGAATGTGTACGGGTGGGGCGAGAACAAGGGCCGCACCGAGGAGATCATCGGCAGCTGGTTCGCCAAGGGCGGCGACCGCCGCGACAAGGTGGTCCTCGCCACCAAGATGTACGGGAACATGGGCGCCGACGGCGCGGCCTGGCCCAATCACGACAAACTGTCCGCGGTGAACATCCGGCGCTCCGTCGACGCCTCGCTGAAGCGCCTGCGGACGGACCGGATCGACCTCTACCAGTTCCACCACATCGACCGGAACACCCCCTTCGAGGAGATCTGGCAGGCGATCGACGTCCTGGTCCAGCAGGGCAAGATCCTCTACGCGGGTTCCTCGAACTTCCCCGGTTACAAGATCGCGCAGGCCAACGAGCTCGCCGCCCGGCGCGGCTCGCAGGGCCTGGTCAGCGAACAGTGCATCTACAACCTGATGGAACGCCGGGCCGAGATGGAGGTCATCCCGGCCGCGCAGGAGTACGGCCTCGGCGTCATCCCGTGGTCCCCGCTCCACGGCGGGCTGCTCGGGGGTGTGCTGAGGAAGGAGCGCGAGGGCACGGCGGGGCGCTCGGGCTCCGGCCGCAGCGCGGACGCGCTGAAGGACGCGGCTCAGCGCGCGCGGATCCAGTCCTACGAGGACCTCGTCGACAAGCACGGCCTGGAACCGGGCGAGGCCGGCCTCGCCTGGCTGCTGACCCGGCCGGGTGTGACGGGGCCGATCGTCGGCCCGCGCAACCGGGAGCAGTTGGACTCGGCGCTGCGGGCGCTGGAGCTGGACCTCTCCGCGGAACTGCTGGCCTCGCTGGACGAGATCTTCCCGGGGCCGGGTCCGTCGCCGGAGGCATTCGCCTGGTGACGAGGCCGGTGACGGCGGGCCGGCGGGCCCGTCGTCACCCTGCGGGCGGGCCTCTCCGACGGTCCGCCGTCCGGTCCGGCACCGGCCTCGCCGAGTTCCCGAGAACGGCGTCGGACCGTTCCGGATCCCGTACACATCCGAATCCGCGTCCGTGCGCCGCAGGGTGCCTCCCGGCTCCGGGTGCGCTCAGGCCGGGTGGGCTTCGGCTCCCGGCCACTCGCGGGCCATCGCGAGGGCGCGGCCGACGAAGCGCAGGGTGGGGGCGGACACACCCGGATCGCGGAGGTGTTCGGCCGCCTTGAGCGCCAGCCGCCACGCCATGAGGTTGTCCTGGTGGCGGCCCTGTCTCAGCAGGAAGGGCTCCGAGAGCCACGCCAGTTGCCAGACCAGCGCGTACCATCCGCGCCTCGCGGCGAGTGACTGGACGTCCGCGATCAGGCCGTACTCGGCCTCGAACCACGCAAGTGCGCTCGCCGCGTCGTGGACCACGTCGGAGGGCCTGTCCGCTCCGGGGATCGGCAGCCCCATGGTCTCCCGGTGCGGGCTGAGCAACCGGTCGGCCCGGTGGGCGGTGTGGAGACAGAAGTCGGCCAGGCGCCTCAGCGCGCGGTCCCTGGCAACGGCCCCCAGCGTCATGCGACCGTGTTCCACCGCGAAGAGCCGGATGAGGTCGTGCATGACGTACCGCCCGGGGTTCTGCTGCTGCACCAGGTGGGCCGCGCCGAGCCGGTGCAGCAGCACACGCGTACGCGGCGGGGGCAGGTCCGCGAGGCTGGCGGCCGCGTCCAGGCTGATGTCGGAACTCGGGGCCAGCCCGAGCAGGTCGAACATCCTTGCCGATTCCTCGTCGAGCGCCGAGCGGGAGGAGGCGAACACCGCGCGCAGGTCGGTGGAGAGCTCGCCGGTGGCCAGTGCGTCGAGCCTCGTCACCTCGCATTGGAGTTCCTTGGCGACGACCGACAGCGAAAATCCGGGATGCGTGGCCGCTCTGGTCGCCAGAATGCCCAGGGCGAGCGGGAGGCCCGCGCTGTGCGAGAGGAACGCGTCGACGGCGTCCGTCTCGTCGTCGAGCCGGTCGGAGCCCAGCCGCTCGGCCAGCAGTTCACGCGCGTCCTCGTCCGCGAAGGCGCCGAGGGTGAGAGCACGCGTCCGGGAAGTGGTGTGCAGCCCCGCCAGTGTGTTGCGGCTGGTGATCAGCGTGGTGCAGTACGGACCACCGGGCAACAGGGGTGCCACCTGTGCCGTGTCACGGGCGTTGTCCAGCACGATCAGCATGCGCTTCTTGGCGACCAGGGACCGGTACAGGCCCGTCTGCGCGTGCACCCCGGCCGGAATCGCGGCAGGCGGGACGCCCAGGGCGCCGAGCAGCCCCCGGAGGACCGCGGTCGGCGAAATCGGTCCCTCGGTGTGGTCGAATCCGCGCAGGTCGACGTAGAGCTGCCCGTCGGAGAACCGGCTGAGGTGCCGGTATGCCCAACGTAACGCCAGCCAGGTCTTGCCGACCCCGCCCATGCCCCCGATCACCGTCACCACCGCGGCGTTCTCGGCCTCCGCTTCCTCGCCGACCATCTCGTCCAGGACCGAGAGTTCGCGTTCACGGCCGACGAAGGGGGTCGGCAGCGCCGGCAACTGACGGGGGACCGTGGTGAGGATCTCCGGATCGCGGTTGCCCGCGCCCTTCAGCCCGGGGGCCGCCGACAGCACTTGGCGGTGCAGTGCCTGGAGGTCGGGGTTCGGGTCGATGCCGAGTTCGCCCACGAGCCGGTCGCGGATCGCCTCGTAGGTTTCGAGCGCCTCGACCTGACGCCCCGCCTGGTAGAGAGCCGTCACCAGCTGCCCCGCGAGCCGTTCGTCCAGCGGCCGGACCGCCATCAGGCTGCGGAGTTCCGGCAGGAGTGCCTCGCCCTCCCCCAGGGCGATCCGGATGTCGTTGTACTGCAGCGCCGCGGCGACCCGCTCGGCATCCAGCCGGGTGCGGACGCTCTCGACCCACGCACCGGTGAGCCCGGAAAGGGCATCGTCCTGCCACAGGCCGAGCGCGGTGTGCAGGAGGTCGCCCGCCTCACCGTCGTCGGCGACCCGGGCGGCCTCGGTGAGGCGTCGGAAGCTGTGCACGTCGATTCGCTCGTGGTCGGCTTCCAGCACGTATCCGCCGGCATGCCGCACCACTTCCATTCCGGCCGCCTGCCCACCCGGCTCGCGCAGGGCGGACCTGATGCGCGCCACGTAGCTGTAGAGGGTGGAACGGACCGTGCGAGGCGGTTCCTCGCCCCAGACCCGGTGTATCAACTGCTCGATGGGCACGACACGTCCCGCGTCAAGCAGCAGAACTGCCAGTACACAACGCTGCTTTGCCGAACCGAGATCAATCCGCTGCTCGCCCGCGTAGCCCATCACGGGGCCCAGCAACTGAAATCTCACGTGGCCCCCTGCCGTCATCGCGGGACCGAAGAACCGCGACGCCTCCGCTGGAAAGATCATGGTAGGTCAGGAACTTCTGTCGAGCCAGGGCACGGCGGAGTCCGGACATCCTTTGCCTTCGGGGCTCGGAACACGCGCTTTGCAGCGTTATCGACCCGATGGGGATTCGGGCCCCGGCGGGCGGGTTTTCGTCGGACCGGCATCCGTATCCGCTGCCGTCGTCCGGCCGGATAACGGAGGGACTCCGGCGTGTCCGAGCCCCCGCATACCGGTCCGGCATGACGCCGCATGAACCCGATTCCGGCAAGTCCGAAACCATGGGGATCCCGGTTCGGCGGCGACCGCACATCACGGAGGGCAGGCCGGTGGCACTCCTCGCCCGGCCCCGCGGGGGAAGCGGCCCGATGATCACCGGCCGCCGGACGAAATCGGCATGTTCAGGAGAGGGGACGGCATCCGGGAAGGGGGCCGGGAGGAACTTGCAGATTCCTTGAGAACCGCTTCAAGGAACGTTCAAGGAACCTTCCTCGTCGGCATGGCACCGTCCAACCGCGGTCATTTTCTGCCGCAGGGAAAGCACTCATTCCACTGACTGAAGGTGAGATTCCCCATGGGCACTGCCATGCTTCTGGAAAACGACGCCGAGACCATCGAGCTCAGCGAGCTGGACCTCGACATCCAGATCATCCCGGGCGCGTCCGTCTCGGAGGACACCAAGCCCATGATGTCGATGGGCCAGGACTGCGGCACCGTCAACTGTGCCCCGACCCAGAGCGGCGCCACCCACTCCTGCTCGCTCCTCTCCATGTGCAGGTCGTGCTGCTGACCGAGGACTGTCCCGCCGGCGGGAACTGAGGGCTGCCCCGCCGCCCCTGGCGGGACAGCCCTCGGCAAGGTAGTGGGAGGCCTCCTGCCGGCACCGCGCACGCCCGGCAGGGGGCCTTTCTCGTTGGATGAAGCGCGTGAGGATGAGGAATTGGAACCGGAGAAGAGCTACGCAGTCGGCGAACCCGTCATGTGCCGGATCTCCTCGCGATCCCGGAAGGATTTCGATTTCGTGGGTCCGGACGCACCCGGTGGTTCGGATGCGACGGACGACGATTTGATTCAATACATCGGGCTGCTCATGAAGGATCCCGTCCTCCGTGAAGGCATAGCAGTCTCCAGCACCTCACTCCTCGAAACGGCCGAACGCATCACTCACGGATTTCCCGTGAAGCGGAAGAAATTGATGAGTTCGGCCGTCTCCCTGACCCGATACATGCTTCGCATGACCGGGCGCACGACACCTTTCGGTCTGTTCGCGGGAATTACCAGGGCATCGGTCGGCGTCACCGGAAGTGTCGGCCCGATGATGCCGGATCGAAAGTCCGTCCGACTGGACAGCGAATGGCTCCACAGAATGACCGCTCAGTGGCTGGAGGATCCCTCGACGCGGCACCGGGTCACGGTCACGTTCAACAATCTGTGCTTCGTCCGCGGAAACCGCTTGATACTTCCCTACACCCGCTCCGGAGTCGGCGACGAGGCACTCTCCGGCACATCACGTCTCAGCGGCGAATTCTCGGTCCGTCATACCGCTGTCGTTTCCTGGATTCGGTCACGGACGAGCAAAGCGATGGCATACTCCTCGCTGCTGGACGAGGCAGCGGACAAGTTCGGTGAATCCGCACTCGAAAAGATCGACGACATGATGGCCGGGCTCATCCGGCACGAACTGCTGTTGACTTCGTTCGCTCCCGCGCATCCGAACGAAACACCCCTGCGCAGCGCGATGACCGCGCTCGGCCCGGACTCCCCCGCAACACCCCGCATGGTCGCCGTCTCGGAATCCCTGGAGGCGTACGCACGTCTCGCTCCGGGGGACGGAATCGAGAGCTGGCGGGACATTCTGGAACGTGTCCCCGCCGTCGAGGACAGCGGCCGTCCGCCCGTCCAGGTGGATCTGCTCTCCGGGCTGTCGGTCACCCTGCCCCGATCCGTGCTGGACGAAGCGGAGGCGTACGCGTCCGCGATGTGGTCGATCGCGCCGGAGCGGGCGCCCAACTCCCATTGGAACGAGTACCGGAACGCCTTTCTCGAAAAATACGGCACGGCACGTTCCGTTCCGATCGGACGACTCGTCGATCCGCATGCGGGACTCGGATTTCCGGCGTCCTATCAGAACCCGTCCTCGCACCGGAGCCTCACGCACCAACACCCGGAAACGGACTCCGATCGCGAAGAGAAACTGGCGTCACTGCTGCAGGAGGGCCTCGGTCGCGACACCCGGGAAATACGCCTCGGCCGTCAGGACATCCTCGATCTGTCGGGAGACCGGAAGCCGCGCGTTCCCACCGCGATGGAACTGAGCTTCCAGGTACTCGCACGCGACCTGGAAGCACTCAACTCGGGGGCTTTCGAGCTTCTCGCGACACCGCTGACCGGAAGCGTCACCGCGGGCGCCACGACCGGGCGGTTCGCCGGCGTCACCGGGAGCACGGACGAACTGGCGAGGCTCATGGCCGCACCGGACCCCGACGCGATCACGGCCCAGGTGTTCTTCATGCCCAGAACGCCCAGGCTCTTCAATCTCGTCCAGGTCCCGGCCGTCGCACCGTACAAGATCCATCTGGGCACCTTCCACGATCCGGCCGATCCGTCGAACATCGACTGGCGCGACCTCTGCGTGGCGGACGACGGGCACCGCATGCGCCTGTACTGGCAGAAGACCGGCCAGGAAGTCGTCTCGGTTCTCCCGCACATGCTCAACGTGCGGGATCACGCACCCAACATCGCGCGGTTCCTCGCGGAATTCCGGTACGGCGGCGAGTCCAAGATGTGGCAGCCCTGGGACTGGTCCGGCCAGAAGCACGCCCCGCAGTTGCCACGCGTGCGCTTCGGAAGAACCGTGGCCTCGCCCCTCCAGTGGAACGTCGACGGCAAACTCCGACGCGCCGCCACCGACCGGAGGACTTGGAGAGCCTCGCTCGACGACTGGCGCGAGAAGTTCGACGTGCCCGACCGGATCAACGTCGCCACGTACGACCGCGTGTACGGAATCGATCTCAGCAACGCCTTCCAACAGGAGATGCTGCGGCGCGAGATCTCCAGGAATCCCGACACCAGGGTGTCGGAGGACAGGAACTCCAGCCGCCGGGAATTCGACTGGATCCACGGGCGCAGCAATGAATTCATCGTTCCGCTCCTGCCCCGGGCGAAGAAGGAAAAGCACTCGCACTTCACCATGCCGGCCGTGTTCGACGAGACCCTTCACCTTCCCGGAGGCGAGTGGATCTTCGCGAAGCTCTACTCCTCCGAGTCGACCCAGAACGAACTCCTCTCGACCTTCGTATCAGCGCTCGTACGGGACGTGGCCGACTCCATCGACCGATGGCACTTCATCCGGTACGCCGATCCGGACCCGCATCTGAGAATCCGCTTTCATGGCGACCCCGAGAGGATCTGCCAGAAGGTTCTTCCCGCCTTGTTCCGTCACACGCGGACGATGAGGAGTGCGGGACTGCTCCGGGACGTGCAACTGGGCTCCTACGAACCCGAGGTGTCACGGTACGGGGGCCCGGAAGCGATCGTCCCGGCGGAACAACTCTTCTGTGTCGACAGCCAGTCGGTGCTCGCGCAATTGTCCGCCGCCAAGAAGGACATCCCGTCGGAAGTCCTCCTGGTGGCCAACTACGCGACACTTCTGGAATCCCTGGGGAAATGGGACTGGTGCGAGTGGGCGGCGCATGTCGCGCCCAGGAGTTCCGGTCCGGTTTCCGTCCCCCGGGACTTCGTCGACATGGCCACCGCGCTCATACGTCCCGGCGGTACGGCCCAACAGCTCGCCGAGGCCACCGGTGTCGCCGCGCTCAAGCCCTTCTGGGAGAACTCCGCGGTGGCGCGGGAGTACGGGAGCCACGTCCTCCGCGTCCGGAACGGGCGGCGTGACACGGACTCCCGGAACACGGCACTCGTCGGCCTGCTCCATATGCAGCACAACCGCCTGTTCGGCACGGACGTCCCACACGAGCGAAGGACCCTGACGCTCCTGGAAAAAGCGTCGCGCGCCCTCAACGCCACCTCGTGAAGAAGGAGAAGGAAAGTGGCTCGCACGTACGCGCAGGAAGCCCTCCGCATTTCCGACCTCATCGCGGAGAAGCTCGCGGATCCGGCCAGGGTGCACGATCAGGTGTGGGCACCCGAGGAACTGCTCCCGGAGAGCCAGAGATGGTATCCGCTCTCCCTCGGTTCAGGACTCACCGGAATTTCCCTCCTCTTCAGCAACCGCATCGAAAGGGACCCGGGCAGCGCGGCATTCACGCACAAGTACCTCGCCGAATCGCTCGCCGCTCTCCGGCGCACCGACCGTATCAAGGGCCTTTACAACGACGTCAGCTCCCTGGCGTTCGCCACCTGGGTCGCACATCGCGCGACCGGTGGATACGTCCAGGCGGTCGGGAAACTCGACACACATGTCCGGTACGTTTCCGAAACCATGGTCTCCATGGTCGGCGACGGCCCCTGCCGGAGCTTTCAGGACTTCGATGTGCTTTCGGGTCTGACCGGCATCGGGCGTTACCTGCTCATGCGGAAGGACACCATGGGCGAAGAGCTCGAAGGAGTTCTTTCCGCCCTGGTGCGGATGGCGTCCGATGTGGAGTACGGCGGCTCGCGGGTGCCCGGGTACTGGTCCCTGGTGCCGCCGACCGCCGATCCGGACAGGGCTCTGCCCTTCGGCGCGGACGGCCATCTCAACCTGGGCCTGGCCCACGGGATCGCGGGCCCCCTCGCCCTGTTGTCCCTCTCGTGGTCGGCCGGCGTCGTCGTCGACGGGCAGCGCGGTGCCGTGGAGAGGCTCGTGGGGCTCCTCGACGACTGGAGCCTCCGGGACGAACGCGGGGTCTTCTGGCCCGGGTGGGTGAGCTTCGACGAGTGGCGAGCCGGCGAAGTGGGCCCGTGGCGCAGGAAGCGTCCCTCGTGGTGCTACGGCTCGCCGGGGGTGTCGCGTGCCCTGCAACTGGCCGGGCACGCCCTCGGCCGTCCGGACTGGTCGGACCTGGCGGTCCGTTCGGTCGCCTCCCAGCTGAGCGTCCCCCCGTCCGACTGGGTCGTGCACGATGCCTCCGCCTGCCACGGCTGGGCCGGTGCTCTCCACCTGCTCCAGTTCTTCGAGGAGGACTGTCCGCAGGTGTCGCGGGTCCTCGACGACATCGTCGTCGGCATCATCGGATCCTTCGACACGGACAGTGCCTTCGGGCTGCGCTTCACGGTGGAGGGCTCGGACGGAACGGCGGACTTCCCCGGATTCCTCGACGGAGCCGCGGGGGTGGGCCTCGCCCTGGAGTCGTACGCACGAGGAAACACGACGGCCGGGGAATGGGGGGCCGCCCTGCTCACCGTGTGACAGCCGTTCCGGCTCGGAGCCCGTCCCCGACGGGCTCCGGCCGCCGTCTTGGCAGATTGGGACTCGTATGCCGTTCGACACGGCACAGGCACGAAGAATCCTCGCGCTCTTCGCCCCCTACCGATCACGCCTGTTCACCGTGGTCGGCCTCATCGTCGTCGCCTCATCGATCTCGCTGAGCTCTCCCTTCCTCATACGCGAGATAATCGACACCGCCATTCCGCAGAGGCGCGGCGGACTGCTGTCGGCGCTGGCCGTCGGCATGCTCGCGGTCATCACGGTCACGGAATCCCTGCAGGTCTGGCAGGCGTGGATGTCCACCACCGTGGGGCAGCGGGTCATCAACGACCTGCGCGTGTCCGTCTACAGCCACCTGCACCGGCTCTCCCTGAACTTCTTCATCAGGACGCACTCCGGTGAGTTGCAGTCCCGGATAGCCAACGACATCGGCGGCGTGCAGTCGTTCGTGACGAACACCGCGGCTGCCGCCGTCAACTGCGTGACCACGCTGCTGGCGACCGCCGTGGCGATGTTCGTTCTCGACTGGCGGCTCGCCTGCATCTCGCTCGCCCTGCTTCCGGTGGTCGCCCTGGTGAGCCTGAGCGTCGGCAGAGCACGCAGAAGGATCATGCAAACGCGTCAGGAGAAGATGGCGTCCCTCACGTCGCACGTGGACGAATCGCTGTCCGTGGACGGCATCGTCCTCGGGCGGACCATGGGCCGGTCCGCCGCGTTGGTCGAGAAGTTCGCCGTGCGCTCCCGCGAACTTGCCGACCTCGATGTCCGGGCGGCGGTGACGGGACGCTGGCGCATCGCCCAGCTGTCCATCGCCATGGCCTCTCTTTCCGTGTTCCTCTACTGGGGTGCCGGGCTGGCTTCCGCGTACGGGAGCTCCTCCCTCTCGATCGGGACCCTCGTCGCCTTCGTGACCCTCCAGGCCGCCCTGCTCGGGCCCGCGATGTCGCTCGCACAGCTCGGTGTCGAACTGCAGACCAGCCTGGCGCTGTTCACCAGGATCTTCGAGTACCTGGACCAGGAACCCGAGGTCGTGGAGAAGCCGACGGCCCTGTCCGTGCCCAGAGCGGAGATCAGGGGCTCCTTCCGTCTGCGCGATGTCGATTTCCGTTACTCCGCCGATGCCGAGCCTGCTCTCCGGGGAATCTCCCTGGACATCCCCGCCGGATCCCGCATCGCCATCGCGGGTGAGACGGGGTCGGGGAAGTCGACCCTGGCCCGGTTGCTGGCCCGGCTGTACGACCCGACACGCGGCAGGGTCACCCTGGACGGCGAGGACCTGAGGGATCTGACGTTCGAGACCCTGTCGGACGCGGTCGCCGTCGTGTCGCAGGACCCGTTTCTCTTCCACGCGAGCATCGCCGAGAACCTGAGGATTGCCAAGCCCGACGCCGAGGGCCGGGAACTGATGGACGCCTGCGCGGCCGCCGGTATCCACGCCCGCATATCCGAGCTGCCGGACGGCTACGACACCACGGTCGGCGAGCGCGGCCATCAGCTGTCAGGAGGGGAGAAGCAGCGGCTCTCGATCGCACGCGCACTGCTGCGCGACGCACCGGTGCTGGTCTTCGACGAGGCGACCAGCGCCCTGGACAGCAGGACCGAGCGCGACATCCAGCAGTCGCTCGACCGCGTGTCCGAGGGACGTACGGTGATCACCATCGCCCACAGGCTCTCCACCATCCGCGACGCCGACCGCATCGCGGTGCTCCACCGGGGCCGTCTCGTGGAGTTCGGCTCGCACGACGAGCTGGTGGCGTCCGGTGGGAAGTACGCCGACCTGTGGACGCTCATGCACCGTGCGGAGCCCCACGCCACCGGGGAGCCCGTCGGATGACCTCCGACCGGAACGCGGGCACGGCAGCCCAGTCGCAGCGGGCCGGCAGGCCCTGAGCGGGGCCGGGGACTCGGGCGGTGGCTTCCGCCCCGTTCCGGACCCGGCCGCCGCGGGCCGTGCGTGCGGTTCTCCCGCGCACGGCTCCGGCACACCTCACCGGACCCGGTACGGGCCGCACGGCCCGACCGCCGACGCCGGCCGTACGCGTCACTGGCCGACGGCGGCTGCCACGGCGACGACGACGAACATCAGCACGAGCACGGCCGCCATGATGCGGTTTCTGGTCTTCGGATCCACTCGTCGAGCCTAACCGTCGCGCTCAGCGGCCCAGCGCCCAGGATGCGTGCACCTCGTACCGGGGCCGCTCGCCCGACACCCCGCTCACCGGCAGGTTGCTGCGGACGAGGGCGACCTCACCGACCTGCCACGAGGTGCCCTCGAAACCCCCGAGGGCCTCGGCGAAGGGGCGCAGGTCGGTCTCGGTGCGGCTGCGGGCGAGGGTGAGGTGCGGGCTGTAGCGCCGGTGCTCGTCCATCGGGACGCCGGACCTGCGGGCCGCGGCGTCGGCGCGTTCGGCGAGGAGCCGCAGGGTGTCGAGCGCCCCCGCCGCCCCCGTCCACAGGGCCCGGCCGCCGAACCGTCCGGCGCCGTGGAGGCGCAGCGGGAAGGGTTCGGTGCGGCGCGCGGCGCGGGCCAGGCGGGTGTGGAGTTCGGGCAGCAGTTCCTCGTCCACGTTCCCGAGGAAGGCGAGCGTGAAGTGCCAGTTCGGCACCGCCGTCCAGCGCAGCCGGTCGGCACCGGGGAGCGCGTGCAGGGCGGAGACCGCGCGGCGCAGCTCCTGGACGGCTGGTTCGGGCGGGAGAACGGCGACAAAGAGTCTGAGGCTGCTCATGGGCCGAGTCTCGCACCGCACGGCGGGCGCCATGTCTTCCGCGGCGCAGCGGACGGCGTGCACGGGTCGAGGCCGACCGTGCTGTTCGGGACGGGCATCGGCCTCTCCGACACCGCGGTCGGCCTCGTCCTGCGCACCGACGGCTTCCCCTGCGACTGACGCCCCGCACGACACGGCCCCCGACCGGTACCGGTCGGGGGCCGTGTCGTGGGTGCGGGTCCGGGCGGGCCTCAGGCCGCCGCGGCGAGCTCCTCGCGGGGCACGAAGCGGACGTGCGGGCGGCCGGGGCGCAGGTCGACCCGGAGCCGCAGGCCGCCGACGCGGGCGAGCATGAGGCCGACGCCGAGCGCCGCCGCGAGCGAGAGCGCACCGCCCACGGCCATGCCGGTACGGACCCCGTAGGCGTCGCTGATCCAGCCGACGATCGGGGCGCCCACCGGCGTACCGCCGACGAAGACCATCATGTACAGGCTCATGACCCGGCCGCGCATCTCCGGGTCGGCGGCCATCTGGACGCTGGTGTTCGCGCTGATGTTGGTGGTGAGGCCGATCATGCCGATCGGGACCAGCAGGATCGCGAAGATCCAGACGGCCGGTGCCAGCGACGCGATGATCTCCAGCAGGCCGAAGGCGGTGCCCGCGGCCACCAGCATCCGCAGCCGGGAGGAGCGGCGGCGGGCGGCGAGCAGGGCTCCGGCGAGGGAGCCGGCCGCCATGAGGATGTTGAAGAACGAGTACATCCCGGCACCGCCGTGGAAGATCTCGTCCGCGAAGGCGGTGAGCCAGATCGGGAAGTTGAACCCGAACGTGCCGACGAAGCCGACCAGGACGATCGGCCAGATCAGCTCGGGGCGGCCGGAGACGTAGCGCAGGCCCTCGCGCAGCTGTCCCTTGGCACGGGGCACGACGGTGGCCTTGTGGAGTTCGTTCGGGCGCATCAGCATCAGGCCGATGAGCGGTGCGGCGAAGGAGAGGCCGTTGAACATGAAGGCCCAGCCGCTGCCGACCGTGGTGATCAGGACACCGGCGACGGCGGGGCCGATGAGCCGGGCGGACTGGAAGTTCGCCGAGTTGAGGCTCACCGCGTTGCGGAGCTGGTCGGGGCCGACCATCTCGGAGACGAACGACTGGCGGGCCGGGTTGTCGACGACCGTCACCATGCCGAGCAGGAAGGCGATGAGGTAGACGTGCCACACCTGGACGACCCCGGAGAGCGTGAGCACCGCGAGGGCGATCCCGCACAGGCCGAGCGCCGCCTGGCTGACGAGGAGGAGCTTCCGCTTGGGCACCCGGTCGGCTATGACGCCGCCGTACAGGCCGAAGAGGAGCATCGGGAGGAACTGGAGGGCCGTGGTGATGCCGACGGCGGCGGCGGATCCGGTGAGGCTCAGGACGAGCCAGTCCTGCGTGATGCGGGACATCCAGGTACCGGTGTTGGAGATCACGGCGCCCGTGGCGAACAGGCGGTAGTTGCGGATCTTCAGCGACGAGAAGGTCCCGCCGGGCTTGCTCTCGTGGGTGGAAGTCGGTGCGGGGGCGGAGTCTGCTCCGGATCCCGTACTCAAAGGGGTTCGCCTCCTCGGGCGTATGCGGCTCTCCGACTGACGGGACGCGCCGGGCGGCCGCGGTCCGCGCGGCCGGCCCCGCTACAGGTGGGCGAGCTTCTCCAGCACGGGCGCCGCCTTGCGCAGCGTCTCCCACTCGTCCTCGTCCAGGCCCTCGGCGAGCGTGGTCAGCCAGGCGTTCCGCTTGGCGCGGCTCTCTTCGAGCATGGCCTCGGCCTGCTCGGTCTGGCTGACCATCTTCTGGCGACGGTCATCGGGGTGCGGTTCCAGTCTGACCAGTCCCTTCGCTTCCAGCAGCGCGACGATGCGGGTCATCGACGGCGGCTGCACGTGCTCCTTGCGGGCCAGCTCACCGGGGGTGGCCGAACCGCAACGGGCCAGAGTGCCGAGCACCGACATCTCGGTGGGGCTCAGCGACTCGTCGACGCGCTGGTGCTTGAGGCGCCGGCCGAGCAGCATCACCGCGGAACGGAGGGAACTCACGGCGGCCGCACTGTCGCCGTCGTGGATCAGGTCAGGCATGTTTATTAGCATAACTCATTACCTACCCTAAAGACCATTCGTGTGACTCCGTCACGACCGGATCGCCCAATCGCTCACCCGAACGAGTGAGTCGGATCCGGAAAGCGACATGAAACCGCTTCCCGGGCAGGTAACCCTGCTTGTCATGGGATCGACTGTGCTGAGCCTGCGGATAGACGGTGAGTTGCTCGACCGGCTCCGGCAGCACGCCGCCAGACGCGGAATGAGCGTCCAGGACTATGTCGTCCGGACGCTCATTCGCGATGACTTCGACGAGCGCTTCAAGGCGGCCGTCGACGAGACGGAGAAGTTCTACGCGGCGGAGGGCGCCGCCGGGGTCCCGGCCGAGGGTTCGGACGGGGTCCGGGCGGAGGGGACCGCGGGGATCGGGGCGGAGGACGTCACGTGAGGCCGAGGGCCGGCATCGCGTAGTAGAAGACGAAGACCGCCGAGACCGCGTACATGGCCGTCGGGACCTCGCGCCAGCGCCCGGCCGCCACCCGCAGCACGGAGAAGGCGATGAAGCCGATGCCGATGCCGTTGGTGATCGAGTACGTGAACGGCATCATCACCATGGCCAGGAAGGCCGGGACGGCGAGCGTGTAGTCGCTCCAGTCGATGTCCCGAACCGAACCCGAGATGATCAGGAAGCCCACCGCCAGCAGTGCCGGGGTGGCCGCCTGGGACGGGACCATGGTCGCCAGCGGTGTCAGGAACAGCGCCGCCGTGAACAGCAGCCCCGTCACGATGCTCGCGAGACCGGTACGGGCCCCCTCGCCGACCCCCGCCGTGGACTCCACGAAGCAGGTCGAGGCGGACGAGGAGCTCGCGCCGCCCGCGGCGACCGCGATGCCGTCCACGAACAGCACCTTGTTGATGCCCGGGAAGTTGCCGTCCTTGTCGGTCAGCTTCGCCTCGTCGCCGACGCCGAGGATGGTGCCCATCGCGTCGAAGAAGCAGGACAGCAGCACGGTGAAGACGAACAGGATGCCGGTGAGGATGCCGACCTTGTGGAATCCGCCGAACAGGTCGACCTGGCCGATCAGCCCGAAGTCCGGGGTGGCGACCGGGTTGCCCGGCCACTTCGGGACGGTCAGCCCCCACGCCTCGGCGGGCAGGCCCGCGATGGCGTTGACGATCAGCGCGAGGACCGTCATCGACACGATGGAGATCAGGATGGCGCCCGGCACCTTGCGGACGATCAGCGCCATGGTGAGCAGCGCGCCGATGACGAAGATCAGGACCGGCCAGCCGTTGAGGTGGCCGTCGGCGCCGAGCTGGAGCGGGACGGTGGTGTCCGCCTTGTCCTTGATGCGGGAGACGAAGCCGGAGTCGACGAGGCCGATCAGCAGGATGAACAGACCGATGCCGATCGCGATGCCCTTGCGCAGCGACCCGGGCACGGCGTGCATCACGCGTTCCCGCAGCCCGGTCGCGACCAGCAGCATGACCACGAAGCCCGCGAGCACCACCATGCCCATCGCCTCGGGCCAGGTCATCTTGGGCGCGATCTGGAGCGCGACGACGGTGTTGACGCCGAGTCCGGCGGCCAGCGCGATCGGCACATTGCCGATGACACCCATGAGGAGGGTGGAGAACGCCGCCGTCACCACGGTGGCGGTGACCAGCTGCCCGTGGTTGAGGTACTCCTGATTGATGTCCTTCGCGCCGCCGAGAATGATCGGGTTCAGCACGATGATGTATGCCATCGCGAAGAATGTGGCGAATCCACCGCGGATCTCGCGCGCGACCGACGACCCCCGCTCGGAGATCTTGAAGAAACGATCCAGGCCGCCCTGCGGCCGAGGGGCCGGTGACTGCACGGAATCGACCGGGGCGGTGGCCGAGGGGGACATGTATGACCTCAGTCGTACGTAGAGGGGAGTAGAAGTGGTCAGCTTTGGACTTTCACACGAATAATTCGAGACAGTCTTAAGCAGATTCAGTATGAATACATGAGGCGAAGATCGCTATCTCCGCGCGTAGACCCTTGCCGGGACTGGTCACGAGCCCGGTCGGACCCGCTTCGGGCGCCCGGTCCTCACCGGGGCCGGGAGGGCGGCGGGCGCGGCCCATACACTGAGGCCATGGCGAAGTGGACACCGAAGCACGAGGCGCCCGAGCCCCTGGAGGGGCCCGTCGTCGCCACCATCACCGGCGGCACGATCCTCTGGTTCGTCCTCTTCCTGGTCCAGCTCCCGTTCTACGGCTGGTTCGACGATCACGGGCACCTGTGGTGGCTGTGGACCTGCCTGGCCGGTGCCGGGCTCGGCCTGATCGGCATCTGGTACGTGCGCAAGCGCGACGCGGCGATCAAGCGGGCGGCTGCCGCCGCCGACGCGGACGGCTCGTCCACCACCCCCGCCACCGGCCCGTCCGCGCCGGGCGCCGGGGGCGCGACCGCCTGACCGCGCGCGGCCGACCGGCTCCGCCCACCGGACCGGCTACGTTCACCCGACCCCGCTCGCCCGGCTTCCGCAGGGCCGACCGCCACGACCCGACCGGCTTCCGCACGGCCGACCGCCACCCCACGGCTGCCCGACTCCGCGCAGTCGCTCGACCCCGCACGGTTGCCGTGAGCTGCGCGTTCCGTCAGGGACGCCTCGGGGTGCCGTACCCCCACGGGACCATTCCCCTCCTCCCCCGGTCTGATCTTCGGACCCCCCGATGGGTGATTCGCGCGTTCCCCCCGTACCGTCGGAACCATGACGCAGCGGGCATCCCATTCCTCCGGCGAGCAGACCCCCGAGGTCTCCGGCGCCGACGGCCGCCAGAGGTCGGCCATGATCGACGCCGGCGCCGAGCTCGACCCGGTCCATCCGGTGGAGCTGCCGGCCCCGGCCGCCAACACCCACGGGCTGACGGCGGCCGAGGTGGCCGAGCGGATCGCCCGCGGCGAGGTCAATGACGTACCCGTCCGTTCGTCCCGCTCCATCCGCGAGATCGTCCGCGCCAACGTCTTCACCCGGTTCAACCTGATCATCGGCGTGCTCTGGCTGATCATGCTGTTCGTGGCGCCGATCCAGGACAGCCTCTTCGGCTTCGTGATCATCGCCAACACCGGCATCGGCATCATCCAGGAGTGGCGCGCCAAGAAGACCCTGGACAGCCTCGCGGTCATCGGCGAGGCCAAACCCATGGTGCGGCGCGACGGGATCTCGGCCGAGATCTCCACCTCCGAGATCGTCCTCGGCGATCTCGTCGAGCTGAGTCCGGGCGACAAGGTGGTCGTGGACGGCGCGGTCGTCGAGGCCGACGGCCTGGAGATCGACGAGTCGCTGCTCACCGGCGAGGCCGACCCCGTGCTGAAGCGCCCCGGCGACCCCGTGATGTCCGGCAGCTTCGTCGTCGCGGGCGGCGGCTCGTTCTCCGCGACCAAGGTCGGCCGGGAGGCATACGCCGCGCAGCTCGCCGAGGAGGCGTCCCGCTTCACCCTCGTCCAGTCCGAGCTGCGCACCGGGATCTCCACCATCCTCAAGTACGTCACCTGGATGATGGTGCCCACCGCGATCGGGCTGGTGATCAGCCAGCTGGTCGTGAAGGACAACAACTTCAAGGAAGCGGTCGCCCGGACCGTCGGCGGCATCGTCCCGATGATCCCGGAGGGCCTGGTCCTGCTGACCTCGGTCGCCTTCGCGATCGGTGTCGTACGGCTCGGCCGCAAGCAGTGCCTGGTCCAGGAACTTCCCGCGATCGAGGGCCTGGCCCGTGTCGACGTCGTCTGCCTGGACAAGACCGGCACCCTCACCGAGGGCGGCATGGACGTCACCGAGGTCCGCGCCCTCGGCGACGCGCAGGACGCGTACGTCCGCCGCGTGCTGGGCGCCCTCGGCTCCTCCGACCCGCGGCCCAACGCCAGCCTCCAGGCCATCGTCGACGCCTGCCCGGACGGCCAGGAGTGGCGGTGCACCCAGACACTGCCGTTCTCCTCGGCCCGCAAGTACAGCGGTGCCGCGTTCGACGAGGGCGACGGCAGGGAGACGGCCTGGCTGCTCGGCGCCCCCGACGTGCTGCTGCCCGAGCAGGACCCGGCGCTCGACGAGATCGAGCAGCTCAACCGGCAGGGGCTGCGGGTGCTGCTGCTGGCCCGGACGCAGGGCGGGCTCGAAGGCTCGGACATCGCCGCCGGGGCCGTCCCGCACGCGCTGGTCGTCCTGGAGCAGCGGCTGCGGCCGGACGCCGGGGAGACCCTCGCCTACTTCGCCGACCAGAGCGTCGCCGCGAAGGTCATCTCCGGCGACAACGCGGTCTCGGTCGGCGCGGTCGCCGGAAAGCTGGGCCTGCCGGGTGCCGAGAACACCCTGGACGCGCGCCGGATGCCCACCGACCCGGACGAGATGGCCACGGCCATGGAACAGAACGCGGTCTTCGGCCGGGTCACCCCGCAGCAGAAGCGCGACATGGTCACGGCCCTCCAGTCCCGCGGCCACACCGTCGCGATGACCGGCGACGGCGTCAACGACGTGCTGGCCCTCAAGGACGCCGACATCGGCGTGTCCATGGGATCGGGCTCCGAGGCGACCCGGGCCGTCGCCCAGATCGTGCTGCTGAACAACAGCTTCGCGACGCTGCCGTCGGTCGTCGCCGAGGGCCGACGGGTGATCGGGAACATCACCCGCGTCGCCACCCTGTTCCTCACCAAGACCGTCTACTCGGTGCTGCTGGCGATCCTCGTGGTGTGCACCCAGGTCGACTACCCGTTCCTGCCGCGCCACCTGACCCTGCTGTCGACGCTGACGATCGGTGTCCCGGCCTTCTTCCTGGCGCTCGCGCCCAACAAGGAACGCGCCCATCCGCACTTCGTGCGCCGGGTCATGCGGTACGCGATCCCGTCGGGTGTCATCGCGGCCGCCGCCACCTTCGTGACGTATCTGCTCGCCCGTCACCACTACACCGGCGCGGACGCGCTGGAGGCGGAGACCAGCGCGGCGACCCTCACCCTGTTCCTGGTCTCGATGTGGGTCCTGGCGATCATCGCCCGTCCGTACACCTGGTGGCGGATCTGCCTGGTCGCGGCGATGGGGCTGGCGTTCCTGCTGGTGCTGGTGGTGCCGTGGCTCCAGGAGTTCTTCGCCCTGAAGCTGGTGGGGACGACGATGCCGTGGACCGCGGTGGGCATCGCGGTGGTCGCGTCCGTCGCGCTGGAGTACATCTGGCGGCTGGTCGGCCGCCGCTTCCCGGCGTAGGGCCGCCCCTCGCGCTGCCGCTCCCTCAGCCGCCTGCCGTGCGCCACGCGCGTACGGCAGGCGGCGGCGCATACGGGCACGTGCGGGAACGCGCACGGGCCGTGCCCGGGAGGACGGAGGCCGTCCCCCGGGCACGGCCCGAAGTGTGTCGCGGCAGCGGGACGGACCCTGGACCTGTCTTAGCGCACGGCGACGTAGTCACCCGCAGCGTTGATCGCCGGGGTGGTGGAGGTGCCGGCGAAGCTGTAGCGCCAGTAGCCGGAGGCCGACGCCTTGACCGTGGTCTTCAGGTTGCCGGTGCTGTTGGTCTTGATGGTCTTGATCGTGGTGTAGGTCTTGCTGTTCTTCTTGCGGAACTGGAGCTTCACCGGCTGGCCGGTGTAGCCCTGGTACTTGAAGGTCTCCCAGTTGGCCCGCGAGAGCTTGCCCTTGACCGTGAGGGTCTTGCCCTTCTTGACCGGCTCGGGCGCGGCGTCGACCGTCAGCTTGGACGCCCGCTGCACGCGCACGGTGCTGTAGGTCTGCTTCTCGGTGACGTCGACCCCGTTGTCGGCGAGCGCGGCCGTCCAGACCTTCCAGGTACCGGCCAGGGCGTTCTTGTACAGGTCGTAGCCGGGCTTGATGGTGAAGGTCAGCTTGCACGTCGAGGTCGTCTTGTTGGCCTTGGCGCACTTGGCCTCGTCCTCGTTCGGCACGACCAGCCCGTCCAGGCTGGCCTCGGACGCCAGGCTCTTGCCGTGCCAGAGGGCGACGAAGGCGTCGGAGACGCCGGAGGGGTGCGAGGCGGTGACGGAGACCGAGACCTTCTTGGCAGCGGTGGTCCCCAGGACGATGCTCTTGCCGCCGTTGACGACGACCTTGGAGATGACCGGGCCCGACATGGCCGCGGCCGCCGCGCGGGCGTTCTTCGGCGCGCTCTGCGGGGCGGCGTCGAAGATCTCGGCGGCCGACGTCGGGAGGTGCGGCAGGTTCGCGGAGTCCTCCGCGTGGGCGGCCGGGACGGCCAGAGCGGACAGGGCCAGGGCGCCGGAGACGGCGGCCACGGTGGCACGAATACGCATGTGTTTCCCCAGTGGAGAAAGGCCCCGCGGGCACGTGGTGCGGCCCGGGCGGGGCTCGTTCGTCTGTGAGCCTGATGACTCGGCAGAACAGACCTGTGAAGGTTGTGAAGGGTTGTATGACGAACGGAGAATTTCTCGCGAAACGCGTTTACCCGCCGACAGCGCCCGACCCGGCCGGACACCCGGCCGGGTCGACGAGGGGATGCGCCGGCCCCACCGGGACCACCGCGCCGGTCAGGTGGCAGCGGGCGCAGCCGGCTGACCGTGAGAAGGAGATCAGACCGTGTCGAACTCCCCCGACCTGACGCCCGCCACGAAGGAGGCGAACGCGTCGGCGGGAACGGCCAGCACCGGACCGAACGGCCGCTTCGAGTCACGAACGGGAACGATCCCGGTGGCGGAGGCATGCGCCGGAGCCCACTCCACACAGGAGCCGCCGCCGCCGCTGTACGAGGATTTCATCCAGCTGAGGGATTCGATGGTCACAACATGCCCTTTCGTGCCTGGTGGATCACGGCCAGGGACTCGGCCTGCGAGAGCGCCTCCGTCTGTAGCTGATGGTAGGCCCTCAACAGGGGCAGTACCGAAGGGGATTCACGGTCCAGATACCCCCGGTCTGGGACTCGACGTACGCAACCACGGAACGGTCCGTCAGCGTCAGCAGGTTCACCAACCGGTTGAAGGGCTGGCGCTCCCCCATGGTGAACGGAGCGATCTGGAGCGAGGTGTTCGGCCGCTCGGCGAACTCCAGCAGATGCGCCAACTGCCGGTCCATGACGTGCGGTCCGCCGACCATCCGCCGGATACAGCTCTCGTCCAGCACCGCAATGATCAGCGGCAGAACGGGCCGCGACATCGCTGACTGACGCCGGGTCAGGACATCGACCCGTTCCGTCGCCTCCTCCTCCGTGAGCGCTCCCCGCCGGACATACCCCCTCTCGACGGCCGCCGCGTATTCGCACGTCTGGAGCGGGCCCGGGACCAGGCCGACCTCGAACAGCCTGATCTCGGTCGCCCGTCCTTCGAGGTCGACGTATTCGGGGAAGCCCGCCAGCAGCACGCCGTGTTTGATCCCGCGCCACTCGCGCTCGAACGACTCGGCCGTCCCTCCGGTGCCGAAGGCGGCGTCGACGGCAAGGGAGAACTTACGGGTTGGCGGCTTGTTGCCGGTTTCGACGCTGGAGACGTGACATGCCGAGTACCCCACTCGCGCGGCGAGGTCTTCCTGCTTCCAGCCGCGCGACTCGCGTACGCCGCGCAACCGCGCTCCATAGGCCGCTTCCGCGCCCGCGTCGGGGTCCAATTCCTTGAGATTTACCACTGTGTGCTCCGTGTCTGCCATGTTGATGACAGGCCGGACCCAGGTCACACCGGATCGACGTCACACCGGATCGGCTCGGTAAGGAAATCACTACCGAGCGTACTGATCCGGGTGGCCCGTTGCCGAATCATCCGGGAAGAACTGCCCCTGGGCACACGGCCGGAGGTCTCTCACGCCAGGTCTCCGCGACCACCGCTCAGGGAGCGGGACCGGCCCCGCTCCGAACGGTCCGGTCCCGCGCCCGGGGCCGCGCCCCACGCACGCCCCTCCGCGCGTCAGTCGAACCAGCGGTCCCGGGCCAGTTCCTCCGTGCGGGACGGGTCCTCCAGCAGGGCGGCGACCTCGAAGCGGCGCGGCCACTGGCCCGCCGCCCAGGCGAGTCCGGCCGCGACGCCTTCGAGCGTGGCGGCGTGCACGGTGCCGTCGGGGGTGCGGCGCCAGTCCAGCTCGACGCCGCCCGCGCGCAGTTCGGCGTGTTCGAGGTACGTGTCCGGGGTGCCGGCGCCGAGCAGGACCCGCACCGACTCGGGTACGCGGTGCTCCTCGCCGTCCGTGGTCACCTCGGCCTCGACGCTGTCGCCGAGCCTGCGCACCTGGAACAGCTCGGCCAGTTCGGCCGCGCACGCCGGGGCGACCGGGAGCAGCGGGAGCCCGGCGGCCAGCGGCAGCAGGTCCGGGGCATCCGCGATCACGGCGTCCGCCGCGTCGACGACCCGTACCTCGCCGTCGACCACGGCCCGCAACGCGTCCGGGAGGGTGACCTGTTCGGGGTCGAGGTCGGCCAGTGCCGTGTACAGCGCGTGCAGGTGTACGGGGTCGACCGCGCGGTCCTCGTCCGCGAGCCGCCCGAGGAGTTCGGCGGCGCCGCCCGGCTCGTCGAGGAGTGCGGCCACCGAGGTGCGGACACCCAGGGCGCGCAGCACCTGCGCGTCGTCGAAGCCCGTCGCGTCGACGGAGTCGTACAGCCCGGCGAGCCGTGGATCGCCGGACGCGGCGCGCAGGCCGGCCGGACGGCGGCCGTCGAGCACCGGGTGGTCGCGCAGCCACCATGCGGTGTAGGGGCGGACGGACTGCGTGGTGCCGTCGGGCAGCAGCACCCGGACCGGCTGGGTCAGCGCGTCCCGCAGCGGCGGACGGGCGAGCATCGCGAGCGCCTGCGGCCAGGCGTCGTCGTCGACGAGGTCCAGGTCGCGGACGGCGACGATCTCGGTGGCGACCGGCGGCACCGGCGCGTCCGGCAGCCGGTCGAGGACGTCCTCGCACCACACGTCCACGGCGTCGAGCAGTCCGGCATCGTCGGGTTCGGCGAAGTCGCCCTCGCGGGGCTCCAGTTCGTCGGGGTCCAGGACGACGTCGGTGGCCCGCACCAGGGCGAACGTCGCCAGCACCCCGCAGGCGGTGAGCGGCTGTTCGCCCCACTGGTCGGCGAGTTCCCGTTCGCAGTGGGCGAGTTCGCCCTCCCGCATGACCGCGGCGAACGGGCTGCCCGGCAGCACGAGTTCGCCCGCGGGGGCGAGTTCGCCGTCCTCGTCGGGCAGGGCGAGCGCGCCGAGCCAGGGTTCGTCGCCGGGGGCGAGTTCGGCGTCCCGCACCAGGGTGAGGACGGTCTCGGCGAGTTCGTCGGCGCTCGGCGCGTCCTCGTCCCAGATCTCGCCCGCGTCCAGCGATCCGGCGACGGCGGCCCGCACCTGCGGGGTCGTCAGCACGGCGCGCGGGGTGGCGGGCAGGGCGCCGAGCTTCTCCAGCAGCGGGTGGGCGGCGTCCGGGTGGGCGACCTTCAGCCCGAGCCGGGCGAGCCGTTCCAGGACGGGGCCGGTGAGCGCGTCGGGGAGCGGCAGCAGGACCTGGCGGGGGCCGATGGTGGTGCGGGACGTGGCCGGGGGCTCGGCGTCCGGTGTCCCGGGCGTACCGGCCAGCGGGACGGGCAGGCCGGAGAGGCGGTCCGGGTCGATGCCGGACAGGCTGTCGTAGAGCCGCCGCCACCAGCCGGGGTCGCGTTCCAGTCCGGCGAGCCGGTCGATGGCCTCGGTCAGCGGGACGCGGGCGACACCGAGGGTGCGCAGTTCGCTGCGGCGTTCCAGCCCGGCGGGCAGCAGGCACGGCAGGACCTCGGCGAGCACGCGTACGGTCTCCGCGCCGACGCCCTCCAGGACCTCGGCCTCGATGGGGCGCAGCGCGGCGGTGGTCGTTTCCCGGATGCCGTCGGCGTCCCAGGCGTCCCACCGGTCCGCGCCCTCCGGCTCGACAGCGGTACGCGGGGCGGCGGGCTCCAGGAACGCGACGCGCGGCAGCCGCCCCAGGATCGCCCCGCGCAGGGCGCCGTCCAGTTCGCCCCTGCCGAGCGGTCCGGGCACCAGGTCGATGGTGTCGACGGACACCGGCCGCCAGTCGGCGAGCAGTTCGGCGTACGCGTCGGCGGCGCGCTGCACCAGGAAGTCGGTGAGCGGGCCGGGCGCGGGGTGACGGCGGGTGGTGTCGAGCGGCAGCGAGGCGATGAGCAGTGCGGGGATGCCGAGGGGCTCGTCGGTGGGGGTCGGCGCGTGGACGACGGGGGCGGTGCGGGGGCGCACCGGGGCGCCCTCGGCGTCCACCGGGACGGCCCAGGTGACCGACCAGTGCGGGCGCAGCCGCTCCTCGCGGGGCCGGTCGGCGAGCAGGGCGGCGTCCACGGGGCCGTGGTGGGTGCTGGTGCGCCAGCGGTGCGTGCCGTGCGCGGAGTCCTCGATGTGCGTGTACGGGCCCTGCTGGGTGCGGCGCAGCGTCCGCACGCCGTCCGGAGTTTCGATGACGACCTCGTCGAGGCCGCGCAGGGTGAGCAGCAGTGCGTCGTCGACCGCGGCGAGCAGCCGGACGACGAGGTCCTCGGCGCCGCCGTCGCGCAGCGGGAGGACGACGACGGTGTCGTAGCCCTCGGGCGCGGTGCCCTCGGCGGGCAGCGGGAGGCGCAGCAGGGGGACGTGGCCGTCGCGGCGGCGCAGTTCGTCGCCGAGGCCAGGGCTGGCGGCGGCGGTGCGGGCGGCGAGGTCGCGGGCCTCGGCGAGGGACCAGCGGATACCGCCGTGCCTGCCGATCACGGCGGGTTCGTCGCTCACCGCGAGCACGGCGGCGAATCCGACGCCGAACCTGCCGACGGCGCCCTCGTGGCCCTCGCGCTTGGCGGAGGCGCGCAGGGTGGAGAGCGATTCCACGCCGGTGGCGTCCAACGGGGCGCCGGTGTTGGCGGCGGCGAGCACGGCGGGGGCGTCCGGGGTCGCGGCGTGCAGGGTGAGGCGGAGCCGGCCGGGCACATCGGCGCGGGCGGCGGCGTCGGCGGCGTTCTGGGCGAGTTCGACGACGAGACGGTCGCGGTAGCCTCCGAGCGCGAGCTCCTCCTCGGCGTTGGCATCCTCACGGAACCGGGCGGGGCCGGCGCCCCAGGCGTCGAGCACCCCACGCCGCATCCGTGCGGTTCCGAACGGATCGGCCCCCTCGGTCGCATTCATGCTCACGCTGTGACTCCGCTCTTTCCGGTTGAGCGCCCCGTGCCGCCGATGAGAGCGCCCCGTGCCGCCAAGTGTGCGCCCGAAGGTACCGGGTCCTCCCGTCGGGCCGTGCCGCCCCTGCCGCGCTTCGCCCGGTCGGCAACGGGCGCGCCGCGCCGACGGGCTCCGATGGACGAGAAAACGCCTGCTCACGCGCCGGTGGCGGGACGCCCGGCCCGGACGTGCGGCGGCCGCGTGCCGACCCGCGCGGGCGCTCCCGCGCCGCCCGCACGGCGCCCGTCACCGCCGAGGTGTGCTCGGGCGTACGAACGGACGCGACCCGCGCGCCGCGTGCTCCGGGTCAGGAGCGTGCCCCGGGTCAGGAGCGGCCTCGCGCCCCGTGCACCCCGCGCCCCGCGCCCCGGGTCAGGAGTGGCCGAGTTCCTCCGTCGGGGCGTCCGGCTCCGCCGGGACCGAGCCGGAGTCGCGGGCCGGGCGCAGCGGGTACTCGTCCACCCGCATGGTGTCCAGGGCGTGCGGGGCCGGCTTCGGGGGCTTGGGCATCACGGCCGCTTCGGAGTGGCCGCCGCATCCGTACGAGAGCGAGACGACGTGCCCGTCGGCCGGGCCGAACTCGTTGGCGCACACGCCGAAGGCCTGCCGCAGCGAGCCCGCGAGCGGCACCAGGAACGCGCAGGTGACGCAGGAGGCCGGGGCGGCCTGAGCCATCGGCGTCTTCGCCCCGAACGCCTCGTCCCAGCGGTCGGCCGCCTGGTGCAGCCCGTACCGCGACAGGACCCGCGCGCGCCGCATGCCGAGTTCGTCGGCGACCGCCGCGATCGCGCCCCGGCCGGACGTCGCGGGCCGGGTCGTCAGCTCCGCGTCCTCCGTGTCGACGAGGTCGGCCATCTCCCGCGAGACCTCGGAAACCGCGGAGTTCGGCGGCGGCTCGTCCTCGCCGGTGTAGCCGGGCTCCAGCCGGAGGTCGTCCGCCTCGGTGGGCAGCAGATCGCCGGGGCCCATGTCGCCGGGGCGCAGGCGCTCGCTCCACGGCACCCACTCCGGGGCGAGGAGCGCGTCGCCGCCGGGCAGCAGCACCGTCTCGTCGAGGGTGACCTTCTTCGCACGGGACGCCCGGGCGACCGTCACCGCCCAGCGCCAGCCCCGGTATCCGGGCAGGTGGCACTCGAAGAAGTGCGTGACGACCCGGTCCCCCTCGGCGATCACCCCCACGTGCTCACCGACGACCCCCGGCGCGGCCGCCTCCTCGGCCGCCGCGCGGGCGAGGTCCACCGCCTCGACGCACAGGCGATCGAGGGCAGGGGTACGGGCCGAACGGCTTCGCGTCGTCGCAGCACTCACAGGTATCGCTTCTCTCCATACGCCAGTCTCACGGGCGCGCCTGCACATCCATCGATTTCGGCCGTGGCGGGTGCGGGCGGAGCGGACCTGGGGGCCGCGTCGACGTCCGCACCCGTCGTGCCTGCCTCGGGCGCACCTTCTGCCATCCATTCTGCGGGATCGCCGATAGGCGCGCGGCCGAGCACAACCGCCGGTGGCGCGCTACGCACGCTACCCCCTTCATCGTCCCCCGCCCACCTGCCCGTCCGGAACCGGGGGAGACCGACGGCAACCGGCCACTGACCCGACAGGGCCATGTGCGCCCGTGCCCCGGTCCGACACCGGTTCGTGACCACCCCGGCTGGGGCACTATGACGGGGTGGCTTCCGCCCGGTCGCACCAGGATTCCGGCCCGTTCCGCAGGACGGGCCGGGCGGTCGGGCGTGCCCTTCGCGCCCCGTTCACCGGCGCCGCGCGATCCATCCGCAGGGCGACGCATGCCCACGGCGCCGGAGAGTCAGGGCTCGGCAAACTGATCGAGTTGCACGCCGTGAACGGCGCGGGCGATGTGATGATCACGGTGGCGCTGGCCTCGACGGTGTTCTTCTCCGTGCCGACGGACGAGGCGCGCGGCCGGGTCGCGCTCTACCTCGCCGTCACGATGGCCCCCTTCACCCTCCTCGCGCCCGTGATCGGCCCGCTCCTGGACCGCCTGCCGCACGGCCGCCGCGCCGCGATGGCCGGGGCGATGCTGACCCGTGCGGTGCTGGCGCTCGCCATGTCGGGCGCGGTCGCCACGGGTGGGCTGGAGCTGTATCCGGCCGCGCTGGGCGTGCTGGTCTGCTCGAAGGCGTACGGGGTGGTGCGCAGCGCGGTGGTCCCGCGACTGCTGCCGCCGCGCATCTCCCTGGTGCGGGCGAACGCCCGGGTCACCCTGGCCGGACTGCTGGCGACCGGGGTCGCCGCACCGATCGGGGCGGGGCTCCAGCTCATCGGGCCCGCCTGGCCGCTGTACGGCGCGTGCGCGGTCTTCGTCGGCGGGACCGCTCTCGCGTTCACGCTGCCGCCCGCGGTCGACTCCGCGAAGGGCGAGCGGAAGGCCCGGCTGGTTCCGCCGCCCGGGGCGACGCCGCCCCGGGCGGAGCGGAACGGATGGCGGTGGGGCCGGGCGGGCAACGGGGAGAGGCGGCCCGGACTGCGGTCCGTGGGCCCGTCCGTGCTGAACGGGCTCCGGGCCAACACGGCGCACCGCGCACTCTCCGGCTTCCTGATCTTCTTCCTGGCCTTCCTGCTGCGCGACCAGCCGCTGGCCGGTCAGAACGCCGCGGTCTCGCTCGGCATCGTCGGCGTGGCAGCCGGGATCGGCAACGCGCTCGGCACCGCGATCGGGTCCTGGCTGCGGTCCCGCGGCCCGGAGGTGATCGCCGCCTCGGTGCTGGGCCTGGCGCTGGGGGCCGCCATGCTCGCCGCGCTGTTCTTCGGCACCGTCACGGTCGCCGTGCTGAGTGCGACGGCGGGCCTGACACAGGCCCTGTCGAAGCTCTCGCTGGACGCGGTGATCCAGCGCGACGTGCCCGAGGAGGTCCGGACGTCGGCGTTCGCCCGGTCGGAGACGGTGCTCCAGATGGCGTGGGTGGTCGGGGGCGGTATCGGCATCCTCCTGCCCCTCAACGGCGTACTGGGCATGGCGGTCGCCGCGGGCATCCTCACCCTCGGTGCCGCCACGTCCGTACGGGGGCTGCTGGGCGCCGCGCGGCACGGCTCGCCGCACCCCCGCGTGGCGTGAGCCGGGGCGACCGATAGCCTTCGGCCCATGACCGTTGCGTTCTTCTCCGGCAGGAGCCGCCGAATCGGCGTCGCTCTCGGTGCCGTGTCCGCGGGACTTCTCGTCCTGTCCGCCTGCGACAAGCCGACGCCGCTCGCGACCGTCACGGTCGGCGGCAACTCGGTGAACACCGAGGCGGCCTGCTACAACGACGGCAAGGCCATCAAGGCGTCCGACATCAAGAGCTGCCTCAACAAGAAGGCGGAGAAGTCCGTCGAGGTCGGGATGGACGACAAGGTCCGCTTCGGCGTCGACCCGGAGATCGCCGACCGCGGCTGGACCCTGTTCATCAACGGCCAGCAGGCCGAGCAGGAGCCGTACAAGAAGACCTACCGGTCCATCCCGGGCAGCGCCTTCTTCTCCAGCCAGACCGGTGAGACCACGGACAGGACGCAGGTCAGCATCGTGGAGACGAGCGGCAAGAACCTCACGGGCATCTGGCACTTCGAACTGAAGAAGTCCTCCTGACCCCGCCCCCGCCGGCCCTCCCGAACCGAACCCGGTGATCCGCCCCGTGCGTGTGCTCGTCGTGACCGCTGTCCCCGCAGAGCGGGACGCGGTCACGCGCGCGTTCGGGGACGGGGGGCGCACGTCCTCGCACCATGCGCCCGGCACCGGGTTCCACCGGGTGGACGCCCCCGGCGGCGCCGGGTTCGTCGATGTGCTCGCGGGCGGCGCGGGCCCGGCCGCCGCGGCGGCCGCCACCGCCTTCGGCCTGGCCGCCGCCCACCGGCCCGGTCCGGACGCCGCCCCGTACGACCTCGTCGTCTCGGCCGGGATCGGCGGCGGGTTCGCGCCCGCCGCCCCGGTCGGCTCGCTCGTCGTCTCGGACCGGATCGTCGCCGCGGACCTGGGGGCGCAGACCCCCGACGGTTTCGTGCCCGTCACCGCGCTCGGCTTCGGCCGGGACGTGCACCTCCCGCCCCGGTCGCTGGTCCGGGAGGCGGCTGCCGCGACCGGCGCGCTCGCGGCCGACATCCTCACCGTCTCCACCGTGACGGGGAGCGCGGAGCGCGCCGCCGCCCTGCGCGCCGCGCACCCCCGGGCCGCCGCCGAGGCCATGGAGGGCTTCGGGGTGGCCGAGGCCGCCGAACGGACCGGCACCCCGGTCCTGGAGATCCGGGCGGTCTCGAACGCCGTCGGCCCGCGCGACCGCGACGCCTGGCGCATCGGTGACGCGCTGGCCGCACTCACCGGGGCGTTCGGGAAGCTCGTCCCCGTACTGGAAGGTTGGCCCCACCATGACCGGAACAACGTCTGAGCCGCTGGACATCGCGTTCTCGCCGTGCCCGAACGACACCTTCGTCTTCGACGCCTGGGCGCACGGAAGGGTCCCCGGCGCACCCGCCCTCGACGTCACCTTCGCCGACATCGACATCACCAACGGCATGGCCGAGCGCGGCGAGGGCGACGTCCTGAAGGTCTCCTACGCGGTGCTGCCCTGGGTGCTCGACACTTACGCGCTGCTGCCGTGCGGCGGGGCACTGGGCCGCGGCTGCGGGCCGCTCGTCCTCACGAGGGAGCCGGGCACCGACCTGACGGGCCGGACCGTCGCCGTGCCGAGCGAGCGCTCCACCGCGTACCTGCTGTTCCGGCTCTGGGCGGCGGAGGTGGTGCCGGGCGGCGTCGGCGAGATCGTCGTCATGCCGTTCGACGAGATCATGCCCGCGGTGCGCGACGGGAAGGTGGACGCCGGTCTCGTCATCCACGAGGCCCGTTTCACGTACCGGAACTACGGGCTGCACAACCTCGCCGACATGGGCCGGCACTGGGAGGACACGACCGGGCTGCCGATCCCGCTCGGCGCGATCATCGCGAAGCGGTCGCTGGGCGCGGACACGCTGAAGCTGCTCGCCGAATCGGTGCGCACCTCGGTACGGATGGCCTGGGACGACCCGGCGGCGTCACGCCCCTACGTGCTGGAGCACGCCCAGGAGATGGACCCGGCGGTGGCGGACCAGCACATCGGGCTGTACGTCAACGAGTTCACCGCCGACCTCGGCGAGGACGGCTACGCGGCGATCCGCGGGCTGCTGACCCGCGCGGCGGCCGAGGGGCTGGTACCGCCCCTCGGGCCGGACGCGCTGTCCTTCGTCTGAGAGCCCGGCGGGCGGCCTCCGGTCGGAAGCCGGGAGGTCCCGCGCCGGGCGAACGGTTCTACACGTCGAGTTGATCGGCGACCGCGCGCAGCAGGCCGGCGATCTTCTTGCCGGCCGCCTTGTCCGGGTAGCGCCCCCGCTCCAGCACCGGTGTGATGTTCTCCAGCAGGGTGGTCAGGTCCTGCACGATGGACGCGAGTTCGTCCGGCTTGCGGCGCTGCGCGGCCGCGACCGACGGAGTCGGGTCCAAGACCGTCACCGACAGGGCCTGGTCCCCACGCTGACCTGCGACGACACCGAATTCGACCCGCTGGCCGGGCTTGAGTGCGTCGACACCGTCGGGGAGCACGGAGGAGTGCACGAAGACGTCGCCGCCGTCGTCGCGGGAGAGGAAGCCGAAGCCCTTCTCGCTGTTGAACCACTTGACCTTGCCAGTCGGCAAAGCACGCACCCCATCTCAACCCGTATGCCGGAACAAAGCCATAGCAGGTCAGGCTATCCAGTGGTGCTGCTCCCCTGCTGGCAGCAGCCTCCCCAGGGGAGCCTCGCCCGTCAAGCCTGATCATCCGGACCCTGTCCGGAAACGATGCCTCCGGCCGCCGTCGCCCGCGGGCCGGTCCCGCCGCCGTCGGGAACTACCCTGGCGGGGTGAGTACTACACCTCCTGGCGCGGGTGACCGGCTGGTCCGGTTCGGCGCGATCGTCTTCTTCGTCGGTGCACTGGCCACACTGGTCACGATGGCACCACTGTTCCTCGGCACGCGTCCGCTCCCGTCCATCGCGTGGTCGTTGTGCATGCTGATGGGCGTCGGCTTCCTGATCGCCGCCGCGGGCGTGGTCCGGTCGGCCCGCGCGGGGTCGCGGGAGCGGTAGCGCGTCAGCGGCGGGCGGAACGGCGGCTCAGCGACCGACCGGCGGGCACCGGGCCGTTCACGGCCGCGCGCCGACCTGATGAACACCACGCCCATCACCGGTCCGGCCGCACCCCCTCCGCCAGGAAGGACACCACGCACGTCGTCGCGGTCGGTACGACGGCATGGACCGTACACTCGGCCGTGGAACGCGGGTGATCGGTTGTCGGCGACGCCTTCCGTACCGCGCCGCCCGGGTTCAACGCGCCGCGTACGTCTTCAGCCAGGACGGGAACTCCGTCAGGGAGGAGAGGACGACGTCCGCCCCCGCCGCGCGGAGTTCGGCGGCGTCGCAGGGGCCCGTGGTGACCCCCACCGACAGGGCTCCGGCCGTACGGGCGCCGCGCACGTCACCGACGTGGTCGCCCACGTACACGGAGGCGCCGTGCTCGCGCAGCGCGCGGGCCTTGGCCTCCGCCCACAGGCTGCCGACGAGCACGTCGGGTTCCATTCCGAGGTGTATGAGGTGGAGTTCCGCGCTGGGGCGGTGCTTGGCGGTGACCACGATCGTCCGGCCGCCGCGTTCGCGGATCGCCGCGAACGACTCCCGGGCGCCCGGAAGTGCGGGCGTCGGCGTGATGGCGTGTGCGGGGTAGATCTCCCGGTAGCGGTCGGCGGTGGCGGCCACCGCCCCGGCCGGGAACCAGTTGCGCAGTTCCTCGTCGACGGGCGGGCCGAGCCTGCTCACCACCAGGTCGGTGTCGATCGGCGTCCCGGTCTCGGCGGAGAGCGCCAGGTAGGCGGCCTTGATGCCGGGGCGGGAGTCGATGAGCGTCATGTCGAGGTCGAAGCCGACCGTCAGTGCCGTCGGCGGGGGCGTGGGCTGGTGTGCGGGCATGCTCCCCATTGTCCCGGCCCCGGTCACCGGCCCGGTGGCGGCCGTTTCACCGGACCCCGTGAAGGCCGGTGGGGCCCGGTGAAAAGGCCCGCAGGACCCCGTGAAAGCCAGCAGGGCCCCGGTGAGGGCACGGAACCCCGGTGACGGCCCGCGGAACCCCGGCGATGGGCCGTCGGGCCCGGCGGGGCCCGGAGCTCGCGGGGCGGTTCGGTGCTCCCCGTGCCCCGGGCGCTCCCGGGTGCTCCCCGGTACGCCCCCCTCGGCCCGTGGAACACCGATGCTTAGACTTAGCCAAGCCTAACTTTGCTTCGCCGTCCGATTGGGTCCGATGTCAGCCGCCGCACCACGCCGCACCAGACGCGCACTCGTGACGGCGGCGGCCGTTGCCGCGCTGCTGGTCGCGGTACTCCTCAGCCTGGCCGTGGGGGCCCGCACGATACCCCCGTCCGAGGTGCTCGACGCCCTGCTGCACGGCGGGCACTCCCAGAACGCCGAGGTCGTCCGGGGCATGCGGGTGCCGCGCACCGTGATCGGGCTCATGGTCGGCGCCGCCCTGGCCCTGGCGGGCACCGCGCTCCAGGGCATCACCCGCAACCCCATCGCCGATCCCGGCATCCTCGGCATCAGTCAGGGTGCGTCGGTCGGCGTGGTGCTGGCCATCGCGTACGCCGGTGTCCACACCCTGACCGGGTACGTGTGGTTCGCCTTCTTCGGGGCGGCGGCCGCGTCGGTCGCCGTGTACGCGATCGCCTCCAGCGGGCGCGGGGGCGCCACCCCGGTGAAGCTCGCCCTGGGCGGGGCCGCGATCAACGCACTGCTGGTGTCGGTGACGACGGCGGTGCTGACGACCAAGGCGTCCGCACTCGACGAGTTCCGCTTCTGGCAGGTCGGTTCGCTCGCCGGGCGGGAGGCCGAGGTGGCCGGGCAGATCTGGCCGTTCCTGCTGCTCGGCACCGTGCTCGTGCTGTCGGTGGCGCGCGGTCTCGACGCGCTGGCGCTCGGCGAGGACGTCGCGAAGGGGCTCGGGCAGAAGGTCGCGACGGTGCGGATCGTCGGCGGCGTCGGCGCCACCGTGCTGACCGGTGCCGGAGTCGCGGCGGCCGGGCCGATCGCGTTCATCGGACTCGCCGTCCCGCACATCGCCCGCGCGGTCGTCGGCACCGACCACCGCTGGGTACTGCCGATGGCGGCGCTGATCGGGCCCGTGATGCTGCTGGTCTCGGACGTCGTCGGCCGTGTCCTCTTCCCGCCGAGCGAGGTCCCGGCCGGGGTGATGACCGCGCTGATCGGTGTCCCGTTCCTGGTCGCGCTGGTCCGTCGGAAGGCGGTGCCCGCATGAACGCGCAACAGGCCGCGGACACGCAACGGGCGGTGGACGCGCGGCAGGCGGTGAAGGTGCGGCCCAGTGGGTACCGGGTGGTGCGGATCGGGGCACGGGGACGGTTCCTGCTGCACCGGCGGGCCGCTGTGGTGGCCGCCGGGCTCGTCGTGCTGCTGGCCGGACTCTGCGTCGCGTACCTGTGCGTCGGCGAGAACTTCGTCGCGCCCGGCGAGGTCGTGAGGGTGATCCTGGGGCAGCCGTCCCCGGACGAGCTGGTCGTGGGCACGCTGCGGCTGCCGCGGATGACGGTGGGGCTGCTGGTCGGCGCCGCGTTCGGGGTGGCCGGGGCGCTGATCCAGACCGTCGCCCGCAACCCGCTGGCCAGCCCGGACATCATCGGCATCAGCCAGGGGGCGAGCGCGCTCACGGTCGGCGCGATGACGTTCGGCATCACCTCGTACACCGTGCTGCCGTACCTGTCCGTCGTCGGCGGGGTGGCCGCGGCGGCGCTGGTCTACCTGTTCGCCTGGCGCGGCGGGCTGCACGCCACCCGCTTCGTGCTGATCGGCATCGGCTTCGCCATCGCCCTGAGGTCCGTCACCACCCTGTTCATGACGAAGGGCGACTACCTGGTCGCCCAGCAGGCGCAGATCTGGATGACCGGATCGCTCAACGGCCGCGGCTGGTCCGAGGCCGCCCCGATCGGCTGGACGCTGCTGGTCCTGCTGCCGGCCGTGCTGTGGGCGGCGCGGGCGCAGCGCACCGTTTCGCTGGACGACGACACCGCGACCGCGCTCGGGGTGCGTCTCGGGCGGGTCCGGCTGGGGCTCGTCGCCCTCGGTGTGGTGCTGGCGTCCGTGGCGACCGGGACGGCCGGGCCGGTCGACTTCGTGGCCCTGCTCGCCCCGCAGATCTCCCGTCGGCTGACCCGCACCGCGCAGATCCCGCTGCTGTGCTCGGCGCTGATGGGCGCGGTGATCGTGGTCTTCGCGGACCTGCTGGCACGCAGGCTGTTCTCCCCCACCGAACTGCCGGTGGGTGTCCTCACGGCGGCGGTAGGCGCCCCGTATCTGATCTGGCTGATCATTCGCGGTCACGGCGGCGGTCGCGGTCGCAAGGGAGGTACCGCATGAGCTCGCCCCGTACGTCCGAGAAGTCGGACGCGTCCGACACGCCCGACGCCTCCGGCACCGCAGCGGCGGCCGCGAGCGGCCGACTCGTCGCGCGGGGGCTGACCCTCGCGTACGAGGACCGCACCGTCGTGCACGAGCTGGACCTCGCCGTGCCCGACGGCCGGGTCACCGTGATCGTCGGCCCGAACGCCTGCGGCAAGTCGACCACCCTGCGCGCGCTGGGGCGGCTGCTGCGGCCGAGCGGCGGCGCGGTCCTCCTGGACGGCACGGAGCTGTCGAAGATCCCCACCCGGCGGATCGCCCAGTCCATCGGGCTGCTGCCGCAGACCCCGGTGGCCCCCGAGGCGATCACCGTCTCCGACCTCGTCGCCCGCGGCAGGCAGCCGCATCAGCACTGGTGGCAGCAGTGGTCGGAGGAGGACGAACGGGCGGTGACCGACGCGATGGAGCGCACGGACGTCACCGCGCTGGGCGACCGCTCGGTGGACGAACTGTCCGGCGGTCAGCGGCAGCGGGTCTGGATCGCGATGGCACTCGCCCAGGAGACCGATCTGCTGCTGCTCGACGAGCCGACCACGTACCTCGACATCGCGCACCAGGTGGAGGTCCTGGACCTGGTGCGGCGGCTCACCGCCCCTGCGGCGGACGGCACCCGCGGCCGGACCGTCGTCACCGTGCTCCACGATCTCAACCAGGCCGCCCGGTACGCGGACCACCTGGTCGCGATGAAGGCGGGGCGGATCGTCGCCGAGGGCCGCCCGGAGGACATCGTCACCGCGGAGCTGGTGCACGAGGTCTTCGGCCTGGACGCGGTGATCGTCCCGGACCCGGTGACCGGCTCGCCGCTCGTGGTGCCGGGCGCTCCCTGGCAGGCCGCGCCGACGCCGTGAGCAGCGCCCCGTGCCGTTCCCCGCTGCTGCCGGATACCCGCGCGCGGCGGCCGGGCGGTGCGGGAACGGCACCGGGTGCCCGCACGGCGGCCCGGCCGGTACGGGAGCGGCACCGCCCGCACCCCACCTCTCCCTCACGAAAGGCACCCCATTGACCACCCTCACCCGCCGCGCCCTCCCGCCGGTCGCACTCGCCCTGGCCGGCGTGCTCGCGCTCTCCGCCTGCGGTTCCTCGGACGACGACGCCCCCGGCTCCGGCTCCGCCAAGACGCACACCGTCAAGACCGCGATGGGCGACGTCGAGGTCCCCGTGGCCCCGAAGCGCGTCGTGGTCCTCGACACCGGCGAGCTGGACTCCGCGCTCAGCCTCGGCGTGCGGCCCGTCGGCGCGACGCACTCGGCGTCGGAGGACGGCTTCCCCGCGTATCTGCCCGCGGACCGGACGAAGGGCATCAAGGAGGTCGGCGAGATCGCCAACCCCAACCTGGAGACCGTCGCCTCGCTGAAGCCGGACCTGATCCTCACCAGCAAGGTCCGTGACGGCGACCGCTACGACCAGCTCAAGGCGATCGCCCCGACCGTGATGACCGAGTCCACCGGGTCCGCCTGGAAGCAGAACTTCCAGCTGCACGCGGAGGCGCTCGGCAAGCAGGCCGAGGCGAAGAAGGTGGTCGCCGCGTACGACGCCCACGTCGCGAAGGTCACCGAGGCGATCGGCGGGAAGGCGAAGGCCGCCGCCACGGAGGTCAACTTCGTCCGCTTCGTCGAGGGTGCCGACATCCGGATCTACGGCAAGCAGAACTACATCGGCTCGATCCTCGCCGACCTCGGCATGGGCCGCCCCGCGATCACCGACAAGGCCAAGGACGGCTTCTCGTACGACGTGTCCGCCGAGAAGATCGACCTCGCGGACGCGGACGTCATCTTCACGTCGACGTACGGGGACCCGGCGAAGGCGGGTACGACGAAGACCATGAACGGCGGTCTGTGGAAGGGGCTCAGGGCGTCGAAGACCGGAAAGGTCTTCAAGGTCGACGACCGGCTGTGGATCGCGGGCATCGGCTACACCGCCGCGGACGAGATCCTGGACGAGTTCCGGGCGAAGATGACCGGCTGACGGCCGAGCCCCCGCGCAACCCCGAGGACGGTGACCGGCCGACCACCAGGCCCCGGACACACCCCGGGAGCAGTGACCGGCCGACGGACCGCCGCCGGGCCGTCACCGCGTGACCCTCGCACCCGCCACCGGAGCCCGCGCACCCGTCGATGCCGCCCACGCACCCCTCACCGCGGCCCCCACGCACCCGTCGAGGCCGCCCACGCACCCCTCACCGCGGCCTCCACGCACCCGTCGACGCCGCCCGCGCAGTCCTCACCGCGGCCTCCGCGCTCGCCACACCAGGTAGAGCGCGGAGGCGAGGGCCGCCCCCCGCACCACCCACGGCCACATCTGGCCGAGCGCCTCTCCCATCTGTCCGTCGCCGATCGGCTCGCCCCACCGGCCGTCGATCCTGCCCCAGAGCCAGACGAGGGCCCCCGCCCCGACCACGCCCGGCAGCCCCATCGCCGCCCACTTCGCCTCGCGGCGGGACAACGTGCGCGAGCCGTACGCGAGCAGCCAGCCGACCGCCAGCGCCGGCCAGGACCCCAGCACCACCCCGGCGACCAGCAGTGCCGCGGCGAGCAGCAGCAGCGGGTGGGAGAACCGACGCCGTGACGCCCCCGCCCCCTCGCCGTCCTTCCCCCCGGCCTCGTCGCGCGGGGTCCGGCGGCGCAGCCCCGGGAGCCGACGGCGCCGTCGCGCCGCCTCGTCGGGACCGGTCTCGACAGCCTCGTCCTCGTCGGTGTCCGGCTGTTCGTCCTCCGCCGTGCGCGGGCGCGGAACGGTGCCCCCGGCCGACGGCGGCCGCATCATGTCCGGGACCTCGACGCCACCGGTGAACCCCGGCACGTCTACGCCCACTCCGAGCGGTTCCGCCTCGACCTGCCACCAGTCGGGTTCGTCGCCGGACGGTCCCAGTTCGTCGGAACCGGCCATGTGGGGTGGCAGGGCACCGCTCCCGGCGGCCGGTCCGGGCGTGCTCGGAACCCCCGCATCCGCCGGGTACTCGGGGCCCTCAGCACGCTCGGTACCGTCGGACCCCTCGTAGTCGCCGGGCCGTTCGGGACCGGCAGGGCGATCGGGACCGGCAGGGCGATCGGGACCGGCAGGGCGTTCGGGACCGGCAGGGCGTTCGGGACCGGCGAGGCGATCGGGACCGGCGGGGCGTCCCGTCCGCTCGTCCGCACCACCGCCCGCCCCCGCACCGGCACCCCTATCCGCATCCGGCGCGCCCTTGCCGGAACCGGACTTCCGCAGCAGCCCCTTGAGCGCCTCGCGCGGGACGGGCATGTCGCGCCGCTGCGGGGCGGCGCGTTCCGGCCGTCGCGGCGGCTCCACCGCTCCGGCGTCCTCTCCCGCCCGCACCCCCGACACGGCGGCCGCGGCAACCTGTTCGTCCGGCGTCCCGAGTCGCCCGATGATGCGGCGGACCGCCGCCGGGGTGTGGGCCGACTGCTCCTGCCGCTGCCGGTCGATCTCGCCCCGGAGCGTCGACACGAGCCTCATCCGCTCGGCCGAGGACAGTTGTTGCTGCTGGGCCAGGTCCCCGACCCGGCTCAGATAGTCGTAGACGAGCTGGTCGCTCTCGATCCCCACGCGCTGGTTCCCCTCTACCGCCCTGCACCGAAGGTAGCGCCCGTGCCCGTCCGGAGCGACCGCCCCTCGCAACGCGCCGCAAGCGCCCCACCCTCTCGAACCCACCGCAAGCCCCCCGCCCCTCGCAACGCGCCACAGGCGGCCGCGTCGTGGCGGGCGAGAGATCGGGGACGGCGCCGCCCCACGCGAACCCGTCCGGAGCGACCGCCCCCGAGAAGACCCGTCCGAAGCGGCTGCCCCGGGAAGGACACCGACTACGGTGGGACGGATGGGGATGACCACACCACCGCGGACGCTCGCCGAAGCCCTCCGCGCCCGGGACGACGAATCGCTGGCGGCACTGCTGCATGCCCGCCCCGATCTCCTCACCCCCGTGCCCAACGACATCACCCAGCTCGCCACCCGGGCCGGCACCCGTGCCTCCGTCATACGGGCGCTGGAACACCTCGACCGGTTCGCCCTGCAGACCGCCGAGGCACTCGCCGTGGCCCCCGACCCCGCCCCGTACGAGACGTTGCTCGGCCTGCTCACCGGCGACGGCCACGACGACGGCGCGCACCGCGACGACACGGACGGCGCGATCACGGACGCCCTGCCCGCGGCTCTGGACACGCTGCGCGAACAGGCCCTCGTCTGGGGCGAGGACGACCGGCTGCGGCTGGTGCGCACCGCGCGCGAACTGCTCGCCCCGTCGCCGCAACGCCCCTCCCCCACCGGTCTGGGCCCGACCGTCGCGGAGGCGACCGCCGGGATGTCGCCGGGCCGCCTCCAGGAGATCCTGACGGCCGCCGGACTGCCCGCCACCCACGACCCGGTCTCCGCCGTGGCGTCCCTGACCGGGCTGTTCACCGACCGGACCGCGATGGCCGAACTGCTGGACTCCGCCCCCGCCGAGGCGCTGTCCGTACTGGACCGGCTGGTGTGGGGTCCGCCGTACGGGGAAGTGACCCCGAACCCCGCCCCGCCCGTGCGATGGCTGCGCGACCGGGGGCTGCTGCTGCCGGTGTCGGCGCGCACCGTGGTGCTGCCCCGGGAGGCCGCCCTGCATCTGCGGGCCGGACGCGCCCACCGGGTGCCGGAGCCGCTGCCGCCCGTCCTCGACGTGCTCGCGGAACGCGATCCACAGGCTGTGGACGGCGCCGCGGCCGGCCAGGCGCTCCTCGCGGTGACGACCGTCGAGGAGCTGCTGAAGGGCTGGAACGGCGGCGGCCCCGCGACACTGCGGGCCGGTGGCATCGGTGTCCGCGACCTGAAGCGGACCGCTGTCGCCCTCGACGTCCCCGAACCGGTCGCCGCGTTCTGGACCGAACTCGCCCACGCCGCCGGACTGGTGGCCTCCGACGGCGCGGCCGACGAACGGTACGCGCCGACGCCCGCCTACGACGAGTGGGCCGAACTCCCCGCCGAGGAACGGTGGGCGAGCCTCGCCACCGCCTGGCTGGCCGCCACCCGCACCTCCGGTCTGGTCGGCGGGCAGGACGCCAAGGGGCGGGTGATGTCCGTCCTCGGCCCCGGCCTCGACCGATCCGCCGCGCCCGAGGTGCGCCACCGGGTCCTCGCCCTCCTCGCCGCCCTGGAACCGGGCACCGTCCCCACCCCGGAGAGCCTGCTCGCCCGGCTCCGCTGGGAGCGCCCGCTGCGCAGCGCCTCCGCCGCCGCACCGGGAGCGGACGCGTCGGGGCCGTACGCCTCCGCCGGGGACACGGCGGATCTGCGGTCCCGGATCGCCCTGTGGACGCTGAGCGAGTCGGAACTCCTCGGCATCACCGGCCGCGGCGCCCTCGCCGCGCACACCCGCGCCCTGCTCGACTCCGGACCCGCCGAGGCCGCCGCCCGGCTCGCGCCGCTGATCCCGGAACCGCTGGACCACGTCCTGCTCCAGGCCGACCTGACGGCCGTCGCACCCGGGCCGCTGGAACGCCCCCTTGCCGAGATGCTCTCCGTGCTCGCGGACATCGAGTCGAAGGGCGGCGCCACGGTCTATCGCTTCACGCCCGGGTCCGTGCGCCGCGCCCTGGACGCCGGGCAGTCGGCGGCCGACCTGCACGCGTTTCTCGCCGCGCACAGCCGCACGCCCGTCCCGCAGCCGCTCAGCTACCTCATCGACGACGTGGCCCGCCGCCACGGCCACCTGCGGATCGGCGCCGCCTCGTCGTACGTGCGCTGCGACGACGAGGCCGTGCTGAACGAGATCCTCGCCGACCGGCGCGCGGCCGGCCTGCGCCTGCGCCGCCTGGCCCCCACGGTCCTGGCCGCCCAGGTCGACCCGGCGTCCCTGCTCGAAGGGCTGCGCGAGATGGGGTACGCGCCCGCAGCCGAGTCCGCCGAGGGCGACGTCCTGATCACCCGGGCGGGCGCCCACCGCACCCCGCCCCGCACACCCCCCGCCCCCGTGCCCGAGGGCCCGCCGGTCCCCGACGCCACCCTGCTCGGCGCGGCGATCCGGGCGATCCGGGCCGGTGACGCCGCCGCCACCGTCGCCCGCAAGGACCCCGACCACGGCTCCGCCGACTCCCCCGCCCCGCCCGGCGCCCTGCCCCGGACCTCCGCCGCCGAGACCCTCGCCACCGTCCAGGCCGCGGCGATGACCGGCACGGTGCTCTGGATCGGTTACGTCAACGCGGACGGCGCGGCCAGCCAGCACGTCATCGCCCCGGTGAAGGTCGAGGGCGGTTTCGTCACGGCCTACGACCACACCGCGGACGGCGTCCGCACCTACCCGCTGCACCGCATCACGGGCGTCGCGGAACTCGCGGACGACGCCACGCCGTGACCGGGCGGGCCGAGCGGCCCGAACCGGGTTCCCCGACGACCGGAAAGCCGTTCACCGCCCCGGGCCGATCCGGGATGACCGGTGAGGGCGGCCGGACACGGCGGCCGGGGACCCGCCCCGATCTGTTTTGTATCTCGAAGTACAGAACATGCTACGGTTCCTCGCATGGGTAGACCACGCGCATTCGACGAGACCGCGGTGCTCGATGCCGCGGCGGGCGAGTTCCGGGTGCACGGGTTCGCCGACACCTCGACCGAGCAGCTCTGCGAAGCAGCGGGTGTGCGGCGCAGCAGCCTCTACAACACCTTCATCTCCAAGGACGAGCTCTTCGTGCGCTCGCTGGAGCACTACGCCCGCACGATCCGAGAGCTCCAGGTGACGATCCTCACCGATGCCGAAGTCCGCGGCGCCCAGCGGCTCCGGACACTGATCGACGTCGTCGTCGGCGAGGAACACGCTGCCGCCGAGGCCGGACATGCGGCCGGCTGCATGGTCGTGCACAGTTTCATGAACCCCGACCTGCGCGAGCGAGATGAACGCATCGCGCGCATCCTCGAACGCGACCTGCGCGAGCGGACCTCCCTGCTGGCCGAGGCGATCCGCGCCGGGCAACTCGACGGAAGCGTCTCCCCGGACATCGATCCGGACGACGGCGCGCTGCTGGTCAGCACCGTCATCTCGGGCCTGCGGGTCACCGCGCAGGCCGGCGTGGACGCCGAGACGCTGCACCGGATCGCCCTCGCCGGACTTCACGGACTCCTGAACCAACACCCCGGGGGCAATAGGCCCGCCCCGTAGTCCCTGACGGGACAGCACCCAGCACCGCAACAGGCGACGTTCGCCCCGAACCCCGGCGCGGGGCTTTCGCGCGGCTTCGTTTTGGATTCTCAATCACAGAAAGAACAGGCATGACCTCGACAACCACGCACGCTTCGGCCAGGGCGATACCCCTCTCCGTCTACGTCCTCGCTGCGGGCATTTTCGCGATGGTGACGAGCGAGTTCGCGGTCGCCGGCCTCATGCCGCAACTGGCCGAGGGCCTCGGCACGGGGATCGAGCAGATCGGCTACCTGGTGACGATCTTCGCCGTCGCGATGACCGTCGGCGGACCGATCCTGACCATGTTCCTGCTGCGGGTACCGCCGAAGACCGCGCTGCTGGTGATCATCGCCGTCTTCCTCATCGGCAACGTCATCGCGGCGCTGGCGAGCTCCTACCCGGTCATGGTGGTCGCCCGGATCATCAGCGGTGTCGCCTCGCAGGCGTTCTTCGGCATCGCCGTGTCGATGTGCGCACAGCTGGTGGACGAGCGGATGCGCGGCCGCGCGAACGGCGTCGCGATGAACGGCCTGATGCTGGGCACCCTGCTCGGATTGCCACTGGCGACGTTCGTCGGCGGACGACTCGGCTGGCAGGCCGCCTTCTGGACCATCTCCCTGCTCACCCTGATCGCCGCGATCCTGACCGTCCTCTTCGTCCGGAACCCCGCGGAATCCGGCGCGGTCGAAGAAGCACCGGCATCGCCGCGTGATGAAATCGCGGTGCTCCGTCGGCCGCAGTTCCTGTTGGCGCTCGTCTCCAGCACCCTGATCATCGGGGCGACGTTCTCCGCGTTCAGCTTCTTCACGCCGATCCTGACCGAGGTCACCGGTTTCTCCGAGGGCCTGGTTCCGTTGCTGCTGCTCGCCTACGGTGCCGCGACGCTGGTCGGCAACATGGTCGTCGCCCGACTCGCCGACCGGCACACCATCTCGACACTGCTGATCGGCACCGGACTCAACGTGATCTTCCTCAGCGGGTTCGCACTCTTCACCGACGCCCCGCCGACGGCGCTGGCGTTCATGCTCGGCATCGGCCTGGTCGGCGTGACGATGAACCCCGCGATGGCCGTACGGGTGCAGCGAGCCGGCAGCACCACGCCACTGGTCAACACCGTCCACGCGTCGTTCATCACTCTCGGGGTCATCCTCGGCTCCGCCATCGGATCGGCCCTGATCCCGGCCCATGGGCTCCGCGCACCCGTCGTCCTCGGAATCGTGCTGGCCGCCCTCGCGATTCCGGCGATCCTGCCCGCTCTCGCCAGTTCGTACCTGCGCAGCGGCGACCGCGACGAGGCCGACGAGGCCGACGAGGCCGACGAGGCCGACGAGCACACCCTGTCGCCGGTGTGACGCCCCACCGCACGGGCCGCGGTCAGGCAGGGTCCATGTCGCGGAAGCGCGTGTACTTCTCCTCGCCCGTGGCGCCCTTGTTCCACTTGACGGTCAGCATGTCGCCGTTCTGGCTGAGATTGCCCACCCGGTCCTTGTCCTCGACCCGGGCCCCGTCCTGCCGGCACAGCAGCCCGACCTCCAGGAAGTCGCCGCTCTCGTCCTTCTGCCAGCGCCCCTTGCATTCGAGGCCGTGGCCGTCGCTGAGGATCGCGTTGATCCGGGCGGGCTCGTCGACGTACGCCTCGCCGAGCGCCAGCATGATGGAGTTCGGCCCCTTCCACACGGCCTGGAGACCGGTCCCGGTGGGCTCGGGAACGTACGGATTGCGGTCGGGAGTCTCCGACACCTCGGGCGGCGGCTGAACGGTCGGGAGCGACTCCTCGCCCCCGCTCCGGCCGGATGCCGAAGCACTCGGGCTCTCCTTCGCCACGGGCGACGCGTCATCGCCCCGGTCGACCACGAACCACACCCCGCCGGCCACCACGGCGAGCGCCACCACGGCCGCCGCCACGACGATCCCGGTACGCCGCTTCCCCGGGCCGGGCGCCTGCCCCGGCGGCACGGCCCCCGGGACCTGACCGGGCATCTGGCCGGGCATCTGGCCGGGGCCGCCGGGAAGGTGACCGTACTGCGGCGGGTGGCCCCCGTACGACGAAGGCTGCGCCCCGTATCCCGGTCCCGGCTGCGCACCGCCCGGCTGGGCCCCGTATCCCGGCTGGGCGTACGGGTTCCCGGCCACGGGCACACCGGGCGGCGGCGCCTGCGGCCGACCGTGACCGGGCTGCGGCGGCGTTGCCGGAGGGGCCGACGGCGGCGGGGGAGGCGAGGCGTGGCCGAACGGCTGCTGCGGCCGGTCACCGGGCTGCTGGGACACGTGGCTCCTCCCCCGAGGCCGACCGTCCGTCGGCGCACCGCCTCTTTGTACCAGCCGGCCGGTACCGGCCCCCCAGTACCGGCCACCTGTGCCCCGGCCTCCCGGTGGCCGCGCGGCCCCGGTGGCGCACGACTTACGCACCGCGCCCGCGCATGCGGCACACTGGACGATTGGCCAGTCCCGGCCGTCCACGGCCGTCCCCGCAGCAGAAAGGGCCGACACGCGTGACCGGACCCCTCATCGTCCAAAGCGACAAGACATTGCTCCTCGAGGTCGACCACGGCCTCGCCGACGCCTGCCGTCGCGCCATCGCGCCGTTCGCCGAATTGGAGCGCGCGCCCGAGCACATCCACACCTACCGGCTGACGCCGCTCGGGCTGTGGAACGCGCGGGCCGCGGGGCACGACGCCGAGCAGGTAGTCGACGCACTCGTGCAGTACTCGCGCTACCCCGTTCCGCACGCGCTGCTCGTCGACATCGCCGAGACGATGGCCCGGTACGGCCGCCTCACCCTCTCCAAGCACCCGGTGCACGGCCTGGTGCTGACGTCCACCGACCGCCCGGTGCTGGAGGAGGTGCTCCGGTCGAAGAAGATCCAGCCACTGGTCGGGGCCCGGATCGACCCGGACACGGTCGCCGTGCACCCGTCGGAGCGCGGGCAGATCAAGCAGACGCTGCTGAAGCTGGGCTGGCCCGCCGAGGACCTCGCCGGCTACGTCGACGGCGAGGCGCACCCCATCGAGCTCGCCGAGGACGGCTGGGCACTGCGGCCGTACCAGGAACAGGCGGTCGAGGGGTTCTGGCACGGTGGGTCCGGGGTCGTGGTGCTGCCCTGCGGTGCGGGGAAGACGCTGGTCGGGGCGGGTGCGATGGCTCGGGCCAAGGCGACCACACTGATCCTGGTGACGAACACCGTCTCGGCCCGGCAGTGGAAGCACGAGCTGGTGAAGCGGACTTCGCTGACCGAGGACGAGATCGGCGAGTACAGCGGCACCCGCAAGGAGATCCGGCCCGTCACCATCGCCACGTACCAGGTGCTGACGACCCGCCGCAAGGGCGTCTACCCGCACCTGGAGCTGTTCGACTCCCGCGACTGGGGACTGGTGATCTACGACGAGGTGCACCTGCTGCCCGCGCCGGTGTTCAAGTTCACCGCCGATCTCCAGGCCCGGCGGCGGCTCGGGCTCACCGCGACGCTCGTGCGCGAGGACGGCCGTGAGTCGGACGTCTTCTCGCTGATCGGGCCGAAGCGGTTCGACGCCCCGTGGAAGGAGATCGAGGCACAGGGCTACATCGCGCCCGCCGACTGCGTCGAGGTGCGGGTCGATCTGACGGACTCGGAGCGCCTCGCGTACGCGACCGCGGAGACCGAGGAGAAGTACCGATTCTGCGCCACGACCGCGACGAAGCGGAAGGTGACCGAGGCGCTGGTGCACAAGCACAAGGGCGAACAGACCCTGGTCATCGGGCAGTACATCGACCAGCTCGACGAGTTGGGCGAGCATCTGGACGCCCCGGTGATCAAGGGCGAGACCAGCAACGCCCAGCGCGAGAAGCTGTTCGACGCGTTCCGCGAGGGCGAACTGAGCGTCCTCGTGGTGTCGAAGGTCGCGAACTTCTCGATCGACCTGCCGGAGGCGACCGTCGCCATCCAGGTGTCGGGGACGTTCGGTTCGCGGCAGGAGGAGGCACAGCGGCTCGGCCGGGTGCTGCGCCCGAAGGCCGACGGGCACGAGGCACGGTTCTACTCGGTGGTGGCCCGCGACACGATCGACCAGGACTTCGCGGCGCACCGCCAGCGGTTCCTGGCGGAGCAGGGGTACGCGTACCGGATCGTGGACGCGGATGAGCTGCTGAGCGGCGGCTGAGCCTCGTACGGCGTTCGCGCGGACGTCTGCGCGGACGCCCGACGGGGCGGATGTCCCACGGGTGCGGATGTTCAGCGAGTACGTATGTCCGGTGGGCGCGGACAGCTGGTGGGTGCGGACGTCTGGTGGGTGCGGACGTCTAGCGGGTGCGGGTGCGGACACCCGCCTCTTCGGCGTACTCGCCCATGACGATCACGCCGAACGCGGCGCGGGCGAAGACCTTGACGGCGCGCAGGGTGTCGCCGAAGCGGTGGTCGTGGGAGTGACCGGTGGCCGCGCTCGCGCCGTGCGCGGGGCCGGTCCTGCGGGGGTTCAGGGTGACGGTGCTCATGTATTCCATGGTGCTGCGGACGCCCCGCGGGGACATCGGCCCGCGGGCTGAACCGGCGGGAGGAGTTCGTACCCCTCGGGTCCCATGCGGTCCTCTTCACGACGGACCCGACCCCTACGGGACGGGGGGACGATGTCTCAGGGACGGGGGCCACGTCCCGGGGACGGGGCGGTATCCCGGGGACCACGTCCCGACGACCGCACGCTGGGGGCGACGTCCTGGGACCGCGACGTGGGGCACGTCCCGGGGCCCGTCCTGGGGGGCGGGACGTCCGCCTCGTCGCTCGTTGTTCGTTATTCGTTGGACCCGGGCCGGGCCGGTCGATACACTCGCCGGTCTGCCCGCCTCCCGCACCGTGGTACCGGCCGTCGCCGGCAGCCGGGGGAGCGCCGCCGACCGGACGGAAACCGGCCGACATCCGTACGCGCTTCCGCGTGCGTACCCGTGATCGATCCCCGAGCGGACCGTATCGCCCCGAGCCGTGACGGGGGCGGTGTACGGTCCGTCGTCCTGTGTTGAAAGCCGGAGGCAAGACCGTGCCCGCGCACGCACACGAAAGCGATCCCACCACCGATCCGCTGGCCCATGAGCGCGCCCATCTCGCCGCGTCCCGCTCGGCGTTGCGCGCCATGCGGGAGGACGTCCAGGCCCTCGACATCCGCGATGTCACCGCGAACTGGGTCAACGCGGCAGTTCTGCGGTCGCAGATCGACGAACGCATCAAGTCCCTCGCGGACCTCGCCCATACACCGCTCTTCTTCGGGCGCCTGGACTACCTGCACGCGGTGGGTGCCGACCGGGCCGAGGGCGCGGAGGGGGAACAGTTCTACATCGGGCGTCGGCACGTCCACGACGCCGACGGGGACCCGATGGTCATCGACTGGCGTGCGCCCGTCTCGCAGCCGTTCTACCGAGCGTCGAAGAAGGATCCGCAGGACGTCGGCAGGCGCCGCCGCTTCGGCTACACCGGCGGTGAGCTGACCGCGTACGAGGACGAGGACCTCACCGATCCGGCGGAGGCCGAGCGCACCAGCAAGCTCCTCCAGGCGGAGATCGAGCGGCCTCGCGTGGGCCCGATGCGGGACATCGTCGCGACCATCCAGCCCGAACAGGACGAGATCGTCCGCAGCGGGCTCGGCGGGACGGTGTGCGTGCAGGGAGGACCCGGTACCGGGAAGACGGCCGTCGGCCTGCACCGGGTCGCGTTCCTGCTGTACGCGCACCGCGAGCGGCTGGCCCGCACCGGAACGCTGGTCATCGGGCCGAACCGGTCCTTCCTCCACTACATCGAGCAGGTGCTGCCGGCCCTCGGCGAGCTGGAGGTGAAGCAGGCGACGGTCGACGACCTGGTGACGGCGGGCATCGAGGTGCGCGGTACGGACGCGGCGGACGCCGCCGTCGTCAAGGGCGACGCCAGGATGGCCGAGGTGCTGCGGAGGGCGATCCGTTCGCACGTGACGATGCCGACGGAGCCGGTCGTGGTGGTCCGCGGCTCGCGCCGCTGGCGGGTGCCCGCGTACGAGCTGGAGGAGATGGTCACCGAGCTGCTGGCGCGTGACATGCGGTACGGGGCCGCACACGAGGCACTTCCGCAGCGCATCGCGCACGCCGTGCTGGTCCGGATGGAGGAGGCGGGCGAGGCGCCCGACGACCGGGTGCAGAACGCGGTGGCCCGCAACCCGGCGGTGAAGGCGGCGGTGAAGGCGATCTGGCCGGCCATCGATCCGGCGAAGCTGGTGCTGCGGCTGCTGTCGGACGCGGAGTTCCTGGCCGCCCACGCGGACGGACTGCTCACCGAGGACGAGCAGAAGGCGGCGTTGTGGGCGAAGCCGGCCCGGAGCGTGAAGTCGGCGAAGTGGTCGGTGGCGGACGCGGTGCTGATCGACGAGGCGAGCGACCTGGTGGCGCGGACCCACTCGCTCGGCCATGTGGTGCTGGACGAGGCGCAGGACCTGTCGCCGATGCAGTACCGGGCGGTGGGCCGCCGCTGCACGACGGGCTCGGCGACGGTGCTGGGGGACCTCGCGCAGGGCACGACACCGTGGTCGACGGAGAGCTGGGCGCAGGCGCTCCACCATCTGGGCAAGCCGGACGCGGTGGTGGAGGAGTTGACGGCGGGCTTCCGTGTGCCGCGCGAGGTGATCGCGTACGCGTCGAGGCTGCTGCCGTCGATCTCGCCGGGGCTCGCGGCGGTGGAGTCGGTGCGTGAGTCGCCGGGTTCGCTGGAGGTGCGGCCGGTGGCCGGTCCGGAGGAGCTCGACGCGGCGGTGCTGGCGGCGTGCGAGGAGTCGCTCACCCGCGAGGGGTCGATCGGGCTGATCGCGGCCGACGCGCGCGTGCCGGCGCTGGCGGAGGCGCTGACGGCTGCGGGCCACTCGTATCTCTCCCCCGGTGAGGAGACGACGGCCGAGTCCCGGCTGACGCTGGTTCCGGCGTCGCTGGCGAAGGGCCTGGAGTACGACTACGTGGTGCTGGACGAGCCTGCCGCGGTGGTGGACGGCGAACCGGACGAGCGCACGGGGCTGCGTCGGTTGTACGTGGCGCTGACGCGTGCGGTGTCGGGGCTGACGGTGGTGCACGCGGCAGAGATGCCGGACGCGCTGGTGTAGGCGAGGACCGGCGGCGGGCGGCGGGATTCCGCGGGCGCGGCGCGGCTGCCCGGCCTGCTCGTACGGAGGCGCCACCGGAGCGGCGCGGCAGACAACGGACACGGGGATTCCGCCGGAGCGGCGCGGCGGGCAGCGGCCGACTCGTACGGAGGTACCGCCGGAGCGGCGCGGCGGGCAGCGGTCTCGCCCGCCGCGCCGTTCCGGCATGGATCACGAGCGGTTGGGAACGGGTGCGCGGCGGAGGCCGGTCAGGCGTCCAGCACCGTCCGCCACTCCCGTACCGCCGCCGCGTCCACCGGGCCCGACCAGCCGTGCGGGCGGGCCGCGCCGCCGATGTGCACCGCGTCGATGCCGGCGGCGAGCAGGTCCGGCAGGTGTTCCAGGCGGAGGCCGCCACCCACCAGGATCTGCGGTTCGTACCCGGGTTCGCCCTTGCGCGCCGCCTCGGCGACCAGGGTCGGAATGCCGTCGTCGACACCCTTCGGGGAGCCCGCCGTGAGGTAGGTGTCCAGGCCGGGCAGGTCGGCAAGTTGCTTGCGCAGGGCGTCCCGGTCGGCGGCCCGGTCGATCGCCCGGTGGAAGGTCCAGTGACAGCCGTCCAGTTCGGCGACGAGCCGTTCGACGGCCACCAGGTCCGGGCAGCCATCGGCATCGAGGAAGCCGAGGACGAACTCATCGGCGCCCGCCGCCCGCAGCTCGTGCGTCCTGGCCACGAGGACATCGACGTCACCGGCGGCGAAGCCGTCCGCCAGTCTGATCATCACCCGCAGCGGGATGTCCACCGCCGACCGGATTTCCGCGAAAGTCGCGCAGGACGGGGTCAGGCCGTCCGCCGCCATGTCGGTGACCAGCTCAAGCCGGTCCGCACCACCCGCCTGGGCAGCGACCGCGTCCTCCGCGTCGAGAGCGATCACCTCCAGGACTGCACGGTTGCTCATCGGATCCCAATCCTCCAGGAAGCGGCAATAGGTCTAGTCCAATGACCAGACTACGGGGCGAGCAACCGCATACGCAGCCGGAATGCGAAGCGAAGATGCGTGAGGTCACCCGCACCCACCCTCCGGACGCACACACTCCGGGCCCACTCGATCATTCCACCCTTGCGTTTTATAGGGGTGGGGGGTATACCTGAACCCACAAGTGATACCCCCCAGGGGTATGAAGGTCTCGTCAGGGAGGACATCGTGTCCGCGCACACCGCCACCACCGGAACCGGTTCCGGCACGGCCGCCGGCGCCACCGCAGAGGTCGAGCTCGCCATCGGCGGGATGACCTGCGCCTCCTGCGCGGCCCGCATCGAGAAGAAGCTCAACCGGATGGACGGTGTCGAGGCCACCGTCAACTATGCGACCGAGAAGGCGAAGGTCAGCTACCGGGGCGAGGACGTCTCGGTGCAGGACCTGATCGCCACCGTCGAGAAGACCGGGTACACCGCGCACGAGCCCGCTCCCCCGGCCCCCGCGGAGCACGGGGCGGCGGACGGAGGCGGCGAGGCCCCGGAGCCGGACGAGCTGCGGACCCTGCGGCAGCGCCTGACCACTGCCGTCGTGCTCGCCGTGCCGGTGATCGCCCTGTCGATGATCCCGGCGCTCCAGTTCGACTACTGGCAGTGGCTCGCCCTGACCCTGACGGCCCCCGTCGTCACGTATGCCGCCTGGCCGTTCCACCGGGCCGCCTGGACCAACGCCCGGCACGGGGCCGCGACCATGGACACGCTGATCTCGGTCGGCACCTCGGCCGCGTTCCTGTGGTCGGTGTGGGCGCTGTTCTTCGGCACCGCCGGGATGACCGGCATGACGCACCCCTTCGAGCTGACCATCGGCCGCAGCGACGGCGCCGGGAACATCTACCTGGAGGCCGCCGCCGGGGTGACCGCCTTCATCCTGGCCGGGCGCTACTTCGAGGCCCGTTCCAAGCGGAAGGCCGGTGCGGCCCTCAGGGCGCTGCTCGAACTCGGCGCCAAGGAAGTGACCGTGCTGCGCGGCGGCCGTGAGGAGACCGTGCCGACGGCCGAACTGCGGGTCGGGGACCGGTTCCTGGTCCGGCCCGGCGAGAAGATCGCCACCGACGGGACGGTCGTGGAGGGCGCGTCCGCCGTGGACGCGTCAATGCTGACCGGCGAGTCCGTTCCGGTGGAGGTCGGTCTCGGCGACTCGGTCACGGGCGCCACGCTCAACGCGGGCGGCCGGCTGGTCGTCGAGGCGACCCGGATCGGCGCCGACACCCAGCTCGCCCGGATGGCGAAGCTCGTCGAGGACGCGCAGAACGGCAAGGCGGCGGCCCAGCGCCTCGCCGACCGGATCTCCGCCGTCTTCGTCCCGGTCGTCATCGCACTCGCACTCGGCACGCTCGGCTTCTGGCTCGGCAACGGCGCGGGCCTGACGGCGGCGTTCACCGCCGCCGTGGCCGTTCTGATCATCGCCTGCCCCTGCGCCCTCGGCCTCGCCACCCCGACCGCCCTCATGGTCGGCACCGGACGCGGCGCCCAGCTCGGCATCCTCATCAA